>NZ_JAASRN010000002.1:822633-958064 GCF_011761635.1 Thermonema lapsum
ATCTAAAAAGCAGGCATCTGTTGCCATTTGCTCAATACCCCGCACGTCTTGCATTTTCAGTTTGACCTCCTTGCCCAGTACTTTTGCTTCGTGCATGCCGTCATAGGCTTCAAAGACCACCGACTGTGGACAGATGCCGTGTTTATGGGCAAAAGCCACTGCACAACGCGCACCATTTCCGCACAAAGACCCCTCATAGCCGTCGGCATTGAAGTAAATCATCTTGAAGTGGGCTTGCGGCGCTTGCTCTATCAAGATGAGTCCGTCTGCACCAACACCAAAACGCCGCCGACACATGGCTGCAATCAAGCGGGCATTTTGTTTAGGGAAGTGCCCTGTTCGATTGTCAATAATGATGAAATCGTTGCCTGCTCCCTGGTATTTTTCAAAAGAGATGGTGTTCATGAAAACAATAGTTTAAACCAGTAGGCTGCCTACGCTTATTATTCAATATTTTTGCTTCAAATTGCAAAGTGCAAATTTCTTCTCTATTATTGAATACCCAAAAGAAAATCATACGGCTATGATACGAAACGACTGGACACTTGAAGAAGTGCGTGAGATTTACCAAACCCCCATTATGGAGTTGATTTATCGCGCCGCTACGGTGCACCGCCAATATCACGACCCCAACGAGGTGCAGGTGTGTACACTCTTATCTATAAAAACAGGCGGCTGCCCCGAAGATTGCGCCTATTGCCCGCAAGCGGCACGTTATCATACCGGTGTGGAGGTGCACAAGCTGCTGGATGTAGAAACCGTATTAAAGAAAGCATTGGAAGCCAAAGAAGCCGGTAGCACCCGCTTTTGTATGGGCGCCGCTTGGCGTGAAGTGCGCAACAACCGCGACTTCGACAAGGTGCTTGAGATGGTGAAAGGTGTTGCCAACTTGGGTTTGGAGGTCTGCTGCACACTGGGTATGCTCACCGAAGAGCAAGCACAAAAACTAAAAGAAGCTGGGTTGTATGCTTACAACCACAACCTCGATACCAGCGAAGACTATTACAACAACATCATCACGACCCGCACTTATGACGACCGCCTGAAAACTATTGAGGCAGTAAGCAAAAATGGCATTTCAGTTTGTTCAGGAGGCATCATCGGTTTGGGCGAAAAAGAAGAAGACCGCATAGCCATGCTGCACACCTTGGCAACGATGAATCCCCATCCTGAGTCGGTGCCTATCAATGCACTGGTGCCGGTGCCGGGCACCCCTCTCGAAAACCAACCGCGCGTTTCGGTGTGGGAAATGGTGCGTATGATAGCCACTGCCCGCATTTTGATGCCCAAAGCCATGGTGCGCCTGTCGGCGGGGCGCGTGCGCATGAACGTAGAAGAGCAGGCATTGTGTTTTCTGGCTGGTGCCAACTCTATTTTTGCCGGTGATAAACTGCTCACTACCCCCAACCCCGATTACGTGGAAGACCAAAAGCTTTTCCAAATATTGCAATTGAAACCCCGTCCGGCTTACAAACAACAAGAAGCAAAGTGTTGTGAGCATGCATAATCAAACACCGGGGGTGTCGTGGCTCAAGCAATACCACGACACCTTTGCTTTTTTCGGTATCACCTCTTATGAGCACTTGCTCGTAAGGTGGCAGGAGCCGCACCGCTTTTTCCACAACCTAGCTCATCTCAAAGAGCTGTTAGGTTGTATAGAGCAAAGTGGGCTGAAAGGCAGCGAAAAACATATTTTGATAGCGGCGGCTTTCTACCACGATGCCATTTACCTGCCTTGGCGTACAGACAATGAAGAGCTATCGGCTGCCTTATTCGAAAGCAACTGCTCGCAACAAAGCGAAGCTGCTGCAATAGTAAAACAGATTATTCTCGATACCCGCACCTACGAAGCTACTCACCCACTTTCGGCTCTATTCTGCCAATTCGATACCCACATATTACGTCACGGCTCATTTGTGGAGTTGCTGCGGTGGGAAGCTGCCATTTTTAAGGAATACCAGTGTTTCGATTATCGCATTTACCGCGAAGCGCGCCTGAAGCTGCTTCAACACTGGACTGAACGCTATCCGGAAAATCAAAACAACCTGCAAAGCCTTTACGATTACCTGCTGCACTATAAACCCAAGATTGGCGTTTATCCCGGTTCGTTCAATCCTTTTCATAAAGGGCACTTCAATATTTTGCTGAAAGCCGAACAAGTATTTGACAAGGTCATTGTAGCCCGGGGCGTCAATCCGGAAAAAACCGATACACTAACGCAAGATAGCATCAGCCCGGTGCTTTATTACAGACAAACCGAGGGCTTCGAAGGTTTGCTGACCGATTACCTGACAAGTAAAGAAGATTATGCCGACGTGACGCTTGTGCGCGGGCTGCGCAACGGCGATGACTTGGCTTACGAGATGAACCAGCTGCAGTTTATGCGCGATATGAAGCGCAATCTAAAAACTGTATTCTTCCACTGCGATGTGGAATATGAGCACATCAGCTCTTCTGCCCTGCGCAACTTGGAAAAGATAGGCAAAGGCTACAGCACACCTTATTTGCCCGAGCTAACAGTGCCACATCTTGCTTCTTTCATCGAAGAGCGTTTCATGACTTAAGCATTCAAAAGAGATATTCCGACAAACCAAAGGGCAACCTGCTACCGAAGGCTGCCCTTTTTTGGTCTATGTTATTGAGCATAAGCTCTAATGATTCACTTGTTCAAATTAAATGGTACATGCAAACCGAAGTAGGGCATGATAAACTGCTGTACTTCGAATTTCTCTACACCGTTTTCTACGGTACGGGCAAAGGTCCATTTAGCATCTACACCCAAAGCAAGGAACTTGGCAAAGCGATAAGCCAAACGCCCTTGCGCCAAAGAACGCTGGTCTAAGGTGAAGGCATCACTCAAGTCTGCCAACTGCCCTTTGATATAAGAACCTTGGATAATCCACCCTTTAATCAGTTCATTGGCATCTAAGGTCAAATAGATGTAGGCAGGGTTCTCTGCCGATACATTGTCAGGCAAGAGCAAGCCCCCACCCAAACGCACCTTGTTGATGATGGTAGCAGTCAATGCACCGAAAGTACCAGTCAAAGACTTGGTAGTGAGCAAACTTTCTATTTTGGCGTCTTTGTTCAGCTCATAAATCGCATTGAAAAATTGGGGTTGATAGTAGTCGCTATACCACAAGCGCTCTAAACGAACATCTAAGTTGAAAATATTGGCTATGAAATTGATACCTGCATGAGCCCCAATGCTCCAGCCAGTACCTGCCTTGTATCCGTTGATGAGGTCAGCCTGCTCAGGATTGGCAGCAGCCAATGCCAACTGACGAGCCTGCAGGCTGTCTGAGTTTATTTTGTTGAGTTGGTTGTATTGGGTGTAAGCAGTCAAGCGCAGCATGGAGTTGTTCACAACCGTAACACCCATATCTATACCCCAAGCACTCACCCCATCCCGCACGTATTTGGTAGAAGGCAGATTCGAGAGGTCTTTGGTGGCTTGGTCATCTTGAAACACTTTGGTATAGTCGGTGTTGTCTCGGTCTTGCAGATAGGTATAGCCTATTTCTACTGTTTTGGCTATGGGTATTTGAGTAGTTGCCAAAGGACGCACATAAGGACGCACCGCCAACAAGCCCGAAGTACTCAGGTTGCCATAAAGCCCTTCAATACCAAAATACGGAACGGGGCGTATGTCGGCACTGATACCTACAGCACGTTTCTCAAAGGAAGGTGAGTTGGTGTATTGGTTGACCAACCCTCCATAGCCAATATACTCACCCGTCATGTCGCCTACCTTCACATATACCTTGTCGCGCTTTTTAAAACCGTAACGCAGATAGCGCATCATACGCAAAACACCCACGCCGTTCTGGAATTCGTCTTTACGCAACTCACGTGTTTCGATATTCCATAACAAAGGCACGTCGAAGCCCACGCCTATTTTCCAAATGACGATTTCGGGCTGAATGCGGAAACCAACGTACTGCTGCTCTCCAATTTTGGTGTAAACAAAAGGCAGCTTAAACACGCTCATGCTGTCCATAGCAGACAGCCCCATGGTCATGGCAGGGTCTTGATAGGTATTTTGTCCTTCTTCTTGTGCCCAAGCGGGTGCTACAGCAAAGGCTGTCAACCAACCCCAAAGTAAAATCTTTTTCATACAACTTGTGTTTTGTTGAAACAAAGAACCGTTTTAGTTCATTAGCAAAAATCAGGCAATACAAACGCAAAAAAATCTTAAATTCATAGAGAATAGCGCTACTTACTGATTTTCATGAAGCCACAGAATACACAAGTGCCTTCCGAAGCCGAAGCCCTACTGGTTCTTGAGCGATACTGGGGCTATACGTCCTTCCGCCCGATGCAGTGGGACATCATTCGCTCTGTATTGGAGGGGCACGATACGCTGGCATTGCTTCCTACTGGTGGTGGAAAATCTATTTGCTATCAGGTGCCCGGCTTGCTGCGTTCGGGCTTGTGTTTGGTGGTGTCGCCACTCATTGCACTCATGAAAGACCAAGTAGAGCAACTGAAGCGCCGCGGGATTGCCGCCGAACTCATCATCTCCGGCATGAGCGCCCGCCAAATAGATTTTGCCTTAGACCGCTGCATTTATGGCAATGTCCGCTTTTTGTATGTATCGCCCGAGCGCCTGCAAACTGCCCTTTTTATCGAGAGAGCCCAAAAAATGAATATCCACTTGCTGGCAGTAGATGAAGCCCACTGTATTTCGCAATGGGGCTATGAGTTCCGCCCGGCTTACTTGCAAATTGCCCACTTTCGCCAACAGCTGCCCTACCGCCCGGTTACGCTTGCCGTTACGGCATCGGCAACGCCACAGGTGCAACAAGACATTTGCGAAAAACTGCAATTTAGACCCGGCTACCGCTTTTTTCAGAAGAGCTTTTTACGTCCCAACCTTTCTTACTCGGTCTTTGAAGAAGAGAACAAAGCAGAGCGCTTGCTTTACATTTTGCAGAAAGTAGAGGGCAGCGGCATTCTTTATGCCGACACACGCAAGCGCTGCGAACAACTGACACTTTGGTTGCGCAAAAAGGGCTTCTCTGTCGATTACTACCATGCAGGCTTGACGCCACAAGAGCGCAACCAAAAACAAAACGACTGGCTCCACAATCGCCTTCGCCTAATGGTAGCCACCAATGCCTTTGGCATGGGTATAGACAAAGCCGACGTCCGCTTGGTGATGCACCTTGCCCCACCTGCCTCGTTGGAAGCCTATTATCAGGAAGCCGGACGCGCCGGGCGCGACGAAAAAGCTGCCTACGCCGTTTTGCTTTACCACCCAGCTGACTTCCAAAAGCTAAAAAAACAAATAGAGCGCAGCTATCCCCCCGAAGAGGTGCTAAGGCGTGCCTACGAATCACTTTCCAACTACTTCCAACTGGCAATAGGCAGCGGCGAGGGGCAAAGTTTTGACTTCGACTTTGAACGCTGGCAAAGCCGAAGCGGACTGCCTGCCCAAGAGGCATACTTTGCCCTCAAAGCACTGGAGCAGCTGGAAATCATAAAACTCGACGAGGATTTTTACCGCCCGCCTCAACTGCATGTGCTTGTCAATCAAAAAGACCTTTACGATTTCATATTGCGAAACCCCCATCTCGAGGACATCATCAAAGGGTGTTTGCGCTTAGGGGGGGGCAAGCTACTTTCTGAATACCATTCATTTTCACTCAACGACTGGGCGAAAAAATTAAGCCTTTCGCCCCAAGAACTTCACCATGCCCTGATGAAACTGCGCAACTCCGGCATTATGGATTACCAGCCTGCCGGTGAAGGCAGTCAACTTACGTTTTTGTTGCCCCGTCATCCGGCGCAACGGCTGCCCCTGCGCTACGAGCTACTGCAGGCGCTCAAAGAAAATCACCTCCAGAAGATTGCCCTAATGGAACAGTATTGCCGAGGTGAACACTGCCGAAGCCTGTTCATTGCTCATTATTTTGGTGAAAAAAATGAACAGCCTTGTGGTTTTTGCGACCATTGCATTCGCGAGAAGAGAAAGAAAAACAAAGAAGCACACCTTGCGAAAGTAAAAGAGCAAATCAAGACAGCCTGCCTGCATGCTCCCATCCCTTTGGAAGAGCTTCGAAAACACTTAAAGCAAATGGATTTGCCTCTTATAGAACAAGCACTGGATGAGCTGAGCCGTGAGGGGCATATCAAAATCAACGACGCCCAAATGATTGAACGCCTTTTGTAAGCACAAAAAAATTTTTACGTCCATTCCCGAACTTTTTATTTGCTCTAATGTTAAGAAATTGTTAACTTAAAGTTAAAAAAAGAAAAAGCAAAGACCATGAGGCGTTGTGCATATATCATGGTGGTGTCAATTTTATTGACGACGGGCTTGCCCGGCTATGCGCAGCCTGCCCACACAGATATACATAGCGCCGGGCACTCTATGCAAAAAGCTATTTTGCGCGAGTTTCATGCATTCCGTCAAGCCATAGAGCAAGAGCGTCTATATTGGGAAAAACAAACTCACAGCCACCCCATCAATAAAAATTTATTGTACAAGCTGTTCCGACATACACAAAAAAACTTACTGAAACAGTACCAAGCTTACAGCCAGTGGGAAGGGCTGCTCACAAAAGGGGCTTTCGATTGCGTTACGGGCAGCATGGTGTATGCCTACCTACTGGGCAAAACAGGTATTCCCTATGAAATCATAGAAGCACCTTACCATGTGTTTATCAAGGTGCATCTTGGCAAAGAGACCATTGTACTGGAGTCCACTGACAAAAACGGCTTCCTGGAGTTTGAACGGGACATCGCTGCGCATACCCACTTTTACGCCGAAAACGGGCAGCTCCATTCCATTCGTTTTGTAGAGCTTGTTGCTTTGTATTACTACAACCAAGCGGCTAATGCCTTCAATCACGGTCAGTGGGAAACTGCCCGCCGTTATATTGATGAGGCTGCTTTGTTGTATCCCTCAGCACGTATCCTCGAGCTGAAAGCCGAACTGGATAGCCGCTCTCGGTGGATGGTAGCGCACTTCAATTGATTTACAGACATTTCTTTGTAAAAGAAAAACACACAGAAAGGGGCAAGCCGTTTCTGTGTGCACAATTGCCAGAAAATGGAAACTGCTTAGAAAGGCAGGTCGTCCTCATTGTCGTCGGTCAGAAAAGGCGGTATTTCTTCTGTACTAGGGCTGCTTTGTTCTACCAGAGGTTTGTTTGTTGAAGCATTCGAAGAAGAAGCATACTCTTCGGGACGCCCTCCCAAGAGTATCATCGACTGGGCACGAATCTTTACCGTAGAACGTTTGTTGCCGTCTTTGTCTTCCCAGTTGTCGGTGCGAATTTTTCCCTCGATATACACTTGACTTCCTTTGCGCAAATACTGCTCTGCTATCTTTGCCAAGCTATCCCACATTTCTATCCTGTGCCATTCGGTGATAGACTGACGGTTGCCCTGCCGGTCTGTGTACGCTTCGGTAGTAGCCAGATTGAAGGTAGCCACCACCGAGCCACTTTCTAAGGTTCTTACTTCGGGGTCGGCACCTAAGTTGCCAATAAGAATTACTTTGTTGAGTCCTCTTGCCATGGTTTATGGTTGTTTTAGTGTGTAAACACACATGAATATACAAAATTTCGACTAAACAACCCCAGCTCAATAGGTTTCATTTTCATGTTTTAAACAAATAGTCGCTTAACTGCTCAACAGGTGGCGGTGTTGTTCAAGGTATTGAGCAATTACTACAGGTTTGGGCAAGGCATCGCATTCGTCGTAAGCAAACCAATCTCCCTCACTATGCAGGCAGTCAGGCAAAGACACTTCACCGTCGAGTATGACAATACCCATGTCGATATACAGCTCTTGATGCGTCAACAGGTGGCGCACTTGGGTTACGGCTTGGGCTTGCTGCCACTGCAAGGCAGCCGGGTGCTCAAGCAGCTGTTGCTTCAGTGCCGCTGCCGTAGCAGCTTCCACACAAGCTGGCTCGTATAAGCCCCGCCATATATCCTTTTTTGTGCGCTCTTGCATCCATACTTTTCCTTTGCGAAGAAAGAAACGATAAGACAAGTAACGTTTGCGTTTTACAGGTTTTTTGGTTTTTACCGGCAACACTTGTTGCTTACCATGGCGCGCCGCATAGCAGTCGTCGCGAAAGGGACAAGTCAAACACAGAGGCTTTTGAGGGGTACACTGCACAGCGCCAAACTCCATGATGGCTTGGTTGTAAATCGCTGCTTCCTTTGGTGGCATGTGCCCCTCGCTCAATGCTTTGAATTTGCTTTTGGTGCGTGTCAGCGAAATATCGTCATACAAACCATACAGACGTGCAAAAACGCGAAACACATTGCCGTCTACCACTGCCACAGCTTCGTCGAAAGCAAAAGAAGCAATAGCAGCGGCTGTGTATTCTCCAACTCCTTTCAATTTACACAGTTCTTCGTAGTTAGACGGGAAGCATCCGCCATACTGCAGGCTGATGGTCTGTGCTGCCGCATAAAGGTTACGCGCGCGGCTATAATAGCCCAACCCCTGCCACAAACGCAATACTTCTTCCAAAGGGGCTTTTGCCAAATCGTGTACAGTAGGATATGTTTTTACAAAACGCTCATAATAAGCCAACCCCTGTGCCACACGTGTCTGTTGAAGAATTACCTCAGAAAGCCATATGCGATAAGGGTCGCGCGTGTTGCGCCAAGGCAAGTCCCTTTGATGCAGGCGATACCAAGCCATCAAGCGCTCAGCAAAGCGAGGAATCATTTTCATAAAGCAGCTGTTTTAAATCTGACTTTCAATATTTTATGTTTTTTATCTTTCCCGGGCAATATTAAATTTTTTGACAAGTATTTTTAAAATCGACAAACAAGCTATACCTTTGTGTTCCACTAAAACAGTGGTTTTTAACTCGTTATATTTTTGTAAGACCAAGGTTTAACTTAAAAATTGTAAGAACCGTGACAAAGGCAGAAGTTATCGCACAGATTGTTGAGAAGACTGGTATCGACAAAGCTGATGTTCAAAAAGTAGTGGAGACCTTTTTTGAGGTAGTAAAAGACAACATGACCAAAGGCGAAAACATTTACTTCCGCGGCTTTGGCAGCTTTGTAAACAAAAAACGAGCTCGCAAAACCGCTCGCAATATTGCCAAAAACGTGGCTATCATCATTGAACCGCATTATGTGCCTTCTTTCAAGCCTGCAAAGACTTTTGCAGAGGCTGTAAAAAACAACTTGAAAGTAGAAGAAAGTCGCCAAGAAGCGGCTGTTTAAATGTAATTCACTCTGCTCATGAATAAGTCTCAGATAATTGTAGGCATTGGCGGAATAGCTATGATGGGCTTTTTGTATGCTTTGCCTCGGCAGATAGTCAAAAAGCCAGCGGCTCCTGCAAGCACAGCTACAGCAAAAGCCCCAACTGCCCAAGAAAATAGTAGGGACGAACTCCATGCCAACATGCAATTGTCTGAGGCTTCTCTTGCTCAAATCAAGCGCTTGAAAGAGGCATGGATTCAAGCCAAAGCAAGCGAAAAACCTCTGTGGGCAGATTCACTGGCAATGGCTTTTTACCAAGCCGGGCGCTTCGACAGCGCCGCATATTATATGGCATGGAAAGCCGAGCGCAGTCAAAGCATACAAGACAAACTGCGTGCTGCCGATGCCTACTATGAGGCATTCCGCTTTGCTATGGACGTAGAGCGCGCCAATCGCTTTGGTGAACAAGCTCGGGCACTTTACCAACAAGTGCTAAACGAAAACCCAACATTACTGGATGCCAAGGCTAAAATGGCGATGACCTATGTTACCACGTCGGAGCCTATGCAAGGCATTCAAATGCTTTTGAATATACTGCAGACCAATCCCAACCATGAATTGGCGCTCTACAACTTGGGCTTGCTTTCCATGCAACGGGGAGCCTACGATAAAGCAACTCAGCGTTTCGAGCATTTGCTCGAGGTGAACCCCCAGCATGCCGAGGCTTATTTGCTGCTTGCCGAGAGCTACTTGAACCTCGGTAAGCCCAAAGAAGCCAAAGCTACTTTGCAAAAAGCCCTTGAGCACTTGCAAGACCCCACCGCCAAAGCGCAAATAGAGCAAGCAATGCAAGAATTAAATTAATGTTTCACCAAAAAATAACCAAACTATGCCTTGTGGAAGAAAACGTAAAAGACACAAGATTGCGACACACAAACGCAAAAAAAGACTAAGAAAAAACCGTCATAAGAAGAAAAACCGTTAGTGCATTGATTGCACGCACCTGAAAGGCTTCAGTCGGAAGCCTTTTCCCTCTTTTTTACATGAAGCAAGTAAAACTATAAGACCGTGAATCATGAACTAATTGTCAATGTCAGCAAAAACAGCGTACGCATTGCGCTGCTCAATGACAAAGACATTATTGAGTATCATGTAGTAGAGGGGGACAATCCGTTTAATGTAGGAGATATTTACTTCGGGACGGTAAAAAAGGTAGTCTCAGGGCACAACGCAGCGTTCATCGATGTAGGCTACGAAAAAGATGCTTTCTTGCACTACACCGACTTGGGTCCGAATGTACGCACGCTGTTGCGCTATACCAAAGACACTATTGCCAAGCAGCAAAAAACGCATAAGTTAGACAATATCCAGTTTGAAGAGCCTATAGAGAAAGGGGGCAAGATAGGGCAGGTGCTCAAACGCAATATGCCCATCTTGGTACAAATAGAAAAAGAACCTATTTCGAATAAAGGTCCCCGCCTATCCTGCCAACTCACCATTGCAGGACGCTATTTGGTGCTCATTCCCTTTGCCGATACGGTCAACGTATCGAAAAAAATCATCAAAAAAGAAGAGCGCAACAGACTACTACGGCTTATCAACTCTATCAAACCCAAGAATTTTGGTGTGATTGTACGCACAGCAGCCGAAGGCAAAGAAGTAGCAGAACTCGATGCCGACCTGCGCGAGCTGATGGAACGATGGGAAGCCGGTTATCGCATTTTGCGAGAGGCACGCCCACCTGCCAAGATTATCGGTGAGTTGAGCCGTGTGTCTGCCATCTTGCGCGACATGCTCGATGAAAATTTCGATGCGGTAGTGGTTGACGACCCCGCCATGTATGAAGAAATACGCGCATATATACGGCGCATAGCCCCCGACCGCGAAAAAATCGTGAAGCTGTATAATGGCAAAGTGGGTATTTTTGAACACTACGGTATCGAAAAGCAACTCAAACAAATCTTTGGCAAAAGCGTGTCGCTTCCCGGTGGCGGCTACCTCATCATTGAACACACCGAAGCCTTACACGTCATAGACGTAAACAGCGGCAACCAAGCAGCCAATACGGGCAATCAAGAAGAAACGGCGCTAAAAGTCAACTTGGAAGCAGCCAAAGAAATAGCCCGTCAGCTGCGTGTCAGAGACATGGGCGGCATCATCGTCATTGATTTCATAGACATGAAAAACCCCGCCCACAAAAAAGAGGTGTACGAAGCCATGAAAGAATTTATGAAAAGCGACCGTGCCCGCCATACGATATTACCCATCACCCGCTTCGGTCTGATGCAAATCACCCGGGAGCGCGTCCGTCCCGAATTAAACATTAAAACCCGAGAGGTTTGTCCCGCCTGCAATGGCACCGGCAGCATCTCTGCCAGCATATTAATTGCAGATGCCATTGAAAATGCTTTGGACTACATCGTGCACCATCAAAAAGAGCGCGGTCTGAGTCTTATTGTGCACCCTTATTTGCATGCCTACTTCACCAAAGGGCTTTGGTCCAAACAAATGAAGTGGTTTTTTAAATACGGCACTTGGGTGCGTGTCATTCCTGATAGCTCATTGGCTATTAACGAATATAAGTTCAAGAACAAAAAAGGTATCGAAATAGAAACTTGAAAAGAAGGCTGTCCCGTAAGGACAGCCTTTCTTTTATTCCTCCTCTCCGGCATTGCGGAAGATAGCCAGCAAGCGGAAGGCACCTGTTGAAACTATAGAATCTTGGGGACTGAACGGCAGAGGTTCTTGCAATGCTACTTCTCCTCTACCGCTGCGCATCAATTGCACTGCCAAGGGTTCCAAGCGTATGCCTTGCTTGCGCCATACATATGCCTGCCCGTTATCATATACTACCGCTTCTTCGGGCAATACCCACGCCACACGGGGCGCAACAGCAATCCACGCTTGCACATAGCTACCTACAAGGGGATGTTCGGGAGCTTTTTTGAAGTGTGCATGCACATTGGTGCTGCGGTCTGCGTTTAATTTGGCATTCACCTCAAACACTTCGGCGTGCAGTGTATCGTTGGGTACGGCAGCCAACACCAAGCGTACTTTTTGCCCACGTTGTACTTTCGGTAAGTCTTTTTCAAAAACTGTCAACTCTATATGCACATGGCGTTCGTCGAGCAATTCCAACACAGGTTGCTGCGGCTGCACGTAAGTCCCTTCGGTAACTAATATTTTGGTTACGACCGCAGAGTGCGCGGCACGTACAGGTAAGGATTTTTTCATGCTGCCTTGTGCTATTTCTGTAGGATTGACTCCCAACAGCTCCAACTGTGCCTCCAAAGCTTTCTTTTCTGCCAGCGTCTTACGATAAGCGGCGTTGGTCTGTTCAAAAGTTTTACGCGCATTGACATCAAGCTCCAGCAATGCCTGCTCTCTTTTATAGGCACTTTCGAGTTGCTGCAAGTCTGCAAGCAGCGTTAGGTAACGCCTCTGCATATCGATGAACTCCAAACTTTCGATATAAAAAAGTACTTGTCCTTTTTGCACATGCTGCCCTTCTACGAGCTGCAGGTTACGCACATAGCCGGGAATGCGAGTACCCACCTGAATGAGGCTTTCGGGAGGCGGCATCACCTGCCCACTCACTTCTATCCATTCCGACACCTCTTGCCGAACGAGCTGTGTGAACTGTATGCCCATTTCTTTAATTTGCTGTGAGCTTAACTCCACAGCTTGCAGCTTAGCAGAGACCTCGGCAGCATCACGCGCTTGGTTCGTCTCTTGTTGTACCTTGTCTTTATTGCAAGACTCAAACAACATCGAAGCCAGAAGAATATACAATAAACGTTTCATATTTTCGGTGTTTTAAAAGGATGGTTAAAATTGATTCAAAGCCTCTTCGAGTGTATTGGCATAATAGTGCCAAGTAATCACGGCACGGTTGTAATCGTAGAGGCGGGTGTAATAATCAGCCAGCCAGCTCAAGGTTTGAAGGCGGTAATTGTAAAAAGTGATGCGGTCAAGTTCGCCACGGCTATAAGCCATGAAAGCCCGTTGCAACTGCTGCAGCTGTAACTCGTAGAGCGGCTGCAGTTTGTTCAGTTCAGTTGCCAACCACAACAGCTGTCTGTGCGCTTCCTCTTTTTTCAGATTCCATTGCTTTTGTTGCCAAGCGTTTTCTAACTTGCGCGCTTCGACTGCTGCTTTGCTGGCTTGCTTCTGTTTATACACCCCACTGTTGATAAAAGGTAAGCTAAGCGTGAATAGCACCCCTTGAAAGCGATTGCCTGCGTCATAAAACTGCTCTTGATTGGAAGGACCCTGCCACCCAATCAACGATTGATTGAAATACCCCACGGTGAGTGAAGGCATCCACTCAGCCCACTGCCGCTGCCGAGTAGCTTCTTCTTGCGTCAGCTGAGCTGATAATACTTCTTCATAAGGGTGCGCATTTGTTTGCATCAAAGTAGGCATCTGCCAAGCAGCAAGCGAATCGGCAGGTAGGCTCGATTTGCCCGTGTACAAAGCAAGATTAGTAGAAGCTACAAGTAAGGCTTTTTGATGTTCGAGTCGCAAGCGTATGTATTGATAAGAAGACAACTGCCACTGGGTATATTGCCAGCCGCTTATTTCGCCTTTTTCAAGAGCCTTAGCAGCCAAATAGAGCAGAGAGTCTGTCAGTTGCGCCGCTTGGTCGTAAAGGGCTGCCACTTGCCTTTCGTACAGAACCTCTTCATAAGCAAGCATGGCTTGGTAGAGCAGCTCTTTCGCCAGAAACTCCTGCTGGCGCTGCTGCAGTTCATAGCTGCTATGGGCGTATGCCTTGCGAGCTTTGAGCTGCCAAAACAAAGGTAGCTCTTGTCTTATGGCAAAATAGTTATCCCAATAGATGGAGTTGTACTGCCCACTCATCCATTCTATTTGCAGTTGGGGCAACTGTGCCCAGTTCTTGGCTTGCCAGGCTTGAGCCTGGGTCTGCGTTTCTGCTGCCCGCAGGGCTTCTTGCTGCTGCACCAAAATGGGCAACTCTCGACGCTGCAACAAGGACTGTCCTTTCGAAGGCAAAGACAAGAGCGAAAGAGAAAAAATCATGACTATCACAGACATGGAGCGCTTGCCGGCGCGCCCAACCAACGCTTGTTCTTTCAGCGTATAAAGACAAGGCAGCAGTAGCAAAGTGAGTAGGGTAGCTGTCATCAAGCCGAAGATGACCACCGTAGCCAAAGGGCGCTGTACTTCTGCTCCATCAGACTGAGAAAGCGCCATGGGCAAAAAGCCCACAGATGCCACCAACGCTGTAGTCATCACGGGGCGTAAACGGGTGAGGCTCCCGATTTGTACTATCCGCCACAGATTGCTGTATTTTGTTTTCAAGTGGCGAAACTCTGCAATCAATACAATGCCATTCAACACAGCAATGCCAAAAAGCGCAATGAAGCCTATTCCTGCCGATATGCTAAAGGGCATATTCCGTAAGCTGAGCCCCCATACTCCACCAATAGCAGCCAAAGGCACTGCTGAAAAAATAAGCAAGGCGTCGGCAAAAGAACCGAAGGTAAAGTAGAGCAACACAAAAATGAGTGCCAATGCCAAGGGCACGGCTATCATCAGACGTTTTTGGGCTTCCTGAAGCGTTTGAAACTGCCCTCCGAAAGTAAGGCTGTAACCGGGAGGTAGTTTCACCTCCTTGGCAATTCTTTTTTCCACTTCTTCCACGACCGATGCAATATCACGCTCCCGCACATTGAAAGCCACACTCAAGAAGCGGCGCGCATTGTCGCGACGGATTTCATTCAGGCTTTCTTTCAGTTCGATACGAGCCACTTTCGAAAGCGGTATCATCTGCCCGTCTTTGCTGCGCAGGTAAATCTCTTGTAAAGCCTCTGGACTTTGACGGAAGCGCTCGGCATAACGCAACACCACATCGAAGCGCCGCTCTTCTTCATAAATTTGTCCCACCTGCCAGCCGGCAGAGGCAGCCTGCAGACTTTGATTGGCGGTAGCAATGTCAATACCATAAAGCGCCAAAGCTTGTCGGTCAAAAGAGACTACCAACTGTGGCATGCCCCCCAGCCGTTGCACATACAAATCTTTGACTCCTTGCACTTTCTGCACCACTTGGGCTATTTTTTCACCATAAACCATAAGCGTATCAAAGTTTTCGCCGTATAACTTCACTGCTACATCTTGGCGTATGCCTGTAATCAGCTCATTGAAACGCAGTTGTATGGGCTGCTGAAAACTCAACTGCAAACCGGGAATTTGCGCCAGCCGCTGCTGTACGGCAGCCATTAGCTCTTGTTGTGTCTCGAAGCGGGTCCAAGTGCTGCGGTCATGCAGCAATACCATCAAGTCAGTTTCTTCTATTGGCATGGGGTCCGTCGGTATTTCGGCAGTCCCTATTTTGCCTACTGTAGCACGCACTTCAGGGAATTCCCGAAGCAAGATGTCTGAAATGGTGGACACCTGCCGGATGCTTTCTTGCAGACTGCTACCTTGTAAAAGGGTTACTTGAATAGCCATGTCGCCTTCTTGCAGGGTAGGAACCAGCTCGGCGCCCATGTGCAGAAAGCGCCACAAACTCACTGCAAACAGCACCACCGCTACAGCAAGCAATGTTAACCGCCGGCGCAAGGCTGTTAACAGCAAAGGACGATACATCCTCTGCATGGTATCAACTATGCGCTCCGAGACCGCCCAAGCAGGTTTTATCTTTTTATTGAACCCCCAAGCGCTCATCATAGGCACATAGGTCAAAGACAAAAGGAAAGCCCCCAAAATGGCAAAAATGACAGTAGCCGCCATGGGCTTGAACATACGCCCCTCTACGCCGCTTAGAGCCAGTACGGGCAAATACACCATCATGATGATGATTTCACCGAAAGCAGCTGCATTACGCACTTTAGCCGCTGAACGAAATACAGCCTCATCCATTTCGGCTTGCTGTAGGCTCCGGCTCAAAAACCGCGTATGCAAGTAGTGCAAGCACGCTTCTACAATGATAATAGAACCATCGACAATGATGCCGAAATCAATGGCGCCCAAGCTCATAAGATTACCTGAAATGCCAAATAAGTTCATCATACCTATGGCAAACAACATAGAGAGGGGAATGACCGAAGCTACCACCAAGCCAGCACGCAAACTGCCCAATAACAGCATAATCACGGCAATGACTATCAACCCTCCTTCGGTGAGGTTTTTCACCACCGTGCGGATAGTACGATTTACCAGCTGTGTACGATCCAAGTAGGGTTCAATCACCACTCCTTCGGGCAAGCTGCGTTGTATCTGTTCGAGGCGTCGTTTGACCTGCTCAATGACCTTTGCGGCATTTTCGCCCTTGAGCATCATCACGATGCCGCCCACAGCTTCGCCTTGGTTGTTGTAGGTGAGTGCACCGTAGCGCACTGCATGCCCCCAACGGACTTCAGCCACTTCTGCAAGTAAAATGGGCAAACCCTGCTCTGTGTAGCCCACACAAAGCTGCTTCAATTCATCGAGCGAATGCAGTAAGCCTTCGCTACGGATAAAATAAGCACGTTCGCCTTTTTCTATGTAAGCCGAACCTGCATTCTGATGGTTCGCTTCTACTACCCGGGCTATGTCGGCAACGGTTAGCCTGAAAGCGCGCAATTTTTGAGGATTTAAAGCAATCTCATATTGCTTAAGTTGCCCACCAAAGCCACTGACATCTGCCACTCCGGGCGTGCCCAACAACTGCCGCCGCACTACCCAGTCTTGCAGCGTGCGCAATGCCATGGCATCGTAGCGCTGTTCATACCCTTTCTTTGGGCGCAGCACGTATTGATAGACCTCCCCCAAACCCGTGGACAAAGGAGCCATTGCCGGCTTACCTATAAACGGGGGCACCTCGACGCCAGCAAGGCGTTCCTGTACCTGTTGCCTTGCCCAGTAAATGTCGGTGGCATCATCGAAAACCACGGTTACTACCGACAAACCAAAGCGCGAGATGGAACGCACTTCTTTCAGCTCAGGTATATTGAGCATGGTCTGTTCCACAGGAAAAGTAACCAAGCGCTCTACGTCAGAGGCAGATAAAGCCGGTGCCGTTGTGATAATCTGCACTTGGTTGTTGGTGATATCGGGCACGGCATCTATGGGCAATTGACGCAGAGAATAAATGCCCCACGCCAGCCACGCCAGCATGAACATGCCTATCACCACTTTATGTTGAATGGAAAAATGAATGATTCTATTGAGCATAGCTTTTGTCTTTTGGAGTGAATGAAAGCAAAGGCAAAACAGCCGCCTCTGATGCCATCGTAGGCAAGAAGGCAGTTTTCGGGTTTTGCCGAATCACAAAAAAGCAGAGGGGCTATGCTCTACAGGGGGGATGAAAGACAAAGCGGGCAATATGGCGCGGCGAGCCGCTACCGGAAGCAAAGCAAGAAACTACGTTGATAGCCGTTGGAGATTCAAACCTACCGACACCACCACTCGGTATAAAGAAAAATATCTGCAGCCCTTCGTGCTGATGCACCTTCATGGGCAATTTCTGATGCTCCAAGTCGCCTTGGTCTTGGTGAGTGTGGTTCAGTTTCACGTAGTGCTCAACCAAAAAATTGAAAAATGATGAGCCTGCATGATGGCTTACATAATGATGCCAAAGCAGCGGCAGTTTGCTTACCTCTTCGGTGTCTTGAAAAGGGAAGCAAGCGCTCACTACCACCCAGACTATCATGCAGTATGTCAAAAGGCGCTTGCACATACGGGTTAGTCGATATTGTAAACGGCTTGTTCGGGCAATACCTCCAGCTCTACTTTGGTAATGGCATTGCCTTCCTTCTCCTTGACCGTAAATTTGAAGTTTTCGATGATGGCTGTATCACCTATTTCCGGAATTTTGCCCAGCGTATAGTTCAGCAGCCCGGCAACAGTATCGTATTCTTCGCCTTCGGGTATATCGAAAGGCAGATAACGGTTCACATCGGTGAGTGAGGTGAGGGCATCCAGCAGGTAGTGATTTTCGCCGAGAGGCTGCACTATAGGCTGTTCGTTGTCGTATTCGTCCTGTATATCACCTACTATCTCTTCGAGCACGTCTTCGAGGGTAAGCAAGCCAGCAGTACCGCCGTATTTGTCCACCACAATAGCCATATGCACACGATGGTGCTGTAAGGTACGTAGCAGGCGGTCTAACGGCATGTTTTCGGGCACAAACAGAGGTCTGCGCAAGATACGTTTCAGGTCAGAAGCATCTGAATCACCTTTTTTTACTGCCAAAGAAAGCAGGTCCTTAGCATAAAGAATGCCCACTATTTTGTCGATAGTCTCTTCATAGACGGGCAAACGGGAATAGCCTTCTTCGTTTACTTTATCTATAATTTGCTGCAAGGGACTGTCAATAGAGACTGCCGCCACCTTGGGGCGTGGCACCATGATTTGCCCTGCCACTTTCTCGTTGAACTGCAATACGTTTACAATGAGTGTTTGCTCCGTATCTTGCTGCCCTTCTTCTTGCGGTTGATGCTCAATCATTGCCAAGATTTCTTCTTCGTCATAGAGGGTGGTTTCGGTACGGAAATTGCCGCCATTTTTTGCTAATTTTTGGGCGGCACTCAATACAAACCACGCAAAAGGATAAAGAAAAGCATAAATCAGCCGCAAAGGGAAAAACAGCTTTTTCAAGACCTTCACCGACGACTGAATGGCAAGGGAGCGCATCCAGAAGTCGCCCAACAGAGCCAAAAGCACGGCGCAGAGGAGCAACCCCCCAATGGCTAAGCTCCAGTGCCCATAAGCTTCGCGAATAGCCAAACTCAACCAGGCTTGTGCTGCCAGCCAGCCGATGAGGAGCGCCACCAGCACTTTGAACAAATAAAGTGAAGAAAGCACCAAGTTGTGGCGCATGGTCAGGAATTCGGTACGTTCGAGCGATAATTTGTCTTCTTTTTCTAAGGCAGCGTGCAGATTATGGTACTTCACGACCGCTACCCGCAAGAGGGTAGCTAAAGCATAAAGGGCGGTCAACAAAAGAAGCCATAAAATACTACTTTCACTTTCCATAGTTGGTTTTGGTTGGTCACAATCTTCTACAAAAAAGGCTTTCTAATTTAGCTTTTTTACACTTTACAAAAAAACTTAGTTCCGTTTTGCCGCTTCTTGTTGTTTGAGAGCTTGCTGCTCTTGCCACCACGCTTTCACTTCTTCTTTTGACTTTTTGGGGGTTAATCCTTTTTCTTTTGCCAAGGTAAGCAATAAATCAAAGGCTTGGTCAAAGTCATTTTTGATTTTGCCGTCCAAAACAGCCTCTTTTATCGCTTCCTTGAACTCGCCAATCAGACGCCCCGG
Source organism: Thermonema lapsum (assembly GCF_011761635.1). NCBI lineage: Bacteria > Pseudomonadati > Bacteroidota > Cytophagia > Cytophagales > Thermonemataceae > Thermonema > Thermonema lapsum. The sequence goes on from NZ_JAASRN010000002.1 coordinate 842,088, forward strand.
AGGCAAATCGAAAGTGTACATGATGCATTCACCGCTAACAATGGGTTGAAAGTTACGGATGCGGTCACGCTCTTCCACTTCCATGATTTTCTGCTCTACTTTATCGAAACTACTCAGGAAGCGGGCTACTTTGCTTTTGTCTTTCGAGGTGATGTCGGCACGACACAAAATCATCAAGTCTTCGAGATATTCGCCAGCGTCGAACAGCAAACGGCGAATGGCAGAGTCGGTAACGGTCTCTTTGACTAGGGCAATGGGACGCAGATGCAAACGCACCAGCGTTTCCACTTTCTTCAAAGGTTCTTTGTTGGGCAGGCATAAGCGGCGAAATATCTGCCGCGTCATTTTTGCGCCCACTACTTCATGCCCATGGAAAGTCCAGCCCACTTGGGGGTCGAAGGCTTTGGTAGGCGCCTTGCCTATATCGTGCAAAAGGGCAGCCCAACGCAACCAGAGGTCATCACTTACCTTAGCCACGTTGTCGAGCACTTTCAGTGTATGGTAAAAATTGTCTTTGTGCCCTTTGCCGTCAATTACCTCCACTCCATGCAAAGCCACCAATTCGGGCAGGACGTATTCAAGTAAGCCTGCAGCAAACAGCAGTTTGAAGCCATAAGAAGGCTCAGGCGACAGAATAATTTTGTTCAGCTCTTCGGTAATGCGCTCCTGCGATAATATTTTGATTCGTTCTTTGTTGCGTATGATGGCTTCGAAAGTGCCTGCATTTATATCGAATCTGAGTTGCGAAGCAAAACGAATGGCACGCAGCATGCGCAAAGGGTCGTCGGAGAAGGTAATGTCGGGGTCCAAGGGAGTGCGAATTATTCTACTTTTTAAGTCTTTCAATCCATCGAAAGGGTCTATCAGCTCTCCCCAATGGTCTTTATTAACCCGCACAGCCAAGGCGTTGATGGTAAAGTCTCGTCTTTTTTGGTCGTCTTCGAGGGTGCCGTCTTCCACAATGGGCTTACGCGAATCGGAACGGTAAGACTCCTTGCGCGCACCCACAAACTCTACCTGCCAGCCATCGAAATGAAACATGGCTGTGCCAAAGTTTTTATATACGTTTACTTTCAAGTTGGGACTAATCAGCGCAGCTGTCTTTTCTGCCAATTCAATGCCGCTGCCTACACATACAAAATCCACATCTTGGGTTGAGCGCCCCAACAGGCAATCTCTCACATAGCCCCCTACCACATAAGCTTCTACGCCCAAGGCGTCGGCTGCCTGTTGCACATACCCGAATATCGGCTGCTCGCTCAAGTGTTTTTTAAAATCGAAAGTATTCATTATTGCCAGTTTCATCATGCTGCGGATTAAAATAGCGCACCCTTCGTGGGGGTGCTTACAAAACTACTTTTTGCAAAGTTACACAATTCAGGCAGACCCCGCCTTTCATCCTGCCTTCAAAGGTTTGACAATCCTTTATTTTAAATTTATCTTGGGCTTTCATTCATTGCCTATATACCAAACAAATTGAAACTGTCAACATATGGAAAATCATAAAGGAAAACTTTCGGCACGCACCAAAGTAGAGAAATATGAGCTGCTGAAAAAGAAAAATGAAGAAGCGTTTTTAGGAGGGGGAATCGAAAAAATAGAAAGCCAGCATAAAAAAGGTAAGCTCACTGCACGCGAGCGCCTTGAGTTGCTGCTCGACGAAGGCTCTTTCGAGGAGATTGGGCGCTTTGTCATGCATCGCTGCAAGGATTTCGGCTTAGATAAGGAGTATTACTTGGGCGATGGGGTCGTTACAGGCTACGGCACCATCCATGGGCGCCCGGTCTATGTCTTTTCGCAAGACTTTACTGTTTTTGGCGGGTCACTTTCCGAAGCCTACGCCGAAAAAATATGCCGTATCATGGACTTAGCCATGAAAAACGGCATACCGGTTATCGGGCTGAACGACTCGGGCGGTGCGCGCATTCAAGAAGGTGTAGTGTCGCTTGCCGGCTATGCCGACATTTTCTATCGCAACACCCGTGCCTCGGGCGTAATTCCGCAAATATCGGCTATCATGGGACCTTGTGCAGGCGGTGCAGTTTACTCTCCAGCTATTACCGACTTTATTTTGATGGTTGAAAAAACGTCTTACATGTTCGTGACGGGTCCGAATGTGGTCAAAACAGTAACCCATGAAGATGTAACCGCCGAAGAACTGGGTGGAGCACAAACCCATACTTCCAAGAGCGGCGTTGCCCACTTCGCCTGTCGTAATGAAGTGGAGTGTATCGAGTACATCAAAAAGCTACTGAGCTACATACCGCAAAACTGCGAAGAAGACCCGCCACGCCTACCCTATACCCCGCAAAACGAACTGCGCCCCAAATTAGATGACATAGTACCTGACAACCCCAACCAGCCTTACGATATGCGCGAGGTAATTGAAGAGGTAGTCGATGCCGGCAGTTTCTTTGAAGTACATCAAAACTATGCCGAAAATATCGTGGTAGGTTTTGCCCGTTTGGCAGGACGCAGCATAGGCATTGTTGCCAACCAACCGGCAGTATTGGCAGGTGTGCTCGACATCAACGCCAGTGTGAAAGCTGCCCGTTTTGTACGCTTCTGCGATGCTTTCAACATTCCTTTGCTTGTGTTTGAAGATGTGCCCGGCTTCTTACCCGGCACCGACCAAGAGTGGAATGGCATCATCACCCACGGCGCCAAGCTGCTTTATGCTTTCTGCGAAGCCACTGTGCCCCGTATTACTGTCATTACCCGAAAAGCCTACGGCGGAGCCTATGACGTGATGAATTCCAAACACATAGGTGCCGATATGAACTACGCATGGCCTACAGCCGAAATTGCAGTGATGGGTGCTAAAGGGGCAGCTGAAATCATCTTCCGCAAAGAGATAGCAGCAGCCGAAGACCCAGAAGCCAAGCTTCAGGAAAAGATTCAAGAGTATGAAGATAAATTTGCCAACCCTTACCGGGCAGCACACCGCGGCTATATCGATGAAGTAATCATGCCTTCACAAACGCGACAAAAGCTCATCCGTGCATTCGATATGCTTGAAAACAAAGTAGAAAGTCTGCCCAAGAAAAAGCACGGCAATATACCTCTCTAAACGAGCCCTTCACTTCTGTAACCAATTTGAAAAGGGAGCCCATCTGGGACTCCCTTTTTGTTTTTAACATCTATCAAGGCTGTTTTCAATAGTGCTCCAAACGCTTCACGATGCGTCCGTTTTCGATGAAGCGCACAGCTTTGTATTGCCCCTTGGGAATGAGTACTATCAAAGGGATAGCCGCTTTCCATGGAATGTTTTTTTCTGTGATATATGCTTCGTAAAAAAAGTTTACTTCGCCATTTTCCACCTCCACTTTTTGTGGACGCAAAAACCAATAATCATAGCCATTTTTTATTAAAGCAATGGCATCATAACGTTTAAAATCTACACGGGTTACCTTTTTAGGATAATGCCCAGGATAGGGTTTAAAAACAGTTTCCCACTCTTCTTGGCTCTTGATAGTGTAAAAAAGCATGCTTAGGTCGGTGTCGGGTCCTACAAAGACATAGCCACGCACCGGCTCAAAATCTACTGCCAAGCGGATGCTGTATGTCCAAGAAAACAGCTGAATAAACGAAAAGCAGAGAAAGAGAAGTAGTTTCATCATAACAATCAGATTTCGCATCACAATCCTAAAAGTAAACGAATTACAGCTTCTGCGCTACAAAAGAAATCGTAGCTTTCTCACAGTGTAATACAAGCAAAAAATATGCAAAAAAATAAGCGGCTATATAGCCGCTTATCAAAATCTTATACCGCAAAATATAAGATTACTTACATATTGTTTACAATTTCTTCACCAAATTCAGAACATTTCAATAGCGTAGCCCCTTCCATTAAACGATGAAAATCGTAAGTTACCCGTTTGTTGGAAATAGCTTTGGTCATGCCTTTATAGATAAGCTCAGCGGCTTCGGTCCAACCAAAATACTCGAGCATCATGGCACCTGATAGAATCACCGAGCTGGGGTTTACTTTGTCTTGCCCGGCATATTTGGGTGCTGTACCATGAGTTGCTTCAAAAACAGCAGCCCCCGTATCGTAGTTGATGTTCGCACCGGGTGCAATGCCTATCCCTCCCACAATAGCAGCCAAGGCATCGGAAATGTAGTCGCCATTCAAGTTCAATGTAGCAATAACAGAATACTCTTCAGGACGCAACAAAATCTGCTGCAAGAAGGCATCAGCAATCACATCTTTGATAATGACCTGATGCCCATCTTTTTCAATGATTTGCCAAGGACCTCCTTCGTAGTCTTTTGCACCAAATTCGCGTTTTGCCAAAGCATAGCCCCAGTCACGGAATGCCCCTTCGGTAAACTTCATGATATTGCCTTTGTGCACCAGAGTTACCGAAGGTTTCTTGTATTGAAAGGCATAGTTGATAGCTGCCCGCACCAGGCGTTCAGTTCCTTCGCGCGATACAGGCTTGACACCTATACCAGAGGTTTCGGGGAAACGTATTTTCTTATAGCGCTCCGGAAAAGCTTCTTTCAGCAATCCCAAGAATTTCTTCACATCTTCGGTGCCTTCTTGAAACTCTATACCGGCATAGATGTCTTCGGTATTTTCCCGAAACACCACCATGTCGCACAATTCTGGATGTTTCACCGGCGAAGGCACGCCTTCAAACCAACGCACCGGACGTACACAGGCGTACAAGTCCAAGTCTTGACGCAAGGCTACATTCAACGAACGGATACCTCCGCCAACCGGGGTAGTCAAAGGACCTTTGATGCCTACCAAATACTCTTTAAATGCTTGAAGTGTTTCTTCTGGCAGCCAGCTGCCTACGTTGTTAAAAGCCTTTTCGCCTGCCAGCACTTCTTTCCATACGATGCGGCGCTTGCCTGCATATGCTTTTTCTACGGCTGCATCAATCACACGCTTTGCTGCAGGCCAAATATCAACGCCCGTACCATCTCCTTCAATAAAAGGAACAATCGGATTATCAGGCACATAGAGTTTACCGTTCCGAATGGTAATTTTTTCTCCACTCATAGATAGGAAATTGTTTTTTTATCCAAAAAATTAAGAAAGTGCCCAATTTATAAATTCCTCGTCTATTTTCACATACTGCACGGGGCAGAAGAGACGTGGCGTTGCTTGGCTCAACTTATTGACTAAAGCACGCACTTTCTCCGGTTTGTTTCGTTTGTTGGGACTGGTAAGCGTTTTCAATATCTTCAAAAAGCCTACTTCATACTGGCAATTCTCTTTGCCATGCAGGCGAATCTGCCGCTGAATGCTGCTTGCCAACTGATTGAACAGCTCGACATCATGCAGCATGCAGTACTGCAACGCCAGCAGCAGCTTCACATTCATATGCACAAAAGCATACTTCTTCAAAGACACATCGTTGAGCAGGTCATTCAACCATTTGGCTGCTTCTTTGAACTCCTTCACATAATAGCAACTCAATGCACGGTAGCAAACATAACTCACATAGGTAGGAAGGTCGTTTTTATCGGGCTCAAAGTCATAAAAAAGTGCCTCGTTTTCTGGATAAATATCCCGCTCGGAGTCCATACGTAGATGACGTTCTATCTTGGTGTAAAGGAAGCGGGCAGGAAAGGTATAAAGCGAATAGTTGGTCAATAAGCTGGACAAAGAGTCGTTCACTTCATCGAAATAGTCTTCTACTTTCCGATACACTTTGTAATGATTGTAGTACTCCAGGCGCAAAAACTCAAACACAATCTGCAGATGATAATAAATGGGGTCTAAGTTGTACATGGAGAAAATCTCTTCGGCTCGCCGCAGCATGTCCTCTATGGGTTCGTCTTCCATGCTTTCTTCCGGCTCTACGAACAAACGATGGAAAATATCCACACAAGCTTTGAAAATATAAAGCCTGTGCGAGTCGTACAATTTGGCTGTGGTCAGCAGCTCTTTACGCATGAGCGTCAGCTCCAGTTTATCGGTTTCGTCTTGGGTGAAGAAATAATCACCATACTTTTTGAAATACTCGGTAATGAGCATTTCGGCTTTGTCCACCGAAAGCATATAAGCCACATGGCGGTTGTAAAGCTGCGAATAATTGTAATATTGCTCGGGTTGGTGAATATGTAAGCGCTTGAGTGTTTTGTAAACAATCGTAAGTTCATTGGATAGGTCATAGTCCTTCAGCTCCTTTTCAAGCTTTTTGAGGGTGGCAATAATGATGGGGCGCTTCTTGGTAAAAATAACTTCCGTAATGTTAGCCACCTTTTTCAATAAATCAGTACGAGGGCTTTCTATCTGCTCGAGCAGGTACTCCTCTATTTTTTGATTCAAACGCGAACGTAAAGTATAGTAGGCATTTGAATTTACGTCCAGTTCCTCCATGATTTTGGAATCAGGGAGCTTATTTTGATATAAGAACTTGAGCAAATAAGCAGACTTCTCCGCGCTACTTTCTATCAGAGAATTGTAAATATTTTCAAAATCTTCTTTCGAAAGTTGCTTAATTATGTTCTTCAGTTTTGCCATGGGTTGCCAGTTTTCAAATGGAAGTTTGAGCTGTTCAATATTAGAAAAATGTTCAAAACTCTCAAAGGGCGAATAGGTTTGTTTGTCAAAAAAAAATCAAAAAAAGCTCAACTTTGTAAAAAAGCCACCAAAAAAGTAATTACATGTTGCAACACCAAGCTGTTTTTCTGGACCGCGACGGCGTACTCAATCGGGAACGGGGCGCGTACACCTACCATCCCGGACATTTCGAGCTGCTGCCGGGCGTGTGTAAGAGCCTGCACCGATTGCAGGCTGCCGGTTTCAAGCTCATTGTTATCACCAATCAAGGAGGCATCAGCAAAGGCGTTTATACAGCCGAAGACGTGTGGCACTGCCATCATTACTTGATGCAAGCGTGCGGCATACGACTCGATGACTTGTTTTTTGCGCCCATGCACCCTTCTGTCAGCCGTTCGTTGGCATTCAAACCGCAAAGCCTGATGCTGGAAAGAGCTCTTGCACTACACCGTATAAACCCCTCACGCTCTTGGATGGTAGGCGATAGCACACGCGACATAGAAGCTGCCCGAAAAGTAGGCTTGCGCACCATTTTCATATCAGGAAAAAAAGAAGCTGCCTGCGAATCAGCAGATTACACCGCTCATTCACTGGCAGAAGCTACTGGCATTATCCTACAAGCCTCAACAAAAGACAACTAAGCACGCACCTCTTTAGCAGGTGTTTTGGTATCCTTGAGATAAGTGGGGCAAGTATAGCGCTTAGTGCAAGAGGCAAGTCCCACTAAACCGGCTATAAGTAAAAAAGCAATGAACTTTTTCATAACACTTTCTGCGTTTTACTTTACACAAACGATATTTAAACATGTAAGTTACAAAAATCGAGCCGCTTCAGGAAGTGTAGCCCAAAAGACGCAACATAGACTCACTGCTTTGTTCAGGTGCAAACAGCCGAGAACGCACCTTGCCTTGCTCGTCTCTATCCACAATGACATGTTGCGGAGCGGGCACCAAGCAGTGCTGAATGCCCCCGTAGCCACCCAGTGATTCTTGGTAAGCCCCAGTATGGAAGAAGCCTATATACAAGGGGTCGTCCTCGTTTTCTATTACCGGCAAAAATACTTCGGAACTATGCGCTTCGGAGTTGTAATAGTCCAGACTGTCGCAGGTCAGCCCACCAAGGTTTACCTTATGGAAGGGTTTATCCCAGTGGTTCAGAGGCAATAAAATGAATTTTTGGTTGATGCCCCACACATCGGGCAAATGGGTAATGAAAGAGCCGTCAATCATATACCAAAGCTCTTTGTCGTTTTGCAGTTTTTGGTCTATGATTTTATAGAGCACCGCCCCGCTTTCGCCCACGGTAAAAGAGCCAAACTCGGTGAATATATTGGGCACAGGCACATGATTTTTCTCACATATCCATTTGATGTTGGATACAATCTGCTCAATCATGTACTCGTAGTCATACTCAAACTGCAAGGAGTTTTTAATAGGGAACCCCCCTCCTATGTCCACTATATCTAAATCTGGGCACACCTTTTTCAGCTCACAGTATTTATACATAAAACGGCTCAGCTCACTCCAGTAGTAGGCAGTATCTTTGATGCCTGTATTGATGAAGAAGTGCAGCATTTTCAGCTTGAACTTGGGGTGATGGGCGATGCGCTCGCGATACAAGCGGTCGATATCACTATAACGCACTCCCAAGCGGGAAGTATAAAACTCAAAATTGGGTTCTTCGTCGGCGGCAATACGAATCCCTAATTTTATTTCTTTGGCATTCACTTCTTCATAAGCGTCTATCTCCTTCAAATTATCCAAAACCGGAATGCAGTTTTCAAAGCCAGATTCAAGCAACTCTCGGATATATTGGGTGTATATCGGGCGCTTGTAGCCGTTGCATATAATGTAGCGGTCTTTGCCAAAAAGCCCTTTGCGATGCATGCTCCATATGATAGGGATATCGTAGGCAGAAGAGGTCTCTAGGTGAATGTCGTTTTTCAGCGCTTCTTCTATTACAAAAGAGAAGTGCGAAGATTTGGTACAATAGCAATAGGTGTAATTACCGGAATATTTATACTTTTTAATGGCATTGTTAAATAACCTTTTACTTTCTTGAATCTTTTCACTAATTTTCGGCAAATAAGTTAGCTTTGTGGGAGTACCATAGGAATTCACGAGTTCCATTAAAGGCACTTCGTTGAAAAACAGCTCATCGTCTTCTACCCGAAACTCCTGGGTAGGAAAGTAAAAGGTCTGTTCAATCAGTTCACGGTATGTTTTCATTGCACGTTGTTAGTTATTTGCCTCTCATTCAAAGACACGAATTTAGCTAAATTCTAAAAAGAAAAACGCTTTTATCGTGTCAAATGCTTATTCATTGGCTTATTTTTTCCTTTCCTTTCTCAAAATCTTGTCAAAAACGCTGATTATGGAACGCAAAGTAAATATAGTAGGAGTACCTTCTGAAATTGGTGCGGGCACTCGTGGTGCCAGTTTAGGCATAGAGGCTTTGAAGGTCGTGGGGTGGAACCGTCATATCCCTTTGTTTAAGCAATATCCTATTCAATATGTACCACACGAAAACGACGTGTTGTATGAAGAAAGTTCGTTTCAGCATGCCCGCTACATCGATGCCTATACCCGCATTGCAGACGGCATCAGCAGGGAAATAGAAAAGTCTTTGCATAGCTACACTCGCAATGTAGTGCTGGCAGGCGACCACTCCACAGCAGCCGCCACCATCTTTGCTTTGATGCGTGCCTACCCCAATAAGCGCTTGGGCGTAGTTTGGATTGACGCACACGCCGACATGCATTCGCCCTACACCACCCCCTCTGGCAACATGCACGGTATGCCACTGGCATTAGCCTTGGGCGAAGACAATCTGGCTTGCAAACGCAATGAACCCAAAAAAGAAACCATTGAATGCTGGAATAAGCTGAAAAACTTAGCCGGAGGTAGGCATATCTTATCGCAGGATATTGTTTTCATAGGCTTGCGCAGCTTCGAAGCCGAAGAAGCTTTTCTTATAGAAAAACATCATATTCCACACATATCCGTCGAAGAGGTGCGCTACCATGGGGCAGAGTACACCGTAAACCGTGCCCTCAATTACCTAGGGAGTTGCGACATCCTCTACGTTTCTTTTGATGTGGACAGCATGGACAGCTCCATTTCAAAAGGCACCGGCACACCCGTTGCCAACGGTTTGACAGCAGAAGAAGCTAAAAAAATCAATTGCCTGCTTTGCGAAAATGAAAAGGTGGTGTGCTGGGAAATGGTAGAAATCAACCCTATGCTGGATGACAAGGGCAACCGTATGGCAGAAGTGGCTTTCGACATTCTCCAAGCCAGCATCGATGCCCTTGAAAAAGCTGCTGCCGTAGTACCCAGCTAAAAAAGACAACTGCTCGAAGCTGCAAACGGCTGCCTTTCGCCCCTCGAAAGGCGGCTTTTTTTGTGCCTTTTCACTGAAACATAAAGCTTTTTCTTACTCTCACTCAAGTTTTGCTTACCTTTGTGCATAAAATACCACAAACTGTGAGTTCACCTAACTTCATCGACTACGTAAAAATTTGTTTTCGCTCTGGTAAAGGGGGCGCAGGTGCTGTGCATTTCCACAGAGAAAAATTTGTAAACAAGGGCGGTCCCGACGGAGGCGACGGTGGGCGTGGCGGACATATCATCCTGCGTGGTAATGCGCAACTGTGGACGCTCTTGCACCTAAAATACCGCAAACACATACGCGCCGAAGATGGGCAGCCCGGAGGAGGAAACAACAAAACCGGTGCCAGCGGAAAAGACGAAATCATAGAAGTGCCTTTGGGTACCATCGCCCGCGATGCCGAAACGGGTGAAGTATTGCTCGAAATCACCCAAGACGGCGAAGAAAAGATATTGCTTCCGGGGGGACGTGGCGGCTTGGGCAATCAGCATTTCAAATCGGCTACACGCCAAACTCCCCGCTATGCCCAACCCGGTGAACCGGGCATCGAAAAGTGGATTATCCTGGAGCTGAAAATACTTGCCGACGTGGGGCTGGTAGGCTTCCCCAATGCGGGCAAATCCACCTTGTTATCTGTCGTTTCCGCTGCCAAGCCCGAAATAGCCGACTATCCATTTACCACCCTGACACCCAACTTGGGCGTAGTGCCTTACCGCGATTTTCAGTCGTTTGTGATGGCAGACATCCCCGGCATCATCGAGGGGGCTGCCGAAGGCAAAGGCTTAGGCATCCGTTTCTTACGTCATATTGAGCGCAACTCCCTGCTGTTGTTTCTGGTACCTGCCGACTCGCCCGACATTGTGGCAGAATACCGCACCTTGCTCAAGGAGTTGGAAAAATACAATCCGGAACTGCTCGACAAAAAACGCATTTTGGCTATTTCCAAAGCCGACATGCTCGACAAAGAGCTGGAAGCCGAAATTCGCCAAACGCTTCCTACCGATATTCCGTCTATTTTTATATCTTCGATAACAGGTAAAAACCTACAGCCTTTGAAAGACCTTATTTGGCAACAATTACATTCTTAACATATGAGTTGCAAAAGCATTCTTTTACTCAACTGTCGCGCCATCAACGAAGGAAGCATTTATGAAACCGATGTTTTCATAAAAAACAGGCGCATAGAGCGCATCGATGACAACCTTAGCCACCTGCAAGCCGACATTGTGATTGATGCCGCCGGCAAATTTCTAATGCCCGGTGTCATCGACGACCAAGTGCACTTCCGTGAGCCGGGGCTTACCCACAAAGCCGAAATATATACCGAAGCCAAGGCAGCAGTGGCTGGTGGTGTAACTACTTTCATGGAAATGCCCAACACCCAACCGCCTACCCTTACCCAAGAATTGCTTGAAGAAAAGTACCAAATAGCAGCCCGGCGTTCACTTGCCAATTACTCTTTTTACATGGGTGCTTCGAACGACAACCTCGACGAGGTGCTGCGCACCGACCCGCAACGCGTCTGTGGCATCAAGGTGTTTATGGGAAGCTCCACAGGCAACCTGCTCGTAGATAATTACCACACACTGGAAAAGTTGTTCAAGGAAGCGCCTACCCTTATTGCCACTCACTGCGAAGATGAAGCCACCATACGTGCCAATATGGCTGCCTACCGTAAAAAATATGGCGACAACCCGCCTGCTTCCATTCACCCCGAAGTGCGCAACGTCGAAGCCTGTCTCAAGTCTTCGCGCATGGCGGTAGAATTGGCAAAGAAATACAACACCCGTTTGCATGTCCTGCACATATCCACCGGCGATGAAGCATTTTTGTTCGACAACCAAACGCCGCTTGCCCAAAAGCGCATCACCGCAGAGGTATGCGTGCATCATCTTTGGTTTTCCAAAGAAGACTACGAACCCATGGGCAACCTCATCAAATGCAATCCGGCAATTAAAGAAGCTCAACACCGCGAAGCCTTGTGGACAGCTCTGCACGAGGGCTACTTCGACGTGATTGCCACCGACCATGCCCCCCACACTTGGGAAGAAAAACAGCGCCCTTATTGGGAAGCTCCCTCCGGTTTGCCTTTGGTGCAACACTCACTGCTCATTATGCTGCATTTTGCACGTCAAGATTGGATTACCTTGCCCCAAATAGTGGAGAAGATGTGCCATGCCCCTGCCGTTTGTTTCAACATACACGAGCGGGGCTTCCTGCGTGAGGGCTATTGGGCAGACCTCGTGCTCTTCGACATGAACCAACCATTTAGCATTGAAAAAGGAAATATATACTACAAATGTGGGTGGTCGCCTTTGGAGGGCTTCACCTTCCCGGCTACCATCACACATACTATTGTTTCGGGGCACCTTGCCTATGTCAACGGACAATTCGACGAGTCGCAAACCGGTGAAAGACTACTTTTCGACCGTGATTAGAGGCGCCCTTTTCATATGGATACTGCTGCTTGCTCAACCGCCCCTCCTGCTTGCTCAAAGTAAGCAGGAGTTAGAGCGGCGGCGTATAGAGCAACTCAAACGCATAGAAGAAGCCAACCGCATCTTGCGGGAAACAAGCCAGGAAAAAGGCGTCAGCTTGGGCAGGCTCAACGCCATCAATGCCGCCATTCGTAACCGTGAAGAGCTTATCAGAAACACCCGCAAGGAAATACAATATCTCAACCGCAACATTAGCGAAACCGAACTTATCATTTCGGCACTGGAACGCGACCTTGCCGACATGAAAAAGGAATATGCCCGCTTGATTTACCAAGCCTCCAAAATTCACTCTTCTTACAACAAACTCACCTTCCTGTTTTCATCCTCTTCTTTCAACCAGTTTTTCCGCCGCCTCAACTACCTGCGCCAATATTCCAACATACGCGCCATTCAATTCGAGGAAATAGAGAAAACCAAGCAAATGCTGGCATCGGAAAATAGGCGCGTCATGCAACAACGAAAGGAGAAAGAAAGAGCACTGCTTTTGTTGGAAGAAGAGACGCAAAAGCTCAATAATCTCAAGGAAGAGAAAAACAAAGCAATAGAAGAACTGAACAAGCGGGAGCGAGAGTTGCGTGCCAAACTGCAGGAAGAACAAAAAGCCCTGGCACAGCTCGAAGAGATGATTGTGAATGCTGTAAAGGAAGAAATCAAAAAAAGCGGCGATAGCGAAGGCAAAAAGATGGTACTTACTCCCGAAGGTGCTGCCGTAGCCAAATCGTTTGAATCTAATCAGGGCAAATTGCCATGGCCCGTGAAAGTGGGCTTTATAGCACAACCTTTTGGTATCAGCGAGCACCCCGTGCTGGAAAAAATATATATCAACAACTACGGTGTGAAAATACAAACCCAAAGGGGCGAAAGCGTGTATGCTGTTTTTGGCGGAAAAGTGGAAAAAGTATTTACCGTGCCCGGACACGGCTATGCCATTATGATAAGCCACGGCAACTACTTCACAAGCTACAGTAACCTGTCGCAGGTACTAGTAAAAGACGGGCAAGAGGTGCAGATAGGGCAAAAGCTGGGCGTTGCCCTTACCGATCACGATGGCGTTACTACCATTCAGTTTTATGTATATAAAAACCAAACCCCCCTCAACCCAGAAGATTGGCTGGCTAAAAAATAAGAATGGTAAATTTTATTGTTTTGCTCTAACTTAAACTACAAGCCTATGTCTATACACTCACAAGTGAAACGAGTAACCACCCACACGCTTCAAGCCATGAAGCAAAACGGGGAAAAAATAAGCATGCTTACTGCCTACGACTATTCTTTGGCTAAGCTGGTCGATGCTGCTGGCATCGATGTTATTTTGGTAGGTGACTCTGCCTCGAATGTCATGGCAGGGCACGAAACCACCCTGCCCATTACCTTAGACCAAATGATTTACCATGCGTCGTCGGTAGTGCGTGCTGCCAAGCGTGCCCTGGTGGTGGTCGATATGCCCTTCGGCTCCTATCAAGGCAATTCGTCGGAAGCGCTGCGCTCAGCCATCCGCATCATGAAAGAATCCGGGGCGCATGCTATCAAGATGGAAGGGGGCGCCGAAATCAAAGAGTCCGTCGTGCGCATTCTTAGTGCCGGCATTCCCGTAATGGGGCATCTGGGACTTACACCGCAGTCTATTTACAAATTTGGCACCTACAGCGTGCGCGCCAAAGAAGAAGCCGAAGCAAAAAAGCTGATAGAAGACGCTCTAATACTACAAGAATGCGGCTGCTTTGCCATCGTACTAGAAAAAGTGCCGCGTCAGCTGGCAGCCCGCGTAGCCCAGCAACTGCATATACCTGTTATTGGCATTGGGGCTGGTCCCAACGTAGACGGGCAGGTGCTCGTATTGCACGACATGCTGGGTATTACCAAAGACTTCAACCCGCGCTTCTTGCGTCGCTATGCTGACCTACACAGTGTCATCACCGAAGCCGTAGCGCAATACATCAAAGACGTAAAAGCAGTGGATTTTCCCAACGAATCGGAAAGTTACTGATAAGCCTCCCCGAGGCGGCAACGAAAGCCGCTCTTCAAGTAAGCTACTCAGTCCACTTCAAAAGTCAGACGCATGGTGATGCTGGCGGTTTTCATTTTCGAGGAAGTATTGAAGGTGCCTCCCCAAGAGTAGTCCTCATTGCTGTTTTGTGCCGTAATTTGAAACACTCCCATGCGGGCTTCTTTCAGCTTGCCTAAGCGAGCGCCTGCTTCCTGTGCTATTTTTTCGGCGCGCAGGCGCGCATCTTTCGTGGCTTCAGCTATCATATGTATTTTTAACTCTGCCAACTGAGTGTAATAATACTCCGGCTCGTAAGATATGATTTCCAAGCCGCTCTCTATCAAGCCAGAGATGTAGCGCATGGTTTTTTCTATTTCATCCACCCGTTTCGACTCAATGGTAAGCGTTTGCGACAACACATAACCACTGAAGGTGGAATACTGCCTACCCTGCTGGTCATAGCTGTAAACATAATCTTTACTGATGGAAATGGGCGAGAAGACATACTCTTCATTTTTTACAGCTTGCTGCTGCAAGAAGGCAGTTATCAGTGCCCGGTCTTTGTCTAAAAGAGCATAGGCTTCTTTGATGGTAAATGCCTTACGCGAAAAAGACGCCCGCCAAACTATCAAATCCGATTTAAAGTCTTTGCTGCCCAAGCCAATCACTTCTATAGTATCTTGATGTGCATGGCGGTTCAAATAAGCATAAGACAAAACCAACGCCGACACAACGGCAGCCAATCCTATTGCCAAAGCAGGGGGTAAGTAACGCATATGATTTCTGGGGTTAAATAATGCTTTAAGATAAGCGAAAAAACAGATGATAATGAATTGTGTTCTCAGAAATCTTCGCAAAAAAGCTCAGAACTTATAAAGAGCTTCACCTCTTATATGCCTTGCCCTATCACTCCTCTCCGTTACCTAAAACAACTATGCTATGTCGTAGAAGAACTTCTAAACAAAGCCTGCTTATGGCTCATTTTGCCCATTGATTTTTGTTTGTATGGAATTCTAAACAGCTGCTACTCGCTTGCAAAAGATGCTTTGTAGTAAGCTGCCCCACAAGCTATTCAAAAAAAACAAAGCCATGACAAATGGGCTGCCATGGCTTTGAAAAGTGCCCGCGACAAAACAAGCTTAACGTGTGCTATAGTTGGGCGCTTCGTGCGTAATGATGACGTCATGCGGATGGCTTTCGCGCACACCGGCATTGGTAATCCGCACAAACTTGGCTTCCTGCAAAGCCGCTATGTTTTTGGCACCACAGTAACCCATGCCAGCACGCAAGCCGCCTACCAGCTGATAAATCACCTCGCCTACAGTTCCTTTGTAAGGCACGCGCCCCACAATCCCCTCAGGCACCAATTTTTTGATATCGTCTTCTACATCTTGGAAATAGCGGTCTTTGGAACCCGCCTCCATAGCTTCGAGCGACCCCATGCCTCGGTAAGTCTTGAAACGACGCCCCTCGAAAATAATCACATCACCGGGCGACTCTTCGGTACCTGCCAGCAGCGAACCAATCATGACAGTATGCGCACCTGCTGCCAAGGCTTTCACCACATCGCCCGAGTAGCGAATGCCTCCATCGGCAATCACCGGTATATCGGTACCTTTCAAAGCGGCAGCTACTTCCAAGACAGCGCTCAACTGCGGCACACCTACCCCCGCCACCACGCGGGTAGTACAGATGCTACCGGGACCTATGCCCACTTTCACAGCATCGGCACCGGCTTCAGCTAAAGCTTTGGCAGCTGCCCCAGTAGCAACGTTGCCTGCTACCAACGGCAAGTCGGGATATGCCTGTTTTACTTTCTTCACTGCTTCGAGCACCCCACGCGAATGCCCATGAGCAGTATCTATACTGATGACATCTACGCCTGCTTTTACCAGCAGTGCCACGCGCTCTAAGATGTCGTGCGTAACACCTACGGCAGCCCCTACCCGCAGACGCCCCAAGTGGTCTTTGCAGGCATTGGGATAGTTGCGCCGCCGGATAATGTCTTTATAGGTAATCAAGCCGACCAAAAAGCCTTCTTTGTTTACGATGGGCAGCTTCTCTATTTTATGTTCTTGCAGCACTTCTTCGGCTTCTTCGAGGGTGATGCCCTCCGATGCTGTGATAAGGTTTTCTTTGGTCATCACCTCGCTCACTGGTCGTGATAGTTTCTTCTGAAAACGCAAATCGCGATTAGTGATAATGCCCACCAAACGCCCCTGTTTGTCCACTACCGGAATACCGCCTATTTTAAACTCACTCATGATGCGCTGGGCATCTGCCAAAGTAGCCTCTTCGGGCAAGGTTACAGGGTCTATAATCATGCCGCTTTCCGAACGCTTCACCTTGCGCACCTGCTCGGCTTGCATTTCTATGGGCATGTTTTTGTGAATGAACCCCAAACCTCCTTCACGCGCCATGGCAATTGCCAAGCGGTACTCCGTCACGGTATCCATAGCTGCCGCTACAATGGGGATGTTGAGCTCAATGTCGCGGGTGAGGCGGGTACGCGTGCTTACGTCGCGTGGAAGTACTTCTGAGTAGGCAGGCACAAGAAGCACGTCGTCGTAAGTGAGTGCTTCGTAAAGAATTTTGCTGTTTTCAGACATGGCAAATAAAAGTTTAAATCCTTTATTTGCCGGTCAAAGATAGCTGCCTTTTTTCGATTATTAAAGCACTTGAATAAAAAGATTTTAGCAGAAGTACTTCATGCTATGGGTGGCAGTGTTGCCATTTCGAAATACCTTTTTGAGCGGGCAACTTGCTGTCTGTAATTTTAGATTCAAATAAATGCAAGCTTTATGCAGATTCACCTCAGCTGGAGCGGCGGCAAAGACTCGGCAATGTGCTATGCACGGCTGCGCCAATTGTATCCACAAGCTCATATTCAATTGCATTGCGCTATCAACCAAGCGCTCGGACGTGTGAGCATGCACGGCGTGCCATTATCTTTGATAGAAGCACAGGCACACGCCATGGGGGTAAGCTTGCAGTTCATAAGCGTAGCACCAGCTGCCGACAACAGTGCCTACGAGCAAGCCATGTGTGCCTTCTACCAGAAAATACAGGCAGAAGGCTTTGCACAGGTGGCTTTTGGCGACCTGCACCTCGAAGACCTAAAAGCATACCGCCTAAGCTTGTGCCAAAAAGCCGGCATACAAGCGCTGTTTCCCCTTTGGCAAATGCCCTATACTCTGCTGTCGCAGTTTTTTGAAGAAACAGACATACGGACTGTCGTATGTGCTGCCAACTTGGACAAGTTGCCCATCCATGCAGTAGGCAAGGACTATCACCCCACTGACTATGCCCGTCGTTTTCCAGAAGTGGACATATTCGGCGAAAAAGGTGAATTCCACACTTTCGTTTACGATGCCGCTTTTTTCAAAGCAACGCTTCCGGTTGTCTGTCGGGGCATCAAACGGCAAAGCTATGAGTATAAGCTTGCCGATGGTAGCACGCACAAGCACGCTTTTGCTTTTGCCGACTTGGCACTTGATAACTAAAAGCATTGCTCCACAAAGGCAAGCAAAAACTGCAGACATTCCTGCGGACGCTCAAACATACCCATATGCCCAGTTTCTCCCAAAAAATGAGCAGTGCTCTGCTTGGGTAGTGCAATTTGCTGCATGTAGCTTTCCAAAGCTACGGCTGTGTCGTTTTTCCCAATGATGAAACACACAGGATAATCTGCCTTTTCCAATACATGTAGTCTTGCCGGGCGGTCGCGCATGGCTTCGGTTACTGCTACCACCGATGCCAGCGGCGTTTGGGCTGCCTCTGCTTTCAATACTTCAATAAAGTCGCTCAGTTCTTCGCGCCGTCCTTCATAAAAGAGCGGAGGCACAAAAGAATCGATAAACGCAGGCACGCCCACTTTCTTTACAAACTCTATCACCTTGTTACGTGTACGCTTTTTCTCTTCGCTGTCGGCAAGAGCAGTAGAATGAAACAAACACAAGCCTTTAACCCTTGCAGGGTAGAGGTCGGCAAATGCCAAGCTCACATAGCCACCCAATGAATGTCCAATGAAAACAGCTTTTTCTATTGAAAGATGGTCAAGCACAGCTGCGACTTGCTGCGCCATACTGTCCATGCTCACTGGCTGAGGCAGACGACCCGCACTTCGCCCAAAGCCTCCCAAATCCATGGTTATCACCTGCCCATGAGCCGTCAAAGAAGGTAAAAAATGCTTAAAGATAGAAGAGCTTTCGCAGAAGCCGTGCAACAATACAATTGCCGGTCCCTCGCCATAAGTTCTATGATGAAGCAGTTCCATACAGTTGAATTTCACTAAATTTGTCGTACCGGCTAATTTAAAAAATCATGCACACAAAAGAAGAAAAACTACAGGCATTTGGGCGTTTGTTGGACATCATGGACGAGCTGCGCGAAAAATGCCCATGGGACAAAAAACAAACCATCGACAGCCTGCGCCACCTCACCATAGAAGAAGTATATGAACTGTCGGACGCCATCCTTTCGAACGACATGGAAGAAATCAAAAAGGAATTGGGCGACGTACTTCTGCATATCGTCTTTTATGCACGCATAGCCTCCGAAACCCGTACCTTCGACATTGCCGACGTGATTCACCAGCTTTGTGAAAAACTCATCCGCCGCCATCCACACATCTACGGCGATGTGCAAGCCGACAACGAAGAGCAGGTAAAGAAAAACTGGGAACAACTCAAACAAGCCGAGGGGCAACAGTCGGTGCTTTTCGGCGTACCCAAAGCATTGCCCGCTTTGGTCAAAGCCATGCGCATACAAGAAAAAGCCCGTGCTGTGGGCTTTGATTGGGACGAAGCCGTGCAAGTACTCGATAAGGTGGAAGAAGAGCTGCACGAATTCAAAGACCACCTGCAAGAAGGCAAGCTAAAAAACCAAGAACAAGCCGAAGCAGAGTTTGGCGATTTGCTTTTTGCGCTCATCAACTACGCCCGTTTGGCAGGTATCAACCCCGAAACAGCCCTTGAGCGCACCAACAGAAAATTTATCCGTCGCTTTCAATACCTGGAGCAGAAAGCCCGAGAACAAGGGCGTGCTCTCCACGATATGACTTTAGCCGAAATGGACGCCATCTGGAACGAAGCCAAGCAAATGGAAGAATAAAAAGTGAGCTTAGTCAACATGTGTAGCGCGCATAGGTTCTATGTGCGCTTTCTTTTTTCGACCATAAAACCAATAGTTCAATACTGGGTAGGCAAGTACTGCCGTCAAAATGATGCTACCGCCTGTAAAAAAGTCGGCAGACAGGTACTTGGCTTCATCCAGCAGCCAAAAAGCCAACAAGATACCATACACTGGTTCGAGGTTTACGGTCAAATTCACTGCAAAAGCCGTAAACTTCTTCATCAACTTCACACTTGCCGAGAAAGCATACACGGTGCATATGCCTGACAATATCAACAAATAAACCCAATCGGTGAGCGTGGGCATTAACTTCAGCTCTTCTGTCCAAAAAGTTTTGTAGAAAGGCAAAAACAACACACAAGTAACCCAAGCCCCCAGCATTTCATACAAGGTGATGGAATAATAGTGGTATTGTTTCACAAGGCGGGCATTCAATATGCTGAACAGAGCGCCCAAAAGTGCCGAAATAATGGCAAACACCAACCCCAAGGCGTAGGAAAACTCTGCGGCAAACACACGATACAGCCCGAAAATCATCACGCCCCCCAGTAGCACCTCCAGCAATTTGATGCGCTGCCGATTGATGAGCGGCTCCAGTATGCTTGTCCACAGCGTAACCGAAGCCAAACCAACCAAACATATAGACACATTGGCTACTTTGGCAGCTGCAAAGAACAAAATCCAATGAGCAGCAATCAGGCTGCCGGTCAATAAGATGGGTAGCAGCGCACGGCGCTCAATGCGCAAGGGCACCCGCCGCCAACGCATATAAGCAGCCATGCCACCAAAAGCAAGCAAGGTGCGCCAAAAAACCAGCTCTACCGCCGGAATGCTGATGAGGTCGCCCAGCACAGCCGTAAAACCCCACACAAACACAATAAAGTGTAAATGCAAATAATCTTTAAAATTCGCTTTCATAAAAAGCCGTTTATTTAGGCGTAACGCGATAAATGAAAAGACCAATCACAGCAAAGACGAGGTTGGGCAACCACACCGCCAACATAGCAGGCATATTGCCCGCATTGGCTATCGCCCGACTCAAGATAAAGAACAAGATGTAAATGAACGCCAAGACGAAACCCAAAGCTATCTGGGCACCTACCCCACGGCGGCTTTTGCGCGAAGACACCA
Organism: Thermonema lapsum; assembly: GCF_011761635.1. Taxonomy (NCBI): domain Bacteria; kingdom Pseudomonadati; phylum Bacteroidota; class Cytophagia; order Cytophagales; family Thermonemataceae; genus Thermonema; species Thermonema lapsum. The sequence goes on from NZ_JAASRN010000002.1 coordinate 862,750, forward strand.
GCACCCCTATGACCGTCAGGATAATCATGGCAAAGGGATAAGTAAATCGCAAATATTTCTCTATCAAATACATCTGCACGTTTTCAGAGCCACGCAACTTCAGCAAAGCAATGTATTCGTTCAACTCCGGCAAAGTCAGTTTTTCATTGAACAGGTGCTTGCTTTGAAAGTCTTCGGGCGAAAGATTCAAAGTGGTATCCACTCCGTCATGAAAACTCAGCTCTTCCTTCATGCCGTTTATTTTGCGTAGCATGTAGCGGTCAATATGCCATTTATTTTTGGTGCTGTCCCACACAATACGGGGCGCTTCCAGCTTCTCCATCAGCCGCCCGTCTTGGATACGCTCCAACGTAAAACGATAACCTATATTGTAAATGTTGTCGTAGCTTTCCATGTAGGCATATACCTCAGGCGCTACTTGTATGTGCACATTGCGCTGGTCGAAATAATAGCGCGACTTGATATAGGTATTTTCAAAATCTACACGCACTTTGTTGGCATCTGGTATCACCCAGTTGATAAGATAAAAAGTAATGACTGCCAAAATAGAAGAACCTATCAGATAAGGACGCAAAAAACGCACATAACTCACACCACTGCTCAAAATAGCGACTATCTCGGTGCGGTTTGCCATGCGCGAGGTTACAAACACCGTGGCAATAAACACCATGATGGGGCTGATGGTATTGGCAATGTAAGGGATAAAGTTCAAGTAATACTGCGTGATAATCATCTCTACTGTGGCGGGCATGTTGTGGAAATCTTCCAGCTTCTCTATGATGTCAATCACCACAATAATAGAGATGAAGATAAAAACGACGTAAACGAAAGTAATCAGAAATTGCCGCAGGATGTACTTGTCAATCAACTTCAACATAAACACAGACGATATCGAAACCGCAAACAGACGCAACGCCTTGCACACACAAAAATAACACAGAAAGCCAAAGGAACACTCTTCCGAGCCAAAGCAACACAAAAAAGCCCGGCAGCACACCGGGCTTTTGCTTATTGAAACCGTTGGTTAGGCTTCCTTCATGAACGGATAGCGGTAATCTACCGGCGGCACAAAGGTTTCTTTGATGGCGCGCGGCGATACCCAACGCAGCAGGTTCAAGATAGAACCCGCTTTGTCGTTGGTGCCCGATGCACGCCCACCGCCAAAGGGCTGTTGCCCCACTACTGCACCAGTAGGCTTGTCGTTGATATAGAAGTTGCCGGCTGCATGGCGCAATTTTTTGGTGCCCAGTTCTATAGCATAGCGGTCTTGGGCAAAGAGGGCACCAGTCAAGCCATAAGGCGAAGTTTGGTTCACCAAACTGAGTGTATCTTCGTAGTTCTCGGGCTGATATACATACACCGTTAACACAGGACCGAAAATCTCCTCACACATGGTCGTGTACATGGGGTCGTCGGTGCGCAAAATCGTAGGCTCAATGAAGTAACCCTTCGACTTATCGTAATTGCCACCGGCAACCAACTCCACATGGGGTGCTCGCTTGGCTGCGTCTATGTAAGCAGTGATTTTGTTGAATGCTTTTTCATCAATCACAGCATTGATAAAGTTGGTAAAGTCCTCAGGGCTGCCCATCTTCATACTTGCCAAGTCTTCCAACATGTATTGCTTCACTTCCTCCCATAAGTTGGCAGGGATGTAGGCGCGCGAAGCAGCCGAACATTTCTGCCCCTGATACTCGAATGCCCCACGTACCAACGCTACCGCCAGCGCTTTGGCATCGGCAGAAGCATGTGCTACGACGAAGTCTTTTCCGCCGGTTTCGCCCACAATGCGCGGATAGTATTTGTAGCGGTCGATGTTGTTGCCAATAGTGCGCCACAGGTGTTGGAAAGTAGCCGTGCTTCCAGTAAAATGCAAGCCGGCAAATTCAGGATGTGAGAAGATAACCTCACCGGCTACGGGTCCGTCCACAAAAATCAAGTTGATGACACCATCGGGCAAACCAGCTTTACGGAAGATTTCCATCAACACATGGGCAGAATAGATTTGTGTTTCGGCAGGTTTCCATACCACCACATTGCCCATCATGGCAGGGGCAGTAGGCAGGTTGCCCGCAATAGAGGTGAAGTTGAAAGGCGTCAAGGCAAAGATAAAGCCTTCCAAGGGGCGGTGCTCCATGCGGTTCCACATGCCAGCTGCCGACTCGGGCTGCTCACGGTAAATCTGCTCGGCAAATTTAGCATTGAAGCGCAGAAAATCGACCATTTCACAAGCCGAGTCTATTTCTGCCTGAAACACATTTTTCGACTGCCCCAACATGGTAGCCGCGTTCAGCTTGGCACGATAAGGACCAGCAATCAGCTCGGCTGCTTTCAAGAAGATAGACAAGCGCTGCTCCCATGCCATGTTTTCCCATGCTTCTTTGGCATTGAGGGCAGCCCGTATGGCTTGTTCTACTTCCTCTTTGCCCCCTTTGTGAAAGTACCCCAAGGTGTGCGACAACTCATGAGGCGGTGCAATGCGCACCACCTGCCCGGTGCGCACCTCTTGCCCGCCAATTATCATGGGGATATCTAATTCTTGTGATTTGAGCGAACGAAGCGCTTCTTTCAGGGCTGCACGCTCGGGTGTTCCCGGTGCATAACTCAATACAGGTTCATTTTTCGGGATAGGCAAAGTGAATATTCCGGACATAAGGTCTGTTTTTTTGGTGAATTTGATACAAATCTACATAATGCCTCGAAAAACAAGGACAAAGCACTCTATCGAAAGCCGTTTCATTTCCACTCTACTGGCAGCCGAGGATGTGCGCGGTCAAAAAGTAGGGTAGCTTTTCGCCCACGATATTCAATATTGAGCAGGTTACTTTGGTCGTCAAACAAATCAAGCATCACACTGTATTGCCACTCCAGTTTCTCTGCTCGGATGTCGGATGCCGGTATTTCAAAGTAAATCCATGTTACATCCACCACATTTTCTTTGCCCAAATAGCGGATGTCGTTCAACGGCTTGCCCTTGTAAACAGGATAAAAGCGCTCTTTGAGGTAAGCAACCAAGAAAGGGTCTGGACTTTTGTCTTTTCCTTGCTTCGGATAACGTATTTGTTTTCCAGTGAACTTGCTTAAGTCTGCTTCCAAATCGTCGGTAAATACACGCAACGCCACCTCAAAGTGCTTGCTTTCGACATTGTAGCGCACATCGGCAAGGCTTGCATGAAAGTCATGACGCAAAGTAAAAGAACTGAAAAACAAACATAAAGCTGTTGCCAGAGAAACAATGAAGCGCATCACAATGATGTTTTTTTGAACAAAAACAAAGATACAAGCTTTCGACTTTTTTCGCCTGCCAAATGCCCATTGTATCGATTCATTTGCACAATGTTGAGAATTGTTTGTTAAATTTCTATTTTTACCACCTCATAAACATTTACTTTCCCAAAAGCATTCAACTAAGCAAATACGATATGAGAGTAATACAATTCAGAGAAGCCCTGCGCGAAGCCATGAGCGAAGAAATGCGCCGCGACGAACGCGTGTTTCTTATGGGTGAAGAAGTAGGCGAATACAATGGCGCTTACAAAGTCAGTGAAGGCATGTTGGCAGAGTTCGGACCCAAACGCGTCATCGATACCCCCATTTCGGAACTGGGCTTTGCTGGCATCGGCGTAGGGGCTGCCATGAACGGCTTGCGTCCTATTATCGAATTTATGACTTTCAACTTCTCTTTGGTAGCCATAGACCAAGTCATCAACAGTGCTGCCAAGATGATGCAGATGTCGGGAGGACAATACCCAGTGCCTATCGTTTTTCGAGGACCTACGGGCAATGCCGGTCAACTGGCTGCCCAACACTCCCAGAACTTTGAGAGCTGGTACGCCAACTGCCCCGGCTTGAAGGTAGTGGTGCCCTCCAACCCCTACGACGCCAAGGGGCTGCTCAAGTCTGCCATCCGCGACGACGACCCCGTGATTTTCATGGAATCGGAGCTCATGTATGGCGACAAAGGCGAAGTGCCCGAAGAAGAATACCTTATTCCCATAGGCAAAGCCAAAGTAGTGCGCGAAGGCAATGCCGCCACGCTCATCTCTTTCGGCAAAATGATGAAAGTAGCTTTAGCTGCCGCCGATGAAATGGCAAAAGAAGGCATTGAAGTAGAAGTCATCGACCTGCGCACCGTGCGCCCTATCGATTACCAAACCGTGATTCAGTCGGTAAAGAAAACCAACCGAGCGGTGATTGTCGAAGAAGCATGGCCCTTAGGCGCCATCTCTTCGGAACTGACCTATCACATCCAACGCTTTGCCTTTGACTATCTGGATGCCCCCGTACGCCGTGTCAATAGCATGGATGTGCCACTGGGTTATGCCCCTACTTTGGTGGAAGCCACCCTGCCCAATGTAAAACGCACCATCGAGGCACTCAATGCTGTAATGTACAGATAAAACATCGGAAATAGAACCCCCAACCAAACCGCAACCATGATGCCGGACTTTAAGAATATTTTGTTTGAAGTCAATGAAAGAGTTGCCCTCATTACCATCAACCGAGAGAGCAAGCTCAACGCCCTTAATGCAGCTACCTTGAAAGAGTTGCGCCAAGCCATGCAAAACGTCTATGACGACGACAGCATTCAAGGAGTGATTATTACTGGCGCAGGTCAAAAAGCTTTTGTTGCTGGTGCTGACATCAGCGAAATCGCTCAGCTGACTGAACTCGACAGCCGCAAGTTTTCGGAAGCAGGACAAGAAATCTTTGCCATGATTGAACAAGCCTACAAACCGGTGATTGCTGCCGTCAACGGCTTTGCCTTGGGCGGAGGCTGCGAGCTGGCTATGGCTTGTCATCTGCGCGTTGCCGTGAAGACTGCCAAATTTGGCTTGCCTGAGGTAAAACTGGGCGTCATTCCCGGCTATGGGGGCACCCAGCGCCTGCCCCAATTGATAGGCAAAGGGCGCGCCTTGGAAATGATTCTAACTGCCGAAATGATTGATGCCAACAAGGCTTTGGACTGGGGCTTGGTCAACCAAGTGGTGGATAGCCACGAACAACTGATGCCTGCTGCACAAGAGCTCATGGCTAAAATACTGAAAAACAGCCCCAAAGCCATTGGCTTGGCTATTCAGTGCGTAAACGCTTCCTATAACGAACAGGAAAATGGCTACCAAACCGAAGCCAACTCATTCCGTTTGGCTACCAAATCTGAGGACTTTAAAGAAGGTACTTCTGCATTCCTCGAGAAACGCACCCCGCACTTTACCGGAAAATAAAAACGTCTGATACGTTCACTTCATGAGCAGCATCCGCAGGCTGGCAGGCGAGACGCTCTGGTATGGGCTCAGCAGCATATTGGGGCGTCTCATCAACTATTTGTTAGTGCCTTTTTACACAAGCAAAGGGGTCTTGCAGCCCGAAGAATATGGTGCCGTGGGCGAGCTGCTAAGCTATGTGGCTTTCCTCAACATCATTTATACCTTTGGCTTGGAAACCACCTATTTCCGCTATGCCAACAAGCTGGAAGAGCCAAAAATATTTTCACAAGCCCTTTCCTTTATCGCTGTTTTTGGGGGCGCTCTGTCGGCAATGCTTGCCCTAAGTGCCACTCCGCTGGTCAATTACATGGGCTATGAAGGCAAGGAAGAGTACATACACTTGCTTGCTGCCCTTATGTTCATCGATGCACTTTGGGCTATCCCTTTTGCCCGGCTGCGCTTTTTGCACAAAGCCCACTTTTTTGCTCTTACCAAAGTGGGCGGTATATTGCTGAATGTGGGTTTTAATATTTTGTTTTTGTGGATACTGCCGCGCAGCGGCGCTTTGCCCCACCTTCTGGGTGTCGAAGACAAAGTGGGCTATGTCTTCTTGGCAAATCTGTTGGCAAACGCCTTGCTGTTTTTCCCGCTGCTTCCTTACATGCAGGGATTCCGTTTTTATATGGACCGCGCGCTCATGCGTCAAATCATCACTTATGCAGCTCCCTTGGTGGCTACCGGTTTGGCGGGGCAGATCAATGGACTTGCCGACCGCTGGTTTATCAAATACTATATGCCCGAAGAGCTGTATCCGGAATCCAACCAATACATTTTGGGTGTTTACAATGCCTGTGTTAAGTTTTCTGTTTTTATGTTGCTTTACACCCAGGCTTTTCGCTATGCCTCCGAGCCCTTTTATTTTTCAAAAGTCAAAGACCGTAATGCCCCAGAAGTATTTGCCCGGGTACTTGATTGGTTCACGGCAATAGGATGTTTGACAGTACTTGCCGTTACTTTCAACATCGATTGGCTCAAATGGCTGCTCATTCGCAACGAAGCCTATCATCAAGCGCTCGGCATCGTGCCTGTATTGCTCATAGCTAATTTGCTGTTAGGGATTTACTTCAATGTGGGGATATGGTATAAGCTTACCGACCGCACTATTTACGGCACTTACTTTACGCTCTTAGGTGCGATAGTCACAGTGGCAGTCAATCTGTGGCTGGTGCCCCGCATCGGTTATATGGGTAGCGCTTATGCTACGCTTGCCGCCTACGGCGTCATGTTGCTTGCATGTTATTTTCTGGGGCAACGTTACTATCGCATCCCTTATCGTATTACCTACCTTGCAGGCTGTCTGCTGCTGACTGCCCTCACACTAGTAACTGCCGATGCTATCTTTTTCCTTGACGGCTGGCAAAGCATCGTATGGAAAAACCTGCTGCTCATTCCCCTTGCTCTGGCATTTTACTGGGGTTTGCAAGACAAGCAAAAGCCCAAAGCTTCTTCATAAAATTCTCTTTATAACTTTTTGATTCATTTCTATGATTCTGTATTTTTTAACATCTTGTAGAAAACTTTTGCTTACATTATGGGAGGCTATAACAAAACGAATCCTCCGTTTTTACACCAGTATTTTTTCTGGAGCTACGTCATTGCTTTAAGTTTGTTAGCTGGCATTATCTTGCTCAATTACGGCATTATCAGCCGCTATTTGGTGATTGACCCCAACGACCCGCTCAATGCCCGTTCCTCCGTGAGCCGCATGGTGAACATAGCCGGGCGCTGTGCTACCGATGTGCAAACCATCGAAATAGCTGTATGGAGTTAGGCAATGCAGATACTCTCACGCAACGGCAAAAGGTACTAGAAAAAATACGGTATAGCCTTGCTACACTCGAAAAAGGTTATTGGGGACTACAAAAGGGCGACCCCGATTTCCGCTTAGATGCCCGATACAACACAGAAGAAATACGGAAGCTTTTCAAAGCAGCCAACCAACATTTTTTCTATATTACCCAACTTGCCCGTGAGCTGGTAGAACAAACCAAGCTGAACAGCCCGCAGCTCAAGCGCACACAACAAAAGCTAAGCAAAGAGGTGCCGCCCTTTGTCTCTTACATGCAAGAGATTGCCTTTAAGTATGACGAACAAGCCACTGAAATCATGCTTATTGGGGGCGCGTGGCTCTGTGGCTCACCATTGTATCTATCTTGCTGCTTGTGCTCATTGGCTTGCTTATCTTTCGCTCGGTTACACGCACTATAAAGCAATATTTCGAAAAACTTCAAGAGCAAAAACAAGCACTCGAAAATGCCAACCGTGAACTGCAACTCAGCGAGAAAGGCATTCGGCAGCAAGCCCACCGCCTGCATGAGCTAAACCAACAACTCTTAAAAACACAAAGTGAACTCATCAGTACCAATCAAACTAAAGAAACCCTACTTTCATTGCTGACCCAGAATTTACGCGTACCCTTGCGCACCATGCGCAACATCACCCATCTGCTTACTCATTTTGTAGAAAAGCTGTCGAAAGAAGAAATCAGACAATCAGCGCAGGACCTAGAATATACCATCAATGAAATAGACATTATTGCCGAAAACATCTTCACTTGGTTGGCAATTCAAAAAGATGAACTGCAACTACAGCCCGAAAAGCTACACTTAAATACAGAAGTGCTCCAAGAAATCCTGGCAGAAACACAAAGTGCCATAGATACCTACAAAATAAGCTTGCATATTTTGGCAGAACAAGGAGCCGATGTGTATACCGACGCACGCGCCCTACGTCTTTTATTACTCAACATAGTTTATTTCCACATCAACGAAAGCCCCAAAGGAGTCCACCTCACCGTGGCGGCTCAGCGCTTAGCAGAAGCAGGCTGTGTGTTGCGTATTGAAACTGAGGGGCTTGTTCCCGCAGTGAAGTTGCCAGACACCAAAGACGAAAGCCCGGTGCGCAGCCACTTGGCAGCTTCTTTGCGCGAAACCTTTAGCCTGATTTACAAAGACCTACTTAAAAAGCAGGCAAGTGCCCTGAAAATAGAAAAATCAAAGCGCCTACCCGGTATTGTTTATGAAATAAAGCTGCAGGGAAGCCCCTCTACTACTCAGCCAGATAAAAATCAAGAATAAACATCAACTCTTCATCGCTGTTCACCAAATTCTGAAGATAGTCAAATGCCGACTCTTTACCTTTAATGATGCGCACTTGTGGGCTGTTCCACAACTTTTTGGCAAATATTTGCCACAAATCCGGTGCTTTTTCGGGGATAGCCCGCAGGGCGTTCAACATAGCTTCTTTATGAGCAGCACTTAAATTGCTTTGACAAATAATCGGTCCATGTGGAATGGCTTCTGACTTCCATAGCACCTTGTAAGCAGTAGCATCTATGCCGCCTTCTTTGGTTTTGCCTTCCAACAATTCATAAGAGCAAGCCAACACAGCCGGCTTGCCGGTGCTCAAATACTCAATAACCGCTTGATGTGTGCCGACAAACACAATGTCGTTGAAGTAAACCTCTGCCTGAATACCTGCCTTATTCAACACCAAACGAGGCAAAAGATGTCCAGAAGTAGAAGTGATGTTGGTAAAAATAATAGGATACTCGCCCGCGTGTTCCTGAATATCTTCGATACTGCTGAGCGCAGCAGTCGATGGCACTACTATGCAGCTACTATATACTTCCGGTTCTCCATTGGCAGTCCCCCGCATTGCCAGCACTTCTAACGCTGCATTTCTCTTTGCCAGTAAGTAACCAAAAGAATTGATATAAGCATATTGCACTTTGCCTTCCTGCAATGCCTTCACTAAATCATAAACCGAGGGATACATACGTACCTCCACCCCAAAAGGCAGCGTTTTGTTCAAATACTCTTCCAGCAGGGGAGCAACATCGGTAGTCTGCTTACTCAGCTCCATAGGGCTAATGCCAAATATTACTTTTTGCGCTTGAACTGCTGATACCACCCCCAACAAACACCAAAGACAAAATACAATGTAAGCGATGCTTTTTCTCATTTTCTTAAAGATTATTTTTGGTACAATATAATGATTCCCAAAGCCATAAGAAAATCATGACTTTGGGAATTCTATCAAATGTAGGTTTTGCACAAAATAATTATTGCAAGGCAGACTGACTGTAGGTTTTCAATTCAAATATCAACGGACGCAACGCCTTGATTTGAGCCGGGCGTTTGTAGTAACGCAAAGGGGCATACTGTCCGGTAGTCAAACGATGGTGCCCCAGCAAAAAAGAGGAATCGGCTTGTGCTGCCTGCTGCAAAAATTGCCATATGTAAGTACTTTTTACAGCAAATGCAGCCCCTTCGGCTTGGGTGTGCTTGCCGGTAACAATACCCACCAAGCGCCCAGCAGCATCAAACAGGGGACTACCACTATTGCCGGGATTCACCGGAATACTGATTTCATAAGCCAGCGTATCGCCTTCATAACCGGTGTGGGCACTCACAGCCCCCATGCCATAAACCAAGTCTTCGCGTGGATACGCTAAGGTAAAAACTTCTTCCCCAAGGTCTATTTCACCGGGCATAAGACGCAAAACGTTCAAGTTGTAATCTTTTGCCCGAAAAGCAGAGTCTTCTATTTTCAGCAATGCCAAGTCTAAGTGTTTATCGAAATATATCAGAGCAGCATTGAGCTGAAGCGTATCTTCGGAACGATACTGTATCAGTCGCATAGTTCGTGCATCCTCTACGGCATGATAGGTAGTCAGCACATAACCTTCTGGTGAAAACAAGAAAGCTGTAGCGCCGGTGTGGACTTGACGCGTGCCTGTGTAGGCTTCGGCGTCGTCTTCTCTCTGAGCTTTCAGACTCAAAGAGGCATTTTGCTCGCGTATTTTGTCAATGTCGCGCTTAAGGGCTTGATAATAATTTTGTTGTTTTACTTCCAAAGTGTTCACTTTGTAGAAGTTAATAGCAAAGACTGTCACGACGGCTGCTACCGAAGCGGCAATCAGCATGCTAGAGAGGTGGTAGTGCCACACCTTAGGCTTGCGTTTGGCAAGCTGCTTGCTTTGAGAAAAAGCCGCTGGCTCTTGCTTTTCAAGTGGCTGCTTTGGCTTTGCAAAAAATAGGGCTTGGGCTTGCCGAATGTTCTTTCTGAGCCGCTCGGCTTTCCAGTAAGCATCCATACTGCGACGCAGCATGCAGTAATCTTCCCACTCTTTTTGCAAAATCTTGTCCGTTTCGAGAAGCTGCTCAAAGCGGCGTTTTTCCTCTTCGCTTAAGTGCTGCTCGTAATAGTCTTCTATCCATGCTATGCGCTCTTCCCACTTCATATGATTCTGAATCAAGTCTTATGTTTTATGCGTATGGCTTTCTTTAAAGAAATAACGTTTCAAACGCTGCAAACATTTGTATTTTTGCGTTTTGGCATTGTTGGCATTGGTATATCCAAAGGCATCGGCGATTTCCTGCATACTTCGATGCTCGAAGTAATAAGCCTTCAGCAGTTCCTTGCAAGGACTTCCCAGCTCCTCCATGGCGCGATGCATAGCCTGCTGTTGCAGCTCCATCGTCTCCCAGTCCTCACTGTCTTCATCCATCGGGATGAACTCCCGAAAATCCTCCACATCCAAATGCCGCTTGGTGTCGCGCAGATGCTTTAGCCACATGCGGCGGCATATGGAGTATAGATACGTATTCAAAGAAGCCGTCAGCATAAAATGCGGGTTTGATACCTTTTCGCACAACACCACCAAGGCTTCTTGAAAGATATCTTGCGCATCGGCTTCGCTGCCGCTGTTTTGCAATATAAAATGCTCTACACTGTGGTAGCTTGTTTTATACAGCTGCAAGATGGCAGAGGTATCTCCTTTGCGGATTCCTTCCAACAATTGCTCGTCTGTAGAGAATTGAATGGGCATAATGCTTCTTTGTATTGACCGTACTTGGCTTTCGCTCTTCTCGAATATATACATGTATGCCCACTTCTACAAACGTACATTGCCTGTCATCCTGCTCAGTAGAAATACCTTTTTTTTAATAAGGTAACCCATCTGCTGCACAAAAAATGTAAGTATCAGGCATTTTTTCATACCGCGCCAAGCTGAATCAAGAAAAGAAAAGAAAGGTGCAAGCAACTCTATTCCTGTCTCTATGGCTGCAAAAACGAAGGGAGGGGAAGGTATATGCATCAGCCTCCTCTTGTCAGCACAGTCAGAATAAAGAAATGGTGCTAATGCCCCACGCTGCCTAAAAACATTCTTGAAAAATGCCTACCCCCCCGGTCTTATTTCACATACAAAGGTTGTTGAAAGTACTTATCCAACAAGGGCTTGTAAACATCCAAAAAATGTTGATAACACCAATCCCTCAAAGCTGAACGCTCACTCGGATGCAGCAGAGTCAAAGCTTTACGCAATTCTCTTTCAAACAAAGTGGCATCGAAACTCACTTTTTGCAGAATGGTCTTCATGTACTCCAACATAACTTTCAAGAATTTAGCATTAACTTAGGCGTAGTCTTGGGGCATAGGCACATTCTTTTTTCCAATATTAAAAAAATCTTTTGTTAAACGCAAGAGACAAAACAATGAATAATGCAAAAAAAACAATATATAGTACAATTATTGTTTTTCTCTTTCACTTGCTGCTTGTACCTGCCGGCAAAGCTCAGCAGGTGAAAATCAGCATAGGCGATACCCTCATTCATTTATATGAGCCTTTTTCTGTCTCGGTCAGCATTTCGAATGAAGAGTTTCGCACGCTAAGTGCTTTTCCGGATTACCCTCGATTCCAAAAAGGTGAGCGATTTACCGAAAGCACCACTGAAAACACCAACGAGGGCGTTATTGTGAAGCACAGCATCACACAGTATTACTACCCACAGAAAGAAGGCACTTGGCGCTTACCGGCACGTTCCATGCAGGTCAACGATACCATCGTAAAGCTTCCCCCTTTGACTATAAAAGTTTTGCCCTCGCCTGAAGGGAAAAGCCCGCCTGAATGGCAAGACCCCTTCATAAGTCGTGAGGAAGAAGGAAAGCTCCCGTCACAGGATATTTATTTGCTGCTTTTTGTCAATAAAGATACCGTGTACATAGGCGAAGAGTTTCACCTGCGACTTTCATTGTTGGTGAGTAAACAACTACGAGCAACCTACGAATTCCCGGACATAGGCAAGCAGATGCTGCGCTTATCCAAAGCACTCAGCCCAATGCAGTGCTGGATTGAAGATTTCACTATTCGTCAGCTCTATGCCCAAGAGGTATTGTTTCAGGGGAGAAAATACGACAGCTATATCTTGTTTGCTGCATCCTTTTTTCCATTCCAAACCGGCGATATATCGATTCCAGCCCCTTACGTTGAAGTACGAAAGGCAGGAAGCAGTGACAGCTTGCCATTCCGTTTGTATGCCGAATCTGCCCATATACATGTGAAAGCACTACCGCCCCATCCCTTGGCATCCAAAGTGCCAGTCGGTAATTTTTATCTAAACGAAAAGCTATCGACTCCTAATACGCTTACAGGGAAGGTAGTAGAGTATAGCCTTGCCATTGTGGGTTATGGCAACATAGCCAGTGTTCCTCCGCCTATTGTGCAAGCACCGGCAAGCTTGGAAGTATATGAGCATGGCAGCCTACAAAACATCAAACGAGCCGGCACTTCGGTTTTTGGAACCCAATTGTTTCGCTATCGTTTAGTGGCACGCAATCCGGGCAAATACCCACTGGGGGAATATATGCTATTTGTGTATTTCAACCCTATGGAAGGGCGCTACGACACTCTTCGCCCGCAAAGTGTATTGGAAGCCATAGGGGCACCGCTGCCTGATGACCGTAAGAAACAAATCAGAGAAGCGTATCAAAATTATCGCCCCGAAGCCCCGTGGATGCACCATCTGCACCTGCCCACCTGGTTTTGGGTACACCGCCACTTTTTTTTGTACGGGATGGTAAGTGTAGCAACTCTATGTTTGCTTGTGTTTTTATTTCAAAAAAGACGTCCTTGAAGTTTATTGTGCTATTTTTGCCTATCACAGAGAGCAAAGCGAAACCGAAAGTCTATGGATAATCAAAGTACAAAGCCTGTAGTCATTGTTACGGGGGCTTCTTCGGGCATAGGCAAAGCCTGCGCCGAGCGCTTCGGAAAAGCAGGCATGCGCGTTGCTATTACCGGCAGAAATGCCGAGCGCTTAGAGGCTACGGCACAGGAGCTTCGTCAACAAGGGATTGAATGCCTGGCAGTGCCTTGCGATGCCGCTAAGAAAGAAGAAAATGAACGGATGGTGCAACGTGTTGTAGAGGAATGGGGACAGATTGACATCCTCATCAACAATGCAGGGATTTCCATGCGGGCACTATTCGAGGAACTGGACCTCTCTGTGATTGAGCAGGTCATGCAAATCAACTTTTTCGGGACGGTCTATGCTACCAAATATGCCCTGCCTTATATCATAGAACGACAGGGCAGCATTGTGGGCATATCGTCTATTGCAGGTTACCGGGGCTTACCCGCCCGCACCGGCTACTCGGCATCTAAGTTTGCCATGAACGGTTTTTTGGAAGCCTTGCGCACGGAGCTACTCAAAAAAAAGGTGCATGTACTGACAGCATGTCCGGGCTTCACTGCTTCAAACATTCGCAATACAGCGCTTGCTAAGGACGGACGCCCGCAGGGTGAGTCGCCTCGCGACGAGAAGAAACTGATGAGTGCCGAAGAAGTGGCAGAAGCTATTTTCAAAGCAGTCAAAAAACGAAAAAATACACTTGTCTTGACCAGCCAAGGCAAGCTCACCGTGTTTTTAAACAAGTGGCTGCCGTCTAAAATAATGGACAAACTGGTTTACAACAACTTAGCCAAAGAAAAAGACTCCCCTTTACGTTAGGTCTATTTGATTTTTGTCTATCTGCTTGCGCAGGTTTATCAACGCATAGCGCATACGCCCCAAAGCGGTGTTGATGCTTACGTTGGTAGCTTGCGCTATCTCTTGAAAACTCATGTTTTGAAAATGCCGCATTTTGACAACCTCTTGCTGTGCCGGAGGCAAAGTTTCTATGAGGGCATGCAGCTTGCGCGTTTTCTCTTCTTTGATTTTCTGCTCTTCTATCGACTCTTCATAAAAAGCCAAGTCATTTTCAAAGTCCTCGTTTTCCTCAATGGGTCCGCTGGGGTAGCGTTTATTCTTACGAAAATGGTCAATGGCAAGGTTATAGGCAATGCGCGATACCCACGCTACAAATTTGCCCTCTTCTTGGTACTTTCCCTTGCGCAGGGTCATGAGGGCTTTGATGAAGGTCTCTTGCAAGATATCCTCGGCAAGCGATTCATCTTTCACGACATTGGTGATGGCAGCCATCAAACGGTCGCGATGGCGAGCTATCAAAAGCTCGAAAGTCAGTGCTTCGTTTTGGCTGCTAATGTCTTTTAGTTGCTCTTTGTCTAAATACGGAGAAACAATGGTTATCATGGCTCAAATCAGTTGAAAGTGTCTGTTGTGCCATGAATAAGACAAAATCAATTCCATTTTTTGCCTGAAAGCCGAAAAGCCCAATAAAGAGGTGTTTTAGAGCATTTTTTTCTAATATTATACCAAAAGCAGTGTGTTGTATAAAACAAAAAACTGCCCGCAAGCGGACAGCCCGTGTTCAAAAATGAACACCTTGAACACTTCTATCCCTTCATCATGTATTTCAATTGAATTACCTCCTCTTTGGTAAGAAAACGCCATTTGCCCCGAGGTAGGTCTTTCTTGGACAAACCAGCATAAAGCGTGCGGTCCAGATGCTTTACTTCATAACCAAGCTGCTCGAATAGGCGCCTGACTACCCGGTTCCATCCGATGTGCAATGCTAAACCTACCACATGAGGTTTAATCAAAGCTATATCATCGACTTCTGCCACTCCCTCTTCCAAGCGCACTCCTTTCTTGATGGCTTCGAGGTGTTCAGGCGCCAGAGGCTTGTCGAGGGTTACTTCATAGACCTTACTGACCCTGTGGGAAGGATGCGCCAACTTTTTGGCTAAATCACCATCGTTGGTCAACAACAGCAAGCCGGTGGTGTTGCGGTCGAGGCGCCCCACGGGATAGACACGCTGCTCGCAAGCGCCACGAATCAAGTCCATGATGGTGCGCCGCCCTCGCGGGTCTTTGGTCGTAGTAATACAATTTTTGGGTTTATTCAGCAATATATAAACAAAAGGTTCTGGCAAAATGCGCTGCTCATCTACTTGCACCAAGTCGTTACGCTTTACTTTCAAACCCAGCTCTGTTACTACTTTGCCATTTACCTTGACACGCCCCGCAACAATGAGCTTATCTGCCTCACGGCGAGAACAAATACCCGAACGAGCAATGTATTGATTAAGGCGCAACACCTGCGGATGCTCTGCTTCTTTTCCTAATTTCTCTTTTACACTTACACTTTTCTTGAAGTCTTTGCCTCTTTTGAAAAACGGTTTTTGCTGCTCTTGCGTGGCTTCCGGTCGTTTGTGCTTGTTGCCAAACTTATTTGCGTTTTGATTCTCTTTTGAGGTCCTTCTTCTCGACGGTCCTTTTTCTCTGTTCATACGAATGCTTTGGTTTGCTAAAAATAAATTCTGCAAAGTTATTAAAAATCTACTGCATTTCAGATAGAAATAAACATTAAGTGTTGCACGAAAGAAAGAAAAAATTGGAAAAACTTATTATTCTTTCTATTTTTATCCTTGCCCTTAAAAAAATGCAAGCCTTATTTAAAAAGTTGCCTTTCTATGGTACAAGATGAAGTACTCTACAATGCTGATTTTGCACAAGTCATCTACTACCCCGATACTGACATTTTACGCTTAAACCTCATTGGCAATATCATGAAAGAAGACTATCAAACAGCATGGAATGTGCTACTTGATTGCTACTTGGAAAAACAGCCTAAAAAGGTGTTGATAGACCAACGTCCCATGAGTAAAGCCAGCCTTGAATCACGTGCGTGGTTTGTAGTGAAGTGGCTGCCTAAGTTCAAAAAAAAGGTAAATCAAAAAATCAGGGTAGCGGTGGTGCTTTCCAAAAGTATTGCTATGAAAATAGGCGGTCAGTTTTTAGTAGATGCAGCTACCAAAGACGTGCCCAACTTAGAAATTAAAACTTCCCAAAACGAAGAAGATGCTCTTTCATGGCTGCACCAAATAGCAAATTAAAATCCAAAATACGATGAGTGCCGAAATTTTGTTAAACAGCGATGTGGCGCGCATAGAGTACTTGCCGCAGGATTCTTTTTTGAAGCTTACTCTTATTGGCAACCTCGACAAAGAAGACTATCAGTCCACATGGAATTTTCTCTTGGACTGTATTACAGAAAAGCAACCCAAAAAAATCTTGGTAGACCAGCGCCCCATGACCAAAGCAAGCATAGAGTCACGCGCTTGGCTGTTGGTCAAGTGGTTACCCAAGTTCAAAAGCAAAGTGACCCACCCCACTAAGGTAGCCGTGCTCTTTTCTAAGAGCCTTGCTGTGAAAATCGGGGGTGAGTTTTTAGTGAATGCCGCTTCTAAAGAAGTAGAAACGGCACAATTGCAAGTGTTTCAAGACGAAAACGAGGCTATTCATTGGCTGCAAGAGTAGGCAAAGGCATTGTGGTACCGCCCCCGGTATCGCCCAACCACAGCATTGCTCTTTGGGCGCCGGCTTTTGCCCCACCAAAGGCTGCTGATTACCAACAAGCCGCCGCAAAATGGTGCCAACAATACGGATGGCAATGCCTGCTTCCTACAGCAAGTCCTACGCATCATGCCTTTGCGGGCACTCCTCATGAGCGACTTGAGCAGCTACAAAACATTTTAAACCGTTCCAACGTCGGTGCCATATGGGCAATAAGAGGGGGGTATGGCAGCTATCAACTGCTGCCCGATTTCCCAATAGAACAGTGGCGGAAAAAGCGACCTTGGCTTATTGGCTTTAGCGACATCACCGCCTTGCAGCTGTATCTTCTGAAGCAAGGAATTGCTTCTTTACATGCCCCCATGCCTGCTGTTTTAGCCCAAACTCAAGCCACTTCACTTCGCTATTTGGCTATGTTTCTGCAAGGCAAGGTACCTGTATATCGCACCGAAGCGCACCCATTACAGCAAGAGGGAGAAGTAAAGGGAAGCTTGATAGGCGGTAACTTGGCAGTGCTTTGCAGCCTCATAGGCACCCCTTTTATGCCTGATTTGCGTAACCAAATACTCTTTATAGAAGAAGTAGGGGAACATAGCTATGCCATCGACCGCCTGTTGCATCAACTGCACTATGCATTTCCTCTCAACCACCTGCGTGGCTTGATTGTAGGCAGTATGAGCCGCTCGCCCGATGGCGAAACGCAAGAATATATTTACAGACGGATTGCCGAAATCGTGCGGCAAAAAGCACCCGGTCTGCCTTTCTGCTTAGGTTTTCCCGTAGGACATGAGCCACACAACTACCCCATGTTGCAAGGTGGTATGGTGAGACTTAGCATAGAAGCACATTCCTGTACCTTATCTTTTCTGCCGCAATAACTCTTCATAAAGGCGGCTGTACTGCTGGGCAACCACCGCTTCGCTATAGTGTGTTTCTACCCACTGCCGGGCAGACAAGCGCAGCGTATTTGCTTTTTCGAGCAAAAAAAGAATACCTTCCACACAAGCCTGCGGCGACAGGTCGCGCATCAAGAAACCATTTTGCCCGTGTGCTATCATTTCGGGAATTCCCCCCACAGGGGTAGCCAGTACAGGCGTGCCACTTGCCATTGCTTCCATGATGGTATTGGGCAAATTGTCTTGGCGTGAAGTGAGCACATAAGCGTCTGCCGCTGCATATAAGCGGTTTAGTTCTTTGGGGTCGAGAAAGCTTCCCAAATGACGATGCTCTATTAAGTCAAAAGACATACATTCCGCTGCTTTGCCAAAAGTGCAAAATAAAATCTTGCTTGCCATTGCAGGATACTGTTTTTCCAGAAGCCGCAGCGCTTCCAGCAGAATATCCATCCCTTTGCGCCTGTCTTTCAGCGAAGCAGCTCCACAAAGTAAAACGAAACGACCGGGCGGCAGTTGCCATGCACTCTTTGCCTGCTCTTGAGGTAGATATTGAAACTGATTCGTATCTAAAGGATTGGGGATGTGGTGTATAGCGGCAGTATCTAACAGCCCGGAAGCACGGGCACAGTCTGCCAGCCAGCGGCTGCATCCTACCCAGCAAACCAGAGGAGAGAATTGTTGCCAAAACTGCGCTTTCCTCTGCCGGTGGCTACAAACTACCGGGTGAAACGCTGTTTTTATCTTAGGACATCGGGCACATGATTGCTCATAGGCATTGCAGTCGCCACTGTAGTGGCAGCCGCCGGTGAATGTCCACATATCATGCATGGTTACTACCATCGGCTTCTGCCACATGCCTATATAACGCAAAGACCGCATAGACAAAAAGGCATCATTTATCCAATGTAAGTGAATGATATCAGCTTCTTGCAGTAAGGGGTGACGGTGCAAGCCAATTCCCCAAGGTGCCAGAGAAAACTGAAACCAGTCCTCTCGGTTTCGCAAAAGCAAGCGCATACTCATCTCTTCCACTCCAAAACGCAGCCACCATTGCTTTTGTCTCCAAACAGAAGACACGCAGCTATACACCCCTTCTTCAGGGGAATGCGGTGCAGGCTCGGCATGCAAAAAATTCACCTCCAACGAGGTATGTTTGCGTAAAGCATGCCACAAACGCCCTGCTGCAATAGCTGCCCCACCTTTTTGAAAATAGGTACTCAATATCAGAACCCTTATGTTTTTCAAGGCATTGTCGTTTACACAATTTGCAAAACTAAACAACAAAGCTATTTTGCCTATTACTTGCATTATTTTTGAGGCGACAGGATTTACCTACGCTTAAACAACACAATTAAAATTAAACACCCAAAACTCTATATACCTATGTTACGGTTAATTGTTCCTATGGCAGGCATGGGCAAACGCATGCGCCCCCATACGCTCACTGTTCCTAAGCCACTCATTCCCATTGCTGGGAAACCTATTGTCCAGCGTTTAGTGGAAGACATTGCCAAGACATGCCCCGAACCCATCGCCGAAGTAGCATTCATCATCAAAGAGGATTTCGGAAAAGAAGTAGAAGATGCCCTAAAAAAGGTGGCTGAAAGCATCCAAGCAGAAGCTAAAATCTACTATCAACCCGAAGCATTGGGCACAGCGCATGCCATTTTATGCGCTGCCGATAGCCTATTGGATAAAACCATCATTGCTTTTGCCGACACACTCTTCAAGGCAAACTTCACCATAGACACCAACCAAGACGGAATCATTTGGGTGCAAGAGGTCGAAGACCCTCGCCCCTTTGGCGTGGTGAAACTCGACGAACAAGGCTATATCACCGAGTTCATCGAAAAGCCTGAGACGCCCATTTCCAAACTGGCAATTATTGGCATTTATTATATCAAAGATGGCGCCAATTTGAAAAAAGAACTTCAATACCTCATAGACAACGATATCAAAGAAAAAGGAGAGTACCAACTGACCAATGCCCTTGAAAATATGAAGCAAAAGGGGCTACGATTCACCACAGGACAGGTAAATGAGTGGTTGGACTGCGGCAACAAAGATGCTACGGTATATACCAACCAACGATACTTGGAATTCATCAAAGATGAACCCTTGATAGATAAGAGTGCCGTCATAGAAGAAGCCGTGATTATTCCGCCGGTATATATAGGCGAAGGCGCTGTGGTTCGTCGTGCAGTAGTAGGTCCCCACGTGTCGATAGGGGCACACAGCCGCATAGAAAACGCCGTCATGAAAAACGGCATCGTGCAAACCAATACCCACATCAATGGGTTGATTGCCGATAATTTTATGATTGGCAATTTTGTTGTATATTCATCTACCCCAGAAGACCTCAGTATTGGCGATTACAACCAAATCAAAAAATAGTTATGGCAGTGCTTCGAAGTGCCCTTTTCTTGTTTATGTGTGTATTGCTGGTGCCAGTACCAAGCCAAGCACAAAAAAAGCGAAAAGATAAAAAAAACAGTGACGCCCGAAACGAGCAGGTTTTGCTGGCAGAAGCAGAGCTTATCGAAGGCATGCGTTACTACATACAAGACAACTACGAGAGGGCACTTCAGCAAATCCTGAAAGGCATACGCATCAACCCCCAAAGCAGTGGTTTGTACTATCAAGCCGCTGTTACCCTTTCCAAAATGGATAAAAACGAGGAAGCACTCGTCTATGTAGAAAAGGCATTGAGCTTAGACAGTCAAAATCCCTATTACTACATTTTAAAAGCACATTTGCAAAGTGCTCTTTTCCGCTACAAAGAAGCCGCACAAACTTACGAGACATTGCTTGCGCATTTCCCCTCATACAGTTACTATGCCCTTGACCTGGGACTACTCTACGAAGAGCAACTCAACAACCCTGAAAAAGCGCTGGCAGCTTACCGCAAACTGTTGGAAGAAATAGGCGAAACCAACGAAGTGCTTACCCGCATGCAGCGCCTCTATCTCCGACAAGGCGAGTATGTCGAAGCCTTCCGCATCGCTTTGCGCCGCCTCGACCAAAGGGGCAGCGACCTTTCACCTTATCTACCTTTTATTGAGCTCATTGAAAATGCTCCTCTCCCACAAGTAGAAAGCTTGAACCGTGCAATCGCAAATGACCCTATGCTGAAAACACACCCCGCATCACAACTTGTGTGGGCATTGGGCTTATATAGGCTCGAACAAAAAAAGGATAGCCAGCGCCTTCTTCAAAATGTCATCGAGCATCCTTCTATAAATAATGCACTGCGTGAAGTGGCAGTACTCGGTTATGTGCGTCTCTTTAAAAATGAAGCAGACCTTGGTTTCCTCATGAAGTATCTTGCAGAGCTTTGTCGCAAGAATCCTTACAATACCGACCTGCTCAACCAATATGGCATTGTATTGCAAAAACGCTACCGTTATGCGGAGGCTGCGCAGGTTTTTTTGCAAAGTTTGGAAACCCAACAGTCCCAGATAGAAATATGGTTGCGCCTGTTTGACTGCTTAGAGAAAGCAGGTCAATATCAGCTGTTTTACACCAAAACACAAGAAGGCATCGAGTTGTATCCTTTTCAAGGCATCATTTGGATGCATCATGCCACTGCCTGCCTGTATGGGCAGCGAACCGCAGAAGCTGTCAAAGCCATTGAGCGGGCTCGCCAGCTGATAAGCGACAACCAAGACTTTCTTTTGCCTGAAATAGAAAGGATAGAAGCGCTCATACAAGCACAAGAGGGCAAGATAGGCGATGCCATAGAAAAAATGGAAAAACTCCTACGCAAACAAGGTGAATCGCCACAGCTGCTGTATGATTACTGCCTACTGCTGGCAAGCCACAAACAAAAACTCGACTACGCTCGTAGCCTCTCGGAAAAATTACTTAAACTTGCAGACAGCAGCCCATTTGCGCAGTATGCCCATGGACGGGTACTTTACAGCCTGCGGCTATACACAGAAGCTTTGCCTTACCTGAAACAAGCAGCAGAACAGTTATCTACCGCCTATACTTTAGAAAGCTATGGCGATGTGTTGTTCAGGTTAGGCAAAACCGAAGAAGCCGTAGAGCTATGGCAAAAGGCTTTGAAGCTGTCTGAGACACCTGAAAGATTAAAGAAAAAAATAGACGAAAAGAGATTGTATGAAGATTAACCACGTAGCTGCTTTTTACCTTCTGATGCTTTGCTCTTTTTTGCTTTTACCCGCTTGTAAAAAACGTAACTTCCCCAAAGCAGACTTGCGCGACAGCTTGCTGCTGTCAACAACTGATTTTAAGTTTTTAAGCGCCAGAGCAAATTTGGACTTCTCGCTTTCATCGCAAAACGCCAAAGCCAAAACTGCCATACGCATGCAGAAAGACTCGTTGATGTGGCTTTCTATTGGCAGTTCCATGGGCATAGAAGTACTAAGAGTACAGGCAACCCCCGAATCCATTGCGGTCATCAATCGCGACCAGCAAACTTATCAGGAATTCAGCTTTCAGGAACTGAGCAATAGGTTCAGCTTTCCGCTTTCTTTCAATTTGTTGCAAAACTTGCTGATTGGCGATATGCCTGTCAAACAGTTTTCCAAAAATCAAAGCATGCTCAACAACGACGAGCACATCATCCGCCAACAAGTCAATGATATCGAAATACAAAACTACGTGAGTGCAGCCACCGGCAAACTCAACCGTCTGATAATCAAAGACACTCGCAGTGGCAGCCTTATGGATATTGTTTATCAAGACTACACTTTGGTAGATGGCGTTTTGTTTCCCTACCACATCAAAGCGCAGCTGCACTACCAAAACAAAGAAAACGCTGAAAAACAGACCCTAAAAGCGGAAGTGGAATATCAGAAAATAGAACTAAGTAGAGAACCCTTGCGTTTCCCTTTTAAGGTGCCCAGCACTTACCAAAAGACCAACTAAATGTTTTGGCAGACGACTCTCTCCACCCTGAAGAGCCTGTATAAGGGCATACAACTTACCCTGCAGCATCTGTTTCAAGCAAGAGTGCGCCGTCCAGCTTTGCCTGTTTGGCATCCAGACTATTTCCGATATGCCCATGGGCGCGTTACCCTGCAATACCCACATGAGCAAATACCTGTTCCGGACAACGGACGCTACCGCCTCCATAATGAAATAGATGACTGCATCGTATGCGACAAGTGCGCCAAAATATGCCCTGTAGACTGTATTGAAATAGAAGCCATCAAGTCGCCAGTGCCCATAGGCACCACCAGCGACGGCACAGTGAAACGCCTATATGCAGCCAAGTTCAACATAGATATGGCAAAATGCTGTTACTGCGGGCTGTGCACTACCGTTTGCCCTACCGAGTGCCTCACCATGAGCAAAACCTTTGATTATACCGAAGCCGATGTTTATGACTTGCTTTATTTGTTTGGCAATTTAAGCAAAGAAGAAATAGCCGAGAAGCAGGCACTCTGGGTACAATATCAAGCCGAAAAGGAAGCACAACCCCAAACACAAAATAATACAAACAGCCGTCAATCTGTCAATGCAAATCCCGTTTTTAAACCCAAACCCCAAAAAACAGCTACTACCTCACCTAAGAGCTCCGAAGAAACGGAAGAAAAGCCATCTCCCAAGCCGGTATTTAAACCTAAAATGAAGCCCCAGACAAGCCAAGAAAACACAAGCAAAGCAGTCATCAAACCCAAGCTAAAAGCGCCAGTAAAGCCAACAGAAGAAACAGAAACCGAAGAAAAAAATGCAGCGAAACCGGTCATCAAGCCTAAAATAAAACCGATAAAACCCATTAGTCCAGAGGACAAACCCGCTGACTCAAGAGAAGAAACAACGCCACAAACAAGCGAAGAGAAGAAAGCAAAGCCCGTCATCAAGCCTAAAATCCCTCCCAAAAAAAATCCTGACGCATGATGAACGAATGGTTGTCATATCTCTTTGGCGCTGTGGTTGCAGGGGCTGCCGTTTATGCTGCCCTCAGTAAGCACTTGGTGCGCATTGTTTTTGCTCTTCTGGCTTGCTTGCTGGGCGTGGCTGCCTTGTATGTCCTTCTGATGGCTGAGCTCATTGCAGTGGCGCAGCTCATTGTGTATATCGGCGGTGTGCTCGTGGTACTTCTTTTTGCAGTGCTTCTGACCCAACGTCAAGATGCAGAAAAGACGCCCCATATACACAACAGAAATCCCTTCTTGGGCAGCATTTTAAGCATTGCACTCTTGGGCTTGCTTCTGTATGGCATTTCTTCGCTACCTTCCTTGCCATCAACCACTGCCTACCCTTCGCTCTATGAACTGAGCGCCCAATTGATGAGCAAACACCTATTGGCATTCGAGATTGCCGGTTTGCTGCTTACCGTAGCACTCATAGGCGCCCTTTATTGGATAAAAAAAGCCACTACTTTGCCTGAATAGGACTAAGTGCCTCATTTCCTTGAAACAATGCAAGTGGTATTTTCATACTTTTTGTTAAATTAGCTTTTGCTTTCTTCATCCTTCTCATGTAAAACAGAATCATGCTGCTGCATATAACCATAGAACAACTGGTGCGAAGCAACTACGTTTATGCCATGGCATTGCGCCATCTGGGCATTCGTTTTTTTGAGCATCCGCACACTACCGTAGCAGAGTTGTGCCAGCGTCATTCATGGAATGAACAACACATTTCTTCCTTCTTCTTGGATTATCACAAGCTATTCCGAGAGCTGTCGATACAGGAGGCTAAATCGTGCAGTATTGAGTTTTTGCTGGATTATCTGCGCCACGCACACCGTCTTTTTGTTCGCGAACGGCTGCCTTTTATGGCAGAACTTATCGAAGCGCTGCCGGTTTTACCTTCCTACAAAGACTTGATAGAAGATTTAAAAGTGCTTTTTCCTCTCTTTACCGAAGAATTTGTTTTGCACATTCACGAAGAAGAAGACCACTTTTTTTATTACATCGATTTGCTGCTGCAAGCCAAGGCGTCTTCGGGGCTTTCCCCAGAATTGGTTTTAAAAATGCAGCAAACCCATGTAGGCAGCTTTGCCATTGACCATGATAGTCACGACGATGAAATGCGGGGTATTCGCCGCCTGACCCATAACTACCACATTCCTGATAAAGCCCCCACTGACCTTGTAGTGGTTTTGTCGGCGCTTGCCGACTTTGACCGGGAACTACATCTGCATGCACGACTTGAAAATGAAGTGCTCTTTCCCAAAGCCTTGCGCTTAGAGCAAGAGATTAAACGGCGATATCTGCCCCTCATCTTCTCTTCCAACTAATCCTTTTCACTTAAAGAATTACCTTTTTCCAAAGATTCCAACACTTTGCGTAAAGGATTCTTCTTATTCACAAGTTCGTATGATTCTACCCCTTCGGTTTGCTGGTTGGGCAAGATGATACGAAACTTGGTTCCTTTGTCTATTTCGGAAGCCTTCACAAAAATACGCCCCTTATGGTAGTTCTCTACAATACGCTTGGCTAAGGTGAGTCCCAAGCCCCAACCTCTTTTTTTAGTTGTATAGCCCGGCGCAAATATCTTCTTGAATTTCGATTTTGGAATTCCCTTGCCCGTGTCGGTTACATCTATGATGGTCTTTTTATGGTTGGCAGTTACTTTTAGCTTAATTTCTATCTTTCCTGCCCCGTTCATGGCATCGACTGCGTTTTTGCAGAGGTTTTCAATCACCCACTGAAACAGATGCCGGTTCATCAATACTCTTGTGCCTTGCAAGGTATAGTTAACCACCTCCATTTCTATCTTAGGCGAGATGCGCGGGCGCAGGTAATCAACGATTTCTTTTACTACCTCGTAAGGGTCTTCGGGTTTAAAGGTGGGTTTAGAACCAATATTCGAAAAACGCTCGGTAGTGATTTGCAAACGCTTGATGTCTTTCTCAAGCTCACCCAATACCTCATGATTCTTAAATTGTTCGTCATGCTTCAAAAGCTCTATCCAAGCCATGAGCGAAGAGATGGGGGTACCCAATTGATGGGCAGTTTCTTTTGCCAAACCTACCCATATTCGGTTTTGCTCTGCCTTGCGCGAGTAGGAAAATGCCAAATAGGTCAAAAAACCAAAAATGGCAATCACACTCAACTGAGCATAAGGATACCAGCGCAATTGGTAAATCAAATCGGAATTGCGGTAGTAAATTTTATTATGTGTAGGTGCCCCCACCTCATATTCCACGATGATAGGCGGGTGTTCCTGCTTCATGATTTCCAGCTCTCGCTGCAAAATACGCTCTTTTCGCTCCGGCGAAACTCCCGGCGGTATATCTATGTTCTTGTAGGTGATGATATTTTCCTCATGGTCAGTAAGAATGACCGGAATATGCTGGTTCGATTTAATGATTTCATCAAAAATGAAAGTAAGCGGTTCGTTGTTTTCGGGGTCTAAGGTGAAACGCAAAGCAGAAGCATAAAGCTCTATTTGCTCCTTTTCTCGCTCTACCAGTTTTTTTACGAGTGTATCGGTATAATACAGCGATACACCTCCTATCAAAAGGGCTATGACAAAAACCAATACCTTAAACTCCGACTTATGTTTATAGATATCCATCATGGAGGCAGTCAATTCACTTATTTAGAATCTTTCTAAATTTCAACTTACTGACTATAATCATTTAGCTCATTGTGAATTAAACGCTAATTTTGCAATAATCAAAACTTGAAAAAATGCTATACGGTTTCAAAGCACTAACACTTACTTACCACACAGCCCCCGTAGAAGTGCGTGAGCGTTATGCATTCAACGAGGCAGAAGCCAAGCAGTTGTTGCAGATGCTCCATGAACAAGGCTTGCAAGAAGCCATGGTGCTTTCTACTTGTAACCGTACAGAAATATACTACTCTTCGGACAAACCACAAGAAGCCCTGCTGTTCTATGCCTTGGGCATGTTGAAAAACTACCCCATAGAGCAAGATAAACAGTATTTTTCACATATCAGCGACCAAAAAGAGGCGGTGCGCCATCTTTTTGAAGTAGCGCTGGGCTTGGATTCGCAAGTACTGGGCGACTTGCAAATCATCAATCAGGTAAAGAAAGCCTATCAATGGGCTGCCGACCTCAACATGGCAGGTCCGTTTTTACACCGTCTGATGCATACTATCTTTTTTGTCAATAAAAAAGTAGTACAACAAACCGCTTTCCATGACGGTGCTGCCTCTACTTCCTACGCTGCTGTGGAAATTGCCGATGAAATCAGTACTGCCATTCACGAGCCGGTTATATTGGTGGTAGGTGTAGGTGAAATAGGTGCCGATGTGTGTCGCAACCTCGTAGGCAGACCGATAGGAGAGGTCATCATCACCAACCGCACCTACGAAAAAGCACTTGAATTGGCAAAAGAAACCGGTTTTCGTGCCGAACCCTTTGAAAAGCTGGACGAATGTCTGCAGAAAGCTGACATCATCATTTCATCAGTAGGCATGTCACAGCCTTTGTTCAGCAAAGAGCGCGTAGCTGCCCTTTCGCCATTTGCCTCTTTCAAATACTTTATAGACCTTGCCATTCCACGCAGTGTAGCCAAAGAAGTGGAAGACTTACCGGGCATGGTGGTGTATAATGTAGATGACATCAGCCGGCGCGTACAAGAATCCATTGAAGCCCGCAAAAGCGCCATTCCGCAAGTGCGTGCGCTCATGGAAGAAGGCTTGGCTGAATTTGAGGATTGGTCTAAGGAAATGGAAGTGTCGCCTACCATCAAAAAACTGAAAAATGCGCTGGAGGAAATTCGGCAGAAAGAAATAGCCAAGTATCTCAAGCACCTCGACGAAAAAGAAAGAGAGGTGATAGAGCAAGTAACCAAAAGCATGATTCAGAAAATCATACAGCTACCGGTGCTTCAGTTGAAAGCTGCTTGTAAACGAGGGGAAGCAGAAACGCTGGTTGATGTGTTGAACGACCTGTTCAACCTCGAAAAACAAACAGTGAAATAATTTGATCTTATGGCGCTCATCATGGATGTACGCGGGCACTCGCCTCAATGGGGCAAAGATTGCTTCATAGCTCCGAATGCTACCATCGTAGGCGATGTGGTGCTTGGCAATCATTGCAGTGTGTGGTTCAATGCCGTGATACGGGGCGATGTCAACAGCATACGTATTGGCGACTATTGCAACATACAAGATGGCGCCGTTATCCATTGCACTTACGAGCGCACCCAAACCATCATAGGCAACCGGGTATCCATAGGGCACAATGCCATTGTTCATGGATGCACCATTCATGACAATGTGCTCATTGGTATGGGCGCTATCATCATGGACGGAGCCGTCATTCACAGCAACGCCATCATAGGGGCTGGAGCTGTAGTACTCTCGGGCGCCGTAGTAGAAGCCGGTACCATATGGGCAGGTAACCCGGCACGCTTCATCAAAGCTGCCGGAGACAAAGCAGCCGAAATCAGTCGAATAGCCAATAACTACCCTCTATACGCTTCCTGGTTCAAAGACAATAACTTATAAACAACCTATTGCGTCGCCTCGACGACTTGTTTTACTACCCACAAGCTGTTTTCTTTTTAAGTGTGCTACTCAAAGAAAAATGCTCTTTCAACACAATACTGCTAACAGCTGCCATATCGAAGAGGCGAAATCTCAATCCCTCAAGTGGCAAAAACTCAAAGAAGTTGCTCGCTCATTCTCGAAATGACAAAAAGAAAGCTCCGAGCGACAAAATCCCACCTTCCGTCAGATTGTATACCCTTTTTTCACTGCACCGCGTCTTTTACTACCTCCAAACATTTCTTTGCTACACACATTCTCATCAAAAAACAACAATAGAGAAGCCTTTCTAAGAAAAAATCGCTCTACTCAATGTCATCCTAAATAAAAAGCTTGAGATTTTTATACATTTTTTTCTTTTTTACAAGCTTTCTTTATACATTTGTATTGAGTAAAAGGCTATAAATCAGCAGTTTTAGTTTCATTAAAATAGACTTTTCCTCAAAAAGTTACAATAAAAAGAAATCATTTATGGATGCATTGCAAATACACTTTGTTTACGGCGCAGCTTTATTGGCTGTGGTGATAGTCATGAGTTTGTGGATTATGTGGCTAAACTTGAAAAACAAGAGCCTTGCCGAGCACAACAGAGAGCTTTATGAACGCATCCTTCAGCGCCTCGAGATGATTACCAACAATTCCGATTATGCACTCATCATTCGCCAGAACAACCAGCTGCGCAAGCAATTCGAAGATTTGAGAGAAGTATTTGTAGAATATGTTGTGCGAAATTTGCAAAACCAAAGCGGGCAAATCTGGCAAACTACTGTTGATACTCCGCAATCAAAACAAAAAGTAACCTCACCAACAGCCATGCCAAGCGAACCGCAAACGGTTACACCACAAGCAACCATTTCCCGTAAAGCACGAGCTTTTGAAGCCATCGTTCAAGACGAGCCCGAAGAAAGCTTCATAGAAGAACTTCTTATCCAAGAAGCATTGCACCTTATTCAAAAGAAAACGAACACGGAACAAATGCTGCCTGCCACAGCCGTGGCAAGCACAGAAAACACAGCAGCACAAACTCAAGAGCGTCCGGCAGAAAAAGAAGCCTATCAAGAATTAAGCGACATGAAAGCCGTAGAGCAACTCATCTTAAAAAAGTTGTATGTCGAGGCGCTCGATGCCATAAACCAAACATTACCACAAACAGAAGAGCCTACCGAAAAAGCTGTTTTACTCATTGAAAAACTCATTATACAGAAGGCACTTCGTCTTAACTCCGAAAAGACCGAGGGAGAAATAGACCGGCTTATACGCCTTAAATTCAGTTTACAATTTGATTTCAGCAAGCTAGAGCAACATGTAGAAAACGAGATGGAACAAGTGCCCTACATAGAACGGCGCCTGATTCAAATGAAAATGCAGCTGCTTTCTATGAAACGCTAATTGCTTCTAAATTCATTCAATTCACGTCAAGCGCTTCTACGGAAAAGCGCTTTTTTTCTTACAGTGAGCAATTATCCAACCATCACATATTCTGTAGGATAGCCATAGTTGGTACTAATCACCTTGGTACTCAAAGCCAGTGCCAGCGTGAGTGTACCTACCCGACCTAAATACATGGACAGGATGATGATACACTTGCCTGCAGCAGAAAGTTTAGCAGTAATACCCAAACTAAGCCCCACAGTGGCAAAAGCAGACACCTGTTCAAATATCAGCGACAAGATGGGCAGCGTGGGGTCGGTGATACTTAAAAAGAAAATAGCCAGAAAGTTGTAAACGACCGCTACAATAAAAACTGTATAGGCTTTGGATATCACCTCCGGTGCAATGCGACGCCGCCCCAGCTCCAAATCTTTTTTACCTCGTATGCTGTCTATCATAGCAAAAAACAAGACTGTAATGGTGGTTGTTTTGATACCCCCCCCCGTGGATGCCGGCGAAGCCCCAATAAACATTAAACCTATAAACATCAAAACAGTGGGCACTTGCATCTGGCTCAAATCGACGGTGTTAAAGCCAGCGGTACGTGTGGTTACCGACTGAAAAAAAGAGGTTATAAGTGCCTCCATAGTGTTCATGTTGCGCAACAAGGCTTGACGTTCAAGCAGGTAAAAAACGATAGTACCCGTAAGCAGCAAAAACAAAGTGGTATAAACCACTATTTTGGTACTTATGCGCCAGTCTTTCCAAGGCTTTTCCAAACGTTCTCGCAGACGTCTAATCGAAAAGTCATTCCACGTGCCGAAGCCAATCCCCCCTAAAATAATGATGCATGCAACCACCAAATGAAGCATGTATGCCGAACGTACTTCTTCTTCATAAAGACCGTTGGAAAAAAGACTGAAGCCAGCATTGCAAAAAGCAGACACAGCGTGAAAAACAGAGTAAAAAATCTTTTGCCCAGTGCTTTCAAAAGAAACTTGGCTACCCCAAGCCCAAAAAATAAACAAAGCCCCCAAGCCTTCGAACAAAAAAGTAAACGTAAAGATTTGGCGCAACAAGATGACGCTGCTTTTCAAGTTTTCAGTACTCAAAATATCCTGAAGCAATGACTGATGGCGTATCTCCACACGGTCTTGGGCAAACAACACAAAAAAAGTGGCGAAGGTAACAATGCCGATACCTCCCAATTGCATCAATACCAGGATAACCATTTGCCCTTTTAGAGTGAAATAGGTAGCGGTATCCACTACAATAAGTCCGGTTACGCAGGTAGCACTGGTCGCTGTAAACAAAGCGTCAAGAAAAGGCATGCTTCCGGTGCCTTGCGTAAAGGTAGGCAACATCAGCAGACCCGTACCGATGGCTATCAGCAGCAAAAAACTCAACAAAAAGAGGATAGAGGGCTTGACATTGAAACGGGAAAGAAGGCGAGCACTACGCCCTATTTCCAAAAAGAGCCACAAAAGCAAGTAAGAAGACAACACAAGCTCATAAAAAGCACGGGGGCTCTCCCATTCTAAGAAAATTGCCAGTTCGGACAACAGCTTTTTTTGCAGTACTACACTCAGCAGAACATTAACGAGCAAAAACACAACCAGCAAGGATTCGTACCAATGCCTCCAAATAAAACGGCGCCAGTCCTCTGAATAAATCAGCTTGGCAACATAGAGCACTATAAAAAGTGCAAAGACAATATCGAAGAACGCAAAGACTAGTTCTTTTTCTATTTCACTCAAATAAAAACCATAAGCAATCACCAAAAGCACAATAGCCAACAAAGCATTGACTATAGAGAGTGCACGGATAACTAACGTGGCATCGGCAGCGGTTTCGTAAACAAAGGAACGAAAGCGCTCTACCGCCTCTTTACTCCACCGTTTCATCTTAAAAAAGCATTTGTTCGTATCATGGCGAAAACTCCACTTCCTCCCACACGGTCAGTTGCCGGCTTGCCTCTTCCATAAAACGCAGGCGCGGCACGGGCACCACACCCGGATATTCACACACAAGCCCGCCAGCTAAGTTTGCCAGTGCTGCCGTAGGGTAGGGCGCCAAGCCCAATGCCAAACAAAGCGAAGCTACAGCAATGACTGTATCACCAGCACCCGAGACATCGGCAATACTGCGCACATGAGCTGGCACATGCCATTCTCCTTCATTCGATTGCCAGTATATGCCTTTTTCCGAAAGGGTGGTCATCAAATGGGGAACTTGCAGACGTTGCCGCAGTAGTTTTACTGTTTCTTTAAATGCTTCCGACAGAGGTTCTATCTCTGCCGCCATTGCCTCTTTCAGCTCTTTGAGATTGGGTTTAAATAAATCTACCCCACGATAAGCAAAGAAATTGCGCTTTTTGGGGTCCACGCTTACTTTCACTCCTCTCTTGTGAGCTTCGGCAATCAGCCATTCTATCAGAGGAGGGGTTATGCACCCCTTGTCGTAATCTTCAAATATCACTACATCGACCTGAGTGAGCAAAGGGGCTATATGCTGGCGAAATTGCTCATTCTGCACCTCATTCAAAGGACGGTCCTCTTCAGTATCGACCCGCAAAAGTTGTTGACTGCCTGCCAAAATGCGATGCTTGATGGTTGTAGGGCGGTCATCTACTTGCATCAAACCGCTTGTATCCAATCCCTCGCTTTGCATCAAGCTTACAAAGCGCTCGGCTTCGGTATCGTTACCCAATATACCACACAGCATAGGCACTGCTCCTAGTGCCTTCACATTCAGTGCCACATTGGCAGCTCCACCCAAACGCCACTCTCTTTTTTTTACATTCACCACAGGCACGGGTGCTTCGGGCGAAATGCGCGTTGCCTGCCCCCACAAGTACGAGTCTATCATCACATCGCCCACAATGAGCACACGCATGCCTTGGAAACGCTCAAATAATGCCTCTACTTTCTGTTTATTCATACTACTTGCCACGCCTCCTTTCTTGCCTCATTTACTGAAGCAGTGCCAGCTTTTCTTTGATTCGTTTCAAAGCTTCGGTAAGGGCTTCGTCAGAAGCAGCGAAAGAAATACGGATACAGTTGGGGGCACCGAAAGCGTCGCCGGCAACCAGTGCTACATGGGCTTCATTGAGCAAATACATGCACAGGTCATGCGCATTGGCAATCGTTTTTCCTTGGTAAGATTTACCGAAATAACTGCTCACGTCGGGAAATATATAAAAAGCCCCTTGTGGTACATAAGTGCCCACGCCGGGAATGTCTTTCAATAAATTCAAAACCAAATCGCGCCGCCGTTGAAATGCCTGCCTCATAGCATGGATAGGGGCACGGTCGCCTGTAATAGCCGCATGGGCAGCTTTTTGGGCTATGGAACAGGTGGCAGAAGTGAACTGCCCTTGCAGTTTGATACATGCCTTGGCTATAGGTGCGGGGGCATGCAGATAACCCACCCTCCAGCCGGTCATGGCAAAGCCTTTGGAAAAGCCGTTGACTGTTACTACACGCTCGTGCATGTCTTCAAACGCACCTATGCTGAAATACTCACCCGTAAAGTTGATGTATTCATAAATTTCATCGGAAATTACAATGACGTTGGGGTAGTCTTGCAATACATCGGCAAAAGCACGCAATTCTTCTTTGGAATAAACTGTGCCGGTAGGGTTGGAAGGCGAAGAATATAAAACCACTTTGGTTTTATTGTTCAGAGCAGCCCGCAGCTGTCCAGGGCTTACTTTAAATTGATTGTTAATATCGCCATGCAAAAATACCGGTTTGCCCTCTGCCAGCTCAATCATAGCAAGGTAGCTCACCCAATAGGGGGAAAAGACGACCACTTCATCGCCGGGGTTTACCAAGCACAAAATGGCATTCATCAGAGCTTGCTTGGCGCCGGTCGTTACCACTACTTGCTCTGCTTTTGCGGGTAGGCTGTTTTCTTTACGCAGCTTTTCAGCGATAGCCTCGCGCAACTCCAAATAAGCAGGCACAGGCGTATAGAAGGAAAAGTTATCGTCTATTGCCTTTTTAGCAGCTTCTTTGATATGGTCGGGGGTATAAAAATCGGGTTCTCCCAAGCTCAATTTAATGACTTCAATGCCTTGGCGCTCCAATTCACGCGCTTTGGCAGCCATTTCCAATGTGGCAGACTCGGAGAGGCATGCTACACGCTCAGCAATTTGTATTTTATCCGAAGAAAGCGTACTCATAAACCAGTCTGTTGTTTGCATTTCAAGATATGCAAATCTAATGTATCTTTGTAAATAAAGACGCACTTTTTCAACTTCTTCATTCTGCTGCACTTATGCATCGCCACTCTTATCCCTACGCACTATGCTATGCCTACTGTGTTCAGCGTGGCACGGGGCGGCGCTTGGTCGTTCCCGACATTCACGGCTGCTATCACTCGTTGCAAGCCCTGCTTGCACAGGTGCAGTTGCGCCCTGACGACCAACTTTTTTTATTAGGAGACTACATCGACCGCGGACCGCATAGCAAAGCTACCCTGCAGTTTATCATGCAGCTGAAAAAACAGGGATATGAGGTTTATCCGTTAAGAGGTAATCACGAGCAGATGCTATTAGAAGTGTATTTCGAAAGCCCCGAACGCCTCAAAGAGCACCTGCTCTTTCACCAAGCTAAAGACCTGCTTTCAGATGACGGCGGTTTAGATTCCGAAATACTCGATTTTTTATTGCATTTGCCTTTTTTTATCGAAACCGATGTTGCCATACTCGTGCATGGTGGCTTAGATTGCAACGAAAGCAACCCTTTCGTTGCTTTCGACAAACTGCTGTGGACACGCGACAGCCGCGGTGCCGAAAAGTGGTTGCGTGGCAAAAAACTGATACACGGACATACGCCGCGCCTTTTGTTTCAAATAGAAGAAGCCATCGAAGAAAATGCCCCAATAATCAACCTGGACAATGGGTGTGTGATTGCCGATGACAATCAGGAAGCAGGCAACTTGCTTTGCTACGACATAGACCGAAAGCAAATCATTGCCATACAGCCCAACGTAGATGCATTGAAAAGCCTCTGAGCGGTTGGAATCGTATCAATCTCTGTCCCAAATGTTGTATTTCAGAATGCAGTAGATAGCACGGAAGCCGTCTTTCCAGTTGATTTTTTTTCCTTCTTCGTAGGTTCTGCCGTAGTAAGAAATACCCACCTCGTAGATGCGAACGCCGGGCACACGGGCTACCTTAGCTGTCACTTCTGGCTCAAAGCCAAAACGCTTTTCTTTCAGTTGTATGTTTTGGATGATATCCCGCCGAAATAGTTTGTAGCAGGTTTCCATGTCTGTCAAGTTCAGATTGGTGAACATGTTAGAAAGGAAAGTCAAAAACTTATTGCCGATGGTATGCCAAAAAAACAAAATGCGGTGGGGGTTGCCCCCCATAAAGCGCGAACCATAAACTACATCGGCGTGCCCGTCCACTACGGGTTGCAGCAAAATGTTGTATTCGTGGGGGTCATACTCCAAATCGGCATCTTGAATTACCACATAGTCACCGGTAGCTTTGGCAATACCGGTATGCAGGGCAGCGCCCTTGCCTTGATTCTTTTCGTGCTTGTAGTATTGTATGTTTAAGTCGGGGTTGTTGCTTATATAACGCTGCACAGCTTCTTCGGTATCATCAGTAGAGCAGTCGTTTACGATGATAATCTCTTTTTCTATGTTGTGAATGAGCTGCACAGATTTGATGCGGTCCAAAATGTAGTGAATAGTTTTGCCTTCGTTGTAGGCAGGAATCACAATAGAGAGTTTTCGAACTACTGGTAACTGCATGGTCTTGTTTTTATTAGCCAAAGCAATGAAGCGTACAAAGATAGAGCTTTCACGCTTGCTGTACAAGGCAATAGGGGAAGGAAGAATCTTAATTTTTTGCCTTTCACGAAACCTTTTTTCTAGTTTTTTTGTATCTATGTGTGCTGTTCTTAATCAAAAAGCAAAGAGCCTTCTAATACCTCGTATTTATTTTTCCATGTTTTTATGAAGCCATGCCCCGGGGCAGGCGTATGCTTTGCGGTACTCGTCCATGTGAGGGCGAGTAATCAGGTACTGTATTGGGAACATTTTAAGTTTAGAACCCAAAAACAGCAACAACCTTCACCAACAACCATCATCTCCTCGTAGAACAGACAGCCGCTCAAATCAGAGCGCTGCAGCGCGCAGGTCAACTGCATCTATTGGCACAAGCCTTAGGGGCTCAAACCATCTATGAAATCAAACAAGCCCTGCATCGTTGTCCAGTACAATTAAGCCGTCTGGTTATTCACAAAACGCAGGATTATGCCCTTGAATTGGTCGATTACAAAGTATTGGTTCGGTTAAATCCTTTATGCAAGGCGCTGTATCTGTTGTTTCTGCAACATCCCGAAGGGATTGTGTTAAAAGAGATGAGTCTCTACAAAACGGAATTGTGGAACATTTACTTACAAGTATGCCGACACAACGACCTGAAAAGTGCAGAAAAAAGTGTGGCAGAATTGTGTAACCCATTGAGTAATTCGATTCACGAAAAAATTGCACGTATTAAAAGCAGTTTCGAAACACTCACAGACAAACACATAGCAGAATACTACATCATAGCCGGTGCGCGCGGCAAGGCGAAAAAAATAGCACTACCACCCAATTTGATAGTATGGCAATAGAGTGGGGGACCCCCGTGAGGGGTACCCTTTTTGTTTTCTTTCAAACCGTCAATTCACGCATATCTACGGCTACCAGCTTCGATACGCCGGGGTCTTCGGGCAACATGGTTACTCCATACATCACATCGGTAGCAGCCATGGTGCGCTTGTTGTGCGTAACGATGATAAACTGCGAGTCTTTGGAAAACTCACGGATGATATTGGTGAATTTGTCTATGTTGGCATCATCGAGTGGGGCATCCACTTCATCGAAAATGCAGAAAGGAGCTGGTTTAATGAGGTAAATGGCAAAAAGCAGTGAGATAGCTGTAAGCGTCTTTTCGCCTCCCGACAGCTGATTGATGGTAAGGGGGCGTTTGCCTTTGGGTTTGGCAATGATTTCTATGGGCGACTCTAAGGGGTTTTCGGGGTCGGTCAGCACGAGGTCGCAAGTGTCTTCTTGGGTAAAGAGCGAGCGAAATACTTTTTGAAAGTTGAGGCGTATTTGTTCAAAGGTAGTTAAGAAGTTTTCGCGCGCCACCCGTTCAGCTTCGTCTATGGTATCGAGCAAGCTTTGTTTGGCTTCTAACAAATCTTGGCGTTGGCTTTGAATAAAATCGTAACGCTCCTTCATCTCTTGATAAGCCTCCATAGCCATGGGGTTGATGGCACCAAAGCCATCGAGCTTTTGCTTTAGTTCGCTTACTTCCTGCTCGAGCACGGCGGGGTCAAGGTCTTCTTGTGGTGGGGGCAGGGTATCCAATTCTACATTGAACTCTACCGATACTCGTTCTTTGACTGAAAGCAGCGACATTTTGAGTTCATTGCGCCGGTTTTGCAGCTGCTGAATCAAATGGTTTTGCAGTTCCTTTTGCCTTGCAGCCTCCCGTATTTTCTTTTCCAATTCGTCTATATCGCCACGCTGTTTGTAGTAGTCGCGCTCTGCCTCGTTGACGGCTGCTTCCAGCCGTTGTTTTTCTTCATACATTTCCACCAGACGGTCATCCTTTTCTTGGCGGTCGTTTTCGAAGTTCAGTACTTCCTGCTGCACCTGCGCCAATTCTTCCCTGTTTTTCTTTATGCGGCTACGCAGAGTATCCAAATAAGATTGACGAAAATCTTGCTCTTGAACGAGGCTTTCAAGGCGGCTTTGCTGCTGAGTAGTTTGCAGCTTGAGTGCATTGTAGCGTTCACTGATTTGAGCAAAGCGGCTACTTTGACTGCGTTCTTCTTCTTCGAGTGCCTGCAGCTGCCCGTTCAAATCTTCTTGTTCTTTTTTCAAACGCTCGTGGGCAGGTATCAATTCTTCTATTTCTTCCTGAAGCATTTGACGCTGTTCTTCCATTTCGTGGTTTTGGGCTTCTTGTTGTGCCAACAGCTGTTGTTTTTGCTCATAACGGGTACTCAAAGACACATAACGCTCATTGACTGCATTCAATTGACGTTGCAGCTGCTGCAGCTGTTCGCGATGGTTCAGCTGCCGCAAGGCACGCAGGGCTTCTTGCTTTTCCTGCAGTTGTTTTTCTTCTTCTGCTATTTTTTGGTCTATAGTTGCTATCTGCTGGCGCAGGGCATGAAGTTCCTTCACTTTGCCGATGCGTTTGCCCTCGAAGCTGCCCACACTACCTCCCGAAAGCACGTAAGCCGAGCGCAGTTGTTTGCCATCACGGCTTACCAAGGTGATGCCGTCGGGCAGTGGGGCTTCGGGCATTTGGTCTACAATCCACACATTAGCCAAGAGGGCTTGCAGCAGGGGGCGATACTGTTCTTCGCATTCTATGACTTCCCATGCTGCTACTCCTTGTCCATAAAAAGAAGCGGTTTGTACGACAGGGAAGTGTCCTTTTTTCAAAAAGAAAGAAGCTTTTCCTTTCTTCTGCGTGTCGAGCAGATGGATGGCACTGCCTGCTTCGGCGGGGCTTTCCACCACAAAATGACTCAACCAAGGTTCTAAGTAACGCTCTATTGCCAACTTGTACTCTTCATTGCAGGCAACAACTTCGGAGAGCAAGGGGGCTTGACTTTGCCACTGTCCTGACTTGCGCAAGAAACGAATGGTTTCGGGATATCCCTCCAGATTGTCAATCAATGACTGCAAAAGCTTGGCTTCGTGATGCTTGGCATCGCGCTCGCGATGATATACACGCAAGTTTTCGCGCAGCGCCTCTATCTCCTGCTCGAGACGGTGCAGTTGCTCGCGGTGCTTTTGTTCTTCGGCTTCTTTTTGCTTGAGTTCTTCTTCTATTTGTTCACGCTCTATTTTAGCTTCGGCAATGGCTTCCTGCAATTCCATCAGGTCTTCATCTTGGCTTTGCTTGTTTTGCCAATGGCGCTCGATTGCCTGCTTAATGGAAGAGATTTGTGTTTGCTTGATTTCTATTTGCTTTTCGAGCAACCGCAGGGCGTCGGTTTTTTGTTTGAGTTGGTTCTGCAACTCACGTATTTGCTCTTTGAGCTTGCCTACCCTGTCTTTTTCCTGCTCATAGTCTGCACTTACTTCTGCAAACTGCTGTTTTAGCTCTTGCAGTTGCTCTTCGGTTTTTATTTTTTCTTTGGCGATGCGCTCAAGGTCAGCAATCAGCTCTGCTTCGCGGCTTTGGTCTTGATGCAATTGGTCTTCGAGGGTGTTTATCTTTTCATGCAGAAACTTAAGGCGCTCGGCTTTCAGTTTCTTTTCGTTTTCATACTGCCGTATGCTGGCTACGTGCTCGTTGAGGGCTTTTTGGCGCGACGCCAACAGTCGTTCCTGCAGCAGCAGTTTGTTCTTTAGTTCTTCCACTTCTGCCTCGAAACCTGCCGCTGCCGTGGCAATCCCTTGTAGCTTATCTTGCTCTTGCTCAATGTCTTTTTCTATTTGCTGGAGCTGTTCTCGGCGGGCAGCCGTCTTACTTTGTGCCAGCGCAATGCTCTTTTGCTTATACTCTTCTTTCAGTTCATAATAACGTTTTGTTTTTTTCGCCTGCCGCTCGAGCGATTTCAGGTTTTTTTCAATTTCAAATAGCAGGTCTTCTACCCGGTCGAGGTTTTGCTGGGTGTCGTCCAGCTTGGATAGGGTTTCTTTTTTGCGCAGCTTGAACTTAGAAATACCAGCAGCTTCTTCAAACAGGTTGCGGCGCGAGTTTTCTTTGTCGTTGAGTATTTCATCTACCATTTTCAGCTCAATGATGGCGTAGCTGTCGGGTCCTATGCCAGTGTCCATAAACAAGTTGGTGATGTCTTTCAACCGACAAGGCACGCCATTAAGCAAATACTCGCTTTCACCACTGCGGTACAAGCGGCGCGTGACAGTTACCTCGGTATATTCAGTAGGCAAAAGGTTTTTGGTGTTTTGAAAAGTAAGCGACACCTCCGCCATCTGCAGGGGCTTGCGTTTTTTGGTGCCATTGAAAATGATATTTTCCATTTTGTCGGAACGCAACGCCCGTGTTTTCTGCTCACCCAGTACCCAACGGATGGCATCTACAATGTTGGATTTGCCGCAGCCGTTTTGCCCTACAATGCCGGTTACACCTTCGCCAAAATAGATGGTTACCTTATCGCCAAAACTTTTGAAACCCTTGATTTCTAAACGCTTTAATTGCATGTGATTCCTTCTTCTTTACCTTTCCCTCAAAGTTACGATATTACGAATATTTTGATTGAGGTGATTTGTTGCCCGCTGGTAAAGTGATTCCCTGTTTGGCAGACAAGTGTTTCTCTTTGGGGATGATGCCATGCCCGAGCATAAAGAAAACTTACAAAATCAAAGGCAATTGCAGCTGTGGCTTTGCTGGTGTTTAGCATCAAATGGAAAAGCTCCCATGATACCCGAGCTCCAACAAAAGTAGTAGCATCGGTGGCGAATGGCGATAAATTACCTGATGGTAGTTTGCTTTGTTGGTACTTTGTTAGTAGCTTTATGAAAACACAAATTCGCTGCTATGCGCCTGTTTCGTTTTCTTTTTTTCGCTACACTCCTGACGTATTTTATTTACAAAATATTCGGTGAGCTTTCCTCAACTTATCTCATTTGGGTAGTGATTGTTTCGTTTTTTCTTTCACTTTCAAAAAAGAAAAACCCAAAAGCCCCCTCGAAAGGCAAGCCGCAAAAGAAAAAAATACTCGATAACAAAGAAGTAGATGATGCAGAGGAAGAGGCAAAAGCCTTGTATGAATTCCTAAAAAAGGATATAAAGTCCTTAAAAGAGATACCTGAGTTTAAGAAGGCTCTGGAACTGCCAAAAGACAACAAGGAGTTGGACAGTAAAAAAAGAAGAGCACAGGCGAAAGAAGCTCTGAAAAAAGAGCAAGAGGCACAAATAAAGTTGCAGAATCATAACGAAGACCACCTACCCGGCTATCAGCACCCAAAAGTCCAGGAAAACGCTTATGCCCACAAATTCAGGGATAAACAACGACTCAAAGAAGCTTTCATTGCTTCTGAAATTTTCAAACAAAAATTTTTTTAATTCCGCTTCCCGATAGCTGATTGCCCTTTAAGTAAGCGTATCAAATCTTTTCTTGACACAGCTCAAGCAACACGCCTCCAGTAGAACGCGGATGCACAAAACAAATCAGCTTATTGTCGGCTCCTTCTTTCGGCTCTTCATTGATAAGCTCAAAGCCTGCAGCACGCAGGCGCTCCATCTCGGCGCGTATGTCGTCCACCTCTACTGCTACGTGATGAATGCCCTGACCGCGCTTCTGCAGATATTTGTAAATGGCACTCTCCTCGTGCGTAGCGCCCAATAATTCCACTTTGCTTTCGCCCAATTCAAAAAAAACAGTAGTTACCCCTTCCGAAGGCACTGTTTCTTCTTTATAGGCTTTGCGATTCAATAATACCTCAAACAGACGGGTAGCTTGTTTCAAATCGACAACAGCAATGCCCAAATGCTCTATTTTCTTTATCATTTCCGTAAACTTTTTAACATCTTTCAAAAATAGTTATTTTCGCTGATGCACTAAACCGGCTCAAGTCCATGAAACTCACACTCCGGCTTTTAAATGCAAATGAATTCAGTGAACTACCTGCTACTGCTCAGGGCATAGAGGTTGAAAAAAAAGACAAGCAATGGTTGCTAAACGGTCATGCGCAAGAGATAGACGTACGCCCGCTTGATGAGCGCCGTTTTCACTTGATTGCTGCGCATCAATCTTATGTTTTGGAAGTACTCGAGATAAACAAGGCAGAAAAGAGCATCACGCTATTGATGAACGGCAAAAGGCAGCAGTGGGCAATTCAAGAGCCCATAGACCTGCTACTCAAAGAGATGGGCATAGACCAAAGTGCCCGCTCACAAGCCGAAGATTTGAAAGCTCCCATGCCGGGGTTGGTGTTGGACATCAAAGTAAGTCCTGGGCAAGCAGTAAAAAAAGGGGATGCACTGTTGATACTGGAAGCCATGAAGATGGAAAACGTATTGAAAGCGCCAGCCGATGCCAAAGTAAAAAGCATATGCGTGGCGAAAGGGCAGGGGGTAGAAAAAAACCAAGTATTGATAGAGTTCGAATAAAGCCAGAGGGAGCCTCAAGCAAAGGCATCACCAGCATAAGCCAAGGTAATGACACCTACAGCACGCGGCTGTGCTGGTAATATGCTTTTGTAAAGAGCCTCTAAGGTAGCGCCGGTAGTAAGCACATCGTCAACTAAAACCACCGCCTGCCGGTGCAGGGCTCTTTTGCCCTCGGTAGTCAATTCAAAAACATCGCGCACATTCAACCAGCGTTCCCATAAGCCTTTATGGGTTTGAGAGGCACGTTGCACGCGCCGCTCCACCGCTCTATTCCACACTGGCAAAGGGTATTGCCAAGCATCGGCAAGTCCTCGTGCAAAGTATTCGCTTTGGTTGTAACCTCTCTGGTGTTGTTTTTTGGGGTGCAAAGGCACAGGTAAAAAGCCG
Organism: Thermonema lapsum; assembly: GCF_011761635.1. Taxonomy (NCBI): domain Bacteria; kingdom Pseudomonadati; phylum Bacteroidota; class Cytophagia; order Cytophagales; family Thermonemataceae; genus Thermonema; species Thermonema lapsum. The sequence continues at coordinate 904,768 of NZ_JAASRN010000002.1, forward strand.
TCTATTTCATAGGGTAAAGAAGCGCGGCACAAACGTTCGCCATACAAATAGCCCATTTCGTAAGCCAAAGCTTTGGCACCTCTGTATTTGATGGCATGCAATATTTTTTGCGCACTGCCCCCTTTTTGAAAGTGCAAAAAAGGCAAAACAAAATCGGCAGGAATGCGCCCTATCAGCACCCTGCCTGCCGGATTGTCTATATGTTGTTGAAGGTCTTTGAAAAAATCGGTATAAGGAAGTGCCAACCGGCACGAGGGACAAACAAAGCGAAGCTCTGCATTCAACACGCGCTTGCAAACCACACAAGCCTCCGGAAACAGCAAATGCAAAAAAGCATTTATGAATGTGCGAGCTGTTGGCAGCATTCCTTTGCTTTGTTGGATACCTTTCTATTCCATTTCTATTGTCTAAACGGAGGCTTCACTTCATCTGCCAACTTGCGTAACAGTTCTGCCACGTGGAAGCGATTGGCACCTTCTTGTTCTACTTGCTGAATGCTGCTCATAAAGTTGTTTTGCAGGTTTTGGATAGCTGTCTGCACTTTACTTTCCATAGCCTGCACGCGCTCATAAATTTCATCTACCACCTCTGAAAGGTTTTCTTTTTGCTGCTGCATGGTCTTCGATATATTGCTTTGTATCTCTGCAATTTCTCTGTACAGCAGCTCGGTATCGTGCCCGGCAATAAGCTCCTTTACGGCATCCAGGCGAGTATGGCGTCTGGGCTTGCCTTTAGGCACACCATATTCGGCTTCCTCAATGAACACATACTGCTCATCTTGGCGCATGCGATCTGCTTCATGGATGATTTTGGGCAGCTCTTTATAAAGGTCCTGCAGTTGTTCTTTGAAGTGTTTACGATTTTCTTCCATGATGGACGTAAACAGCTTCTTCATCTCGGCTAACTGGTACTCATAGTCTTTTTTATTTTCTTGCAAGATAGCCGTAAAGAGGTCTTTCATGCCTTGAAAGCGGCTCTCTATTTCCTTCCTGTCCGGATTTACTACTGCCTCTTTCAAGTCATTTACCTCCTCGGGGTTGACGGCTTTTTCTTCGGGCTGCTCCTCTGATTTTTTGTAGAAGTCTTCCATACTCATAGCGCTACTGTTTACTGTCCTAAAGTATTTGACATTTGGTCAAAAATCTGCTTCAAAGCAGATTTACTCACCTGACGTTGACGTTGATTCTGCAGCTCTTGCTGCATGACTGCCTGCACTTGCTGAATTTGATTGAGCAGACGCTCTTCCGACTTCTCGATGCTGCGTAACATTTCTATTTTCACCTCATCGATTTTTACCGACATTTCGGTACGGTAGCTGTCTAGCAAATTTTTTAGTTTTTTCAGCTCGCTGTTGTAAGTCTCGAGCTCTTCACCAAAAATAATCTTTTTGATTTCTTCTAATTTAGAGCTTGACGCTTGTGTTCCGCCCATATTGAAGTTTTGTGTGTTTTCCATAGGCTTTTCAATTTAAACATTTGCTTTTTGCATGTCTAAATATAGAAAGTATTTTTCTATTTCAAAAAAGAAGTGCCGTCTTCTTTTTGTCAGCTCAAAAGATATTCTAAGTTTGCAAGAAGGTTTTAAATATCAACAGCTATGAAGGATTTAGTAAAAGAATTCAACGACTACCGCACTGCTATGAATGAGAAAATCATGGCAGCTGATAATTTGGTACTCAAACGCATCTTCAGCCTCGACAGCCAAACCTACAAAGAGGGGGCACTGCCTGTGAAAACCAAAGAGATGCTGGGGTTAGCCTGTTCTATGGTATTACGTTGCGACGACTGCATCCGCTACCACTTGGGCAAATGCTATGAAGAGGGGGTGAGCGACGCCGAAGTATTCGAAATTTTCTCTATTGCCACGCTCATCGGCGGCACTATCGTGATTCCACATCTGCGCCGTGCCGTAGAGTATTGGGAAGCTCTCAAAACGCAAAACCCATCATGAGTAAACAGCAAAAAGAACGCATAGACCCTTATTTAGAGTTGCAATGGCAAAAGCTGTTGAGTAAGCTGGAAAAAATCATAGGCAAACGCCCACAAAACATAGAAGCGGTGCTTTTTCTGATTGGTATGCGTGAGTTGGGCAAAGGTGCCCGCCACTTTTCCAAAGAACAAAAACAAGACCTTATGCATATTGCTGTTTGCAGGGTATTGAGCAAGTCTGGCTTCTATGAACTGGAAGGAGTCGATGCTGAAGGTTGGCCTCACTGGAAGCTACTCAAACCGCTGCCCAAGCTGGATTTACTCTCGCAAGAAGCCCTGCTCAAAACGCACATCATAGATTATTTTCATGAAGAAGGCATCATAGAGAATGAATAAAACGGTACGCATCATTACTTACAATGTAAATGGCATCCGGGCGGCAGTCAGAAAAGGACTGGACAAGTGGTTGCAAGCCGCCCGCCCCGATATCTTTTGCCTGCAAGAAATTAAAGCCAATCATGACACTTTTCCACGGGAGCTATTCGAAGCTCTTGGGTATGAATGCTATCTGTACCCAGCACAAAAAGCCGGGTACAGCGGCGTGGCTGTGCTCAGCCGTAAGCCAGCAATAAAAATTATAGAAGGCATGAACCACCCCCTACACGATAGCGAAGGGCGAGTGCTTCGCGCTTTTTTTGACGGCTTTTGCGTGGCATCGGTCTATATGCCCTCCGGCTCCTCAGGCGACCAACGCCAAGCCGTCAAAATGCTGTTTCTCGACGATTTCAATCGCTTTGTGGAAAAACACCGGCAGGAACATCCCGAATACCCACTGGTGATTTGCGGCGATTTAAATATTTGCCACCAAGCCATCGATATCCATGACCCGGTGCGCAATGCCAACACTTCCGGTTTTCTGCCCGAAGAGCGCGCTTGGATGTCAAATTTTTTAGCAAGTGGTTTTATCGACACTTTTCGCCACTTTAACCCAGAGCCTCATCATTACACTTGGTGGAGCTACCGCGCACGTGCACGTGAAAAAAACTTGGGCTGGCGCATCGATTATTGTATGGCAGACAAGCAATTAGCTTCAAGACTTCAGCGGGCGGTCATATTGCCCGAAGCACGCCACTCAGACCATTGCCCCGTTTTACTCGAACTCGCGGTTTAGTGCCTATTTTTTTAAAAAAACAGCTTTGAGGATTCTTGCAAGTTGTTATATTTGTAAACTACGCTTTTGTAAGTTATCTTTTCACGCACTTAGCTGTCAGTAAAACTTTTGTGTTCATGAAACACTTTTTTAGCTACATTATATTGGCTTTATTTTTTGCATCTTGTAGTGATTCCTCGCAAGAGAGCAATTGGCAGGAAAACATGCCCACGGGTCCCGCTAAGGGGGGGGTATACTATGGGGGCGAGTTCCGTTTGAATGAATCGGAATACATCAAATCACTGTACCCACTCAGCATTGCCGATGTGTATTCTTACCGGGTGGCTTGTCAAATTTATGAGGGCTTGTTTAAGTTCGACCCCGCCACACTGGAGATAGTCAACGGCTTAGCCGAATCCTATACCCTCGACAGCAGCCGCACTATTTATACCATCAAATTGCGCAAAGGGGTGCGCTTTCACGACGACCCTTGCTTTCCCGGTGGCAAAGGGCGTGAAGTAACTGCTCAAGATGTAGCTTATTGCTTTCAAAGAGTTTGCACGCAATCGAGCAATAATCAAGGTTTTACAATATTCAAAGACCTGCTCAAAGGCGCCAATGAGTATTATGCCGCTTCGGCAGGGGGCAATAAACCCAGCTTTCAAATCACAGGCATTCAAGTCATCGACGACTATACCATCCAGCTTCAACTAACCCGCCCGTATGCCTTTTTCCTTTACAATCTAGCACGTCCGTTTGCTTTCATTTATCCCCGCGAAGCCGTAGAAAAATACGGAGAAGACGGCTTGCGCGAGAAAGCCGTAGGTACCGGTCCTTTTGTTCTGGCATCGGTAGACCCCGGCAATAGCCTTTTACTCAAGCGCAATCCGCACTACTACCTAAAAGATGAACACGGCAATCCATTGCCTTATTTGCACGGCATTAAAATCAGCTTCATAGCAGAAAAGAAAACAGAATACAACGAATTTCACGCTGGTAAGCTGGATATGATTTATCGCCTGCCCACCGAACGCATCATCGACTTTCTGATGGAAGCCGAAAAGAGCGAACACGGAGAAATACAAGGTTTTGTGCTTGACCGTGCGCCTGAAATGGCAACCCAATATTTGACTTTCATGACCGCCAAAGGCGTGTTTAAAAATAAAAACCTTCGGAAAGCTTTCAGTTTTGCTATAGACAGAGAGAAAATTTTGGAGTTTGTATTGAACGGCGAAGGTGAAGCCCCAGGATACCATGGCATTGTACCCCCTGTTTTCAAAAACTACGACATCAAGCAAATCAGAGGATATCAGTTGAATATAGACTCTGCCCAGTATTACTTAGCAAAAGCAGGATATCCTAACGGGGTCGGCTTCCCCGAAATCACCCTTCAAGTAAATGCCGAAGGAGACCGTCATCTGAACGTAGCGCTGGAAATACAAAAGCAACTGCAGGAAAACTTGAACATCAAAATCAACATAGAAACACTGCCATTTGCCCAGCTGCTTGAAAACAGCTTGCAAGGTAAGTTCGACTTGGTGCGTACAGCTTATTTTGCAGACTATCCCAACCCCGAAAACTTTTTGTGGCTATTCACAAGTATGGAATTGCCTGAGAGTCTCGAGGAGAAGGCGTATCCTAACATAGCACGTTATCAAAATCCACTCTATGACGAGCTTTACAATAAAGCCCTACTGGCAAATACACCCGAAGAAGCATATCGTTATTTACAGCAAGCAGAACAAATCTTAATGGACGATGCGGTGATACTGGTCTTATGGTACGATGAATCCTACCGCCTGCTTCAACCCTATGTACGCAACTTTCCCAACAACCCCATGCAATATCGAGACTTCACAAAAGTATATTTCGATAAAAGCTATTTTGAAAAACAAACTGCAAAAAAATAGGTTTTCATCTTGCATGTAAAGGAGTAAGGCATAGGCAAATACCGAAAATTTCAGTATATTACTACACTTACTCCTAGGACCTAAATGCATGCAAGTATGCTCCGTGTGGATGAAAGACTACGACAATTCAAGAAAAAGTACTACCTCTACCAAGCTTTGCGGGGAGTACTCCTAAGTTTGCTGCTTACTGTAAGCTTCTATTTGCTTTTTGCCGTATTAGAATACTTTGGGCACTTCCACTCTTCGGTGCGTGCCCTTTTCTTTTTTGGGCTTCTGTTCACCATGAGCGGCACCCTGCTCTATTATGTCCTTCGCCCTCTGGGAGCTTATGCTGGCTTATACAGCCTGATGAGCGATGAAGCAGCTGCCCGCTACATAGGCAGCGAAATCCCAGAAATAAGCGACAAACTCTTAAATGCCCTACAACTCAAGCGACAGCTCAACAGCGACGACAGTTTGTTATTGGCAGCCATCGAACAAAAAGAGGCACAAATCGCAGGTATCTCTCTACGCAAAGCACTTCCCATAGAGGAAACCAAAAAAACTGCCCGCTATGCTATGATTCCTCTACTGATACTTATTGCTTTGTTTATAGGCATCCCTTCTTTGCTGCTAGAAAGCTCGCAACGCATCATACAATACAAGAAACATTTCCCCAAACCGGCTCCCTTTCGTTTTTCATTGGCAGATGAACGCCTTTCTGTCTTCAGAGGTGAGGACTTGCCCTTGGTAGTGCAAACCGAAGGAAAAGTCATTCCCTCTGAAATGTATGTGGTTTTAGACCAAAGTACCCTCATACCCATGCAGGAAATAGAAGAGGGGCGGTTTGCTGTAACACTGCCCAGTGTTCAAAAAAGGCATCGCCTCTTCTTCCAATCGGGCGAATACACCTCCCAAGAGTATGAGATACAGCTCAAAGAAAAACCGTTTTTGCTGGGCGTAGAACTGGAAGTAAACTACCCGGCTTATACTGGCAAAAGCAGGGAAGTTTTTCGTAATGCCACCAACTTGCTGTTGCCCACAGGCAGTCAGATTACTTGGCTCATACAATCAAAATATGCACAAAAAGTTAGCGTATTCTTTCTTCCAGACTCGGTGGAGACAGAAGCACACCAAGAAAGTGATAATGACCTTAAAGTTGTTAAAAAGAAGTTGATAAAATCAACGAACTATCAGCTACTACTCTACAGCATCGATACTACCTTGCACAGCAGTACCTACCGAATAGATGTCATTCCGGATTTGCCTCCGGTGCTGGAAGTGCAAAACTTCGAAGATACGCTAAGCTATCGCTTGGTAGGGATTGCCGGTACCGCACGCGACGACTACGGCATATCGCGCGTTGCATTTGCCTATCGCATCTTGCGTGGCGGCAATAAACAAATCGATGCCTTCAAAATGCAAAACATTCCAATCAACACAACAAACAACTATGCACGCTTGCTTCATGAGCTTGACCTCAGCCCTCTAAAACTGCAACCCGGCGATGTATTGGAATACTTTGTGCAGGTATGGGACAACAATCAAGTAACCGGCGCACAATCGGCACGCAGCCCCCTATACCGTTTTACCATTCCTGCTGCTGAAACCATAGAAAAAGAGATAAAAGAAGAAAGCCGGCATAGTGAAGAAAAAATGCGGGGAGCGCTGCAAAAAGAAAAAGAGCTGAATGAAGAAATTAGACGCACAGAAGAGCGCATGCGTCTGAAAAAACAATTCGATTTCTCAGACAGAAAACAAATAGAGCAAATCATCGAAAAACGCAAGAATGTAGAGCAAGAAATAGAACAGCTACAAAATGAATTTCAGAAGTTGCAGGACAAGATGGAGCGCTTCGAACAGCCCTCTACCGAATTGATAGAAAAAATGCAGGAACTGCAAAAGTTAATGAACGAACTGCTCGACGAAGAAACCAAAAAACTTTATGATGAACTGCAACAACTACTAAACAAGATGATGCAAGACCCTGAGCTTCTAAAGAAGCTACAAGAGATTAAACAAAACGAGCAAGAACTCGAAAAGTCGCTGGAGCGTACCCTCGAACTCTTCAAGCAACTGCAATTTGAACAGCAACTCGAAAAAAGCCTGCAAAAACTTAACGAACTAATTCAAAAGCAAGAAGAACTGCAAAAACAAACTCAAGAAAGCAAAAGCAAAGACCAAAAAAAGCTCGAAGAGTTAAAACAGCAACAAGAAGAAATTCAACAAGAGTTTCAAGACCTTGAAGAAGAGCTGGAAGAACTCCAAGAAATGAATGAAAAGCTCGAACGTCCGCATGCCATACCTAACATGCAAAAAGAAAAAGAGCAGACTAAAAAAGCAATAGAAGAAAGCATTCAGCAATTGAAACAAGAAAAACCCAAGCAGGCAGGCGAACAGCAAAAAAATGCCCAAGAGCAAATGCAGAAAATGCAACAAAAACTGCAGCAACTGGCGCAATCCATGAAAGAAAAACAAATGCAAGAAAACATACAGACACTTCGGCATATTCTCGACAACCTGTTGCAACTGTCTTTTGAGCAAGAGCAACTAATAGAAGACAGCCGGAAAATCAACACACAAGACCCTCGCTACGTAGAACTTATTCAAAGACAATATAAAATTCAACAAAGCAGCCAAATTGTAAAAGACAGTCTCTGGGCACTTGCCAATCGTGTATTTCAATTGCAATCCTTCATCATGGAAGAAGTAGGGGAGATGGAAAAAGCCCTTGAAAAAAGTCTGCTTCTGTTAAAAGAACGCAAAATGCGCGACGCCAGCATCTATCAACAGCAAGGCATGACACGCATCAACAATTTGGCTTTGATGCTGAGCGACCTGCTCAAGCAAATGCAGAACCCTGCCAGCGACGGTGCAGGCAGACCCCAAAAAAACCAAAAGAATACCCCCTCGATGAGCGAGCTGCAAAAACAACTCAACCAACAAATACAACAACTCAAAGAAGGACAGCAACAAGGGCGGCAACTCTCCGAACAACTTGCTAAATTAGCAGCGCAGCAAGAGCTGTTGCGAAGAAAAATAGAGGAATTACAGAAAAATGGAGAGCTAAGCCCAGAACAAAAGCAAATGCTGGAAGAGATTAAGCAAGAAATGGAGAAAACAGAGAAAGACTTAATCAACAAAAATATAAACCAAGAAACGCTCAGAAGACAAAAAGAAATAGAAACACGCCTACTGGAAGCTGAAAAATCGCTTCGAGAACGCGGCGAAGATGACAAACGCAAAGGTGAAACCGCTACACCTAAAGAACGTAAAGAACTTCCGGCGCCCCTGCGCGAATATCTGAAAAAACAGCAGGAACAACTGGAGCTCATACAATCTGTACCACCCACCATGACCCCTTATTTTAAACAACGCAGCGATGAGTACCTCAAACAAATTAAACCTTAAAACTATGGATTCAATCCATATACAAATCCCTTCGATTATTGAAAACATCCGCATCATTGAAAGCTTTATTGATAATGTAAAAGAAGCCTATCAAATTTCCGACGACATTTACGGCAATATCATGGTTGCCGTAACCGAAGCAGTCAATAATGCCATTGTACATGGAAATAAACAAGACAGAACCAAAAATGTAGACCTCAGTTTGCATTTCCATGAAGACATGATTCGCTTTGTGGTGGAAGATGAAGGCGAAGGCTTTGACTATCACCATCTGCCTGACCCTACCGACCCTGAAAACCTCCATAAACCACACGGAAGAGGGATTTACTTGATAAAACAACTCTGCGACGAGGTCAAATTCAAAAACAATGGTAAGTGCATAGAGCTAATATTCTACATCAATGGACAATATTAACTTCTTTTTTGAAGATATTGAGCGCCCACTTTACTTATCAGACGAAAGCAAACAGTGGTTGGTCCAAATAGCCCAGCACTTTGAAGCCAAAATCATAGAGCTCAATTACATATTTTGCAGCGACAACTACCTGCTTGAGATAAACCGCCAATATCTGAATCACGATTATTATACCGACATTATCACCTTCGGATATTCCGACAGTATTCTCTTTATTGAAGCAGACGCTTTTATTTCAATAGAAAGAACCGAAGAAAACGCACAAAGCATAGGCATTACAGCCGAAGAAGAGCTGCACCGGGTCATGGCGCACGGGCTTTTACATCTGTTGGGGTTTAAAGACAAAACAGAAGCGGAAGCCGCCGAAATGCGCAAAATGGAAGACTGGGCATTGAGTCTGCGTGTTCCACGTGGAACATAAAACTATACAAACACTTAAAGCAGAGCGCCACGCTTAAAGTGGCGCTTTTTTATTGTCAATAAAAATACAAAGAAGAAGTGAAACTACAAGAAGCTCTTTTATTTACACCCATCTAAAACCTCTGAAAATTAATATCTTTGCAAAGAAAAAAGATGTTCCACGTGAAACATTAAAAAAACAAGCAAAAGCATGTTCCCAACATATGATGTGATAGTTGTAGGCGCAGGACACGCCGGCAATGAAGCCGCAGCAGCAGCTGCCAATTTAGGCTCCAAAACCTTGCTCATTACCATGAACATGCAGGTAATAGGGCAGATGTCGTGCAATCCTGCCATGGGAGGGGTAGCCAAAGGGCAAATAGTCCGCGAAATAGACGCTATGGGCGGGCTCTCGGGCATCGTAACCGATGAAAGCATGATACAATTTCGCATGCTTAACCGTTCTAAAGGACCAGCTATGTGGAGCCCCCGAAGCCAAAACGACCGCATGTTGTTTGCACAAAAATGGCGCTTGGCACTTGAAAAAATTCAAAACCTCGACTTCTGGCAAGACATGGTCGTAGGATTGATAATCAAAGACAAACGCGTAGTGGGCGTAAAAACAAGCATGGGGCACGAAATCAATGCCCGGGCTGTGGTTATTACAAGCGGCACTTTCCTCAATGGCATCATACACATAGGCGAAAAACAATTTGGTGGTGGCAGGGCAGGAGAAAGAGCAGCCACCGGCATCACTGAGCAGCTTGTAGAGCTGGGGTTTGAAGCCGGTAGAATGAAAACAGGCACCCCTCCCCGTGTAGATGGACGTACCCTTGACTACAGCAAGATGACCGAACAGCCCGGCGATGAGCCGCCCGGTAAGTTCTCATTTATGGATACCACGCCCCTCACTAAACAAAAAAGCTGCTGGATAACCTACACCAATCCCAAAGTGCATGAGGTGTTGGCAACAGGATTTGACAAATCCCCCATGTTTACCGGGCGAATCAAAGGTTTAGGTCCCCGCTACTGTCCTTCTATTGAAGACAAAATCAACCGCTTTGCCGAGCGTGAACGCCATCAAATATTTGTAGAACCTGAGGGGTGGGAGACCGTAGAAATCTATGTCAATGGATTTTCCACCTCTTTACCCGAAGACGTGCAGTACAAAGCACTGCGCTTGATTCCGGGCTTCGAAAATGCCAAGATGTTTCGCCCGGGTTATGCCATAGAGTACGATTTCTTTCCACCTACGCAGCTCAAAAGCACGCTGGAAACAAAACTAATTGAAAACCTATTTTTTGCCGGTCAAATCAACGGCACTACCGGTTACGAAGAAGCAGCCTGTCAGGGACTCATTGCAGGCATCAACGCACATTTAAAAGTGCATGATTTGCCGCCCTTTACTTTGAAACGTTCGGAAGCATACATAGGTGTGCTCATCGATGACCTCATCAACAAAGGCACAGAAGAACCCTACCGTATGTTCACTTCCCGGGCAGAATACAGACTGCTTCTACGCCAAGACAATGCAGATTGGCGCCTTACCGAAAAAGCCTACAAACTGGGTTTGGCGTCGGAAGAACGTTACCGCCGTTTCATGGACAAAAAAGAAAAAATAGAACAAGGCATACGTTTGATAAAAGAAGCACAAGTAAACCCAGAAGAAATCAACGGATACCTCGAAAGTATCGGCTCTGCCACCATAAAAGAAAAAATAAGGGTTGAACGTCTGCTCAAACGCCCCGATTTGAATATTTATCAACTGATAGAGCGCATTCCACATTTGGAAACATTGCGCCGCTACAACCAAGAGGTATGCGAAGAAATAGAAATCATGATTAAATATGAAGACTATATTGAGCGAGAGGAAAAAATGGCTCAAAAAATGATGGCGTTGGAAGACTATCGCATCCCCTCGAATTTTAACTATGACTTGGTGAAAGCACTGTCGGCAGAAGGCAGGGAAAAACTAAAACGCTTGCGTCCGGAAACCTTAGGACAAGCTTCTCGTATCAGTGGCGTTTCGCCTTCCGATGTGTCGATACTCATGGTTTACTTAGGCAAATAAGCAAACAAATAATGAAGCATAAGCATATGGAAAGACTGTCTGCATGCCCCATTTGTGGGCATGTGGGCTTTTATACATGGCTCCGCACCAAAGATTTCACAGTTAGCAAAGAAGAATTCGATATTGTATGTTGTGAGCAGTGTGGTCTCAAATTTACCAATCCTCGCCCTGCCGAAACCCAAATCGGTCAATATTACGAAAGCAAGGAATATATATCGCACCACGACGAAAAGCAGGGCATAGTGCCCTTCATATATAAGTGGGTACGCGAACACATCACCCTGAAACAAAAAAGAAGGTGGGTAGAAAAACAACTCACTCATAAAGGCAAGCTCTTAGACGTAGGCTGTGGCACTGGTCATTTTCTTTTTCATATGCACAAACACGGATGGGATGTGAGTGGGGTAGAACCCTCTTTAGAAGCAAGTCGAAAAGTAAGAGACTCTGGCATTCCAGTGTATGAGCGCTTGGAGCAACTAATCAACAACACAAAGTTCGATGCCATCACCATGTGGCATGTACTGGAACACATACATCATTTAAATGAAGATTTACAAAAGCTCAAAGATTTGTTGAATAACGGAGGGTGGCTATTTATTGCCGTACCCAATATTGAATCTTATGATGCCCATTTTTATGGTACCTTTTGGGCAGCCTTGGATGTCCCACGCCACCTCTATCATTTTTCTCCTGCCCATATGAAACAACTCTTACAAAAGCATGGGCTACATTTGCAGGAAATACAAGGCATGCCCCTCGATGCTTACTATATCAGCTTGTTGAGCAGTGAATACCGCTCGGGAAAAAAGCAATGGGCAGAAGCTATCTATCGGGGCACTTTGTCAAACTTGCATGCCCTCAAAAACAAAAACTATTCAAGCTTGGTGTATATAGTAAACAAAGTCAACTAAAAAAATTCGACTGATGATAATTTTTAAGCCCTATACAATATGTGAACCTTTTGTAAGACATCCTCTGAAATAGGCTTGCTTATAAAGAATATTTTATGAGGATAATTGGCAAAGGCATTCTCATCTATTTCTGTTTGTATGGCGCTTGACATGATGACAAAAGTAACATCCTTGCGCAAAGAAGCGGGTAGTTTCAAAAAGTTCTCCAAGAAACTTTGAGCGTTCATTTCAGGCATGAGCACATCTAAAAAAATCACTTGTGGGAAATCATTCAAACGCCCCAAATCAAAGGCTTTCAGATAATCCAAGGCATCCATGGCACGCTCAAACAATAAGACATTATCGGCAAACTGATGTTTTTCTAAAATTTTCTTGGCTAAAATAGCATCAAGCTTACTATCGTCAATAATCAATACATTTTTAAGACTCATAGTTTTAGAAGTTTAAGGGCTTAGCAGGCTTATAGATAAATATAGAAATTTTTTAACTTCCTTGACAAAAAAAGGAAACAATGAAAAAGAAACAAAAGACGCAAGTCATCTCTATAGTCAATCAAAAGGGGGGTACCGGTAAGACCACCACTGCTGTAAATTTAGCAAAAGCCTTAGAGTTGCTTGGATACAAAATTTTACTCGTTGACTTCGACCCACAAGGCAGCTTGTCATATTACCTCGACGTAGAAGACGCTCACCCCAACATTGCAAATGTGCTTTTGGGCGAAGCCGACATCAAGACAGCACTGCTTCAGGTAAGCGGCATGGATATCCTGCCTTCCAATACAGAACTTGCCGACCTCGAGATTTCATTGGCTAACTACGAAGGAAGAGAGTCATTATTGAAAGGCTACCTAAACGAAATAAAAGACCATTACGACTACATCATCATAGATTGCTCCCCCTCGCTTTCATTACTCACCATAAATGCCTTGGTAGCATCGGACTACCTTATCATACCCATCCCCATGGAAGTGCTCAGCTTTCACGGCTTACATCTTATCAAAAACACTGTGCAAGCTGTCAAAGAGGCACTCAATCCGACACTCACCATTTTAGGCATATTGGTCGTTAAATATTCGCCTGTACGCCGCATCACCACTCAACTATTGAGTGCCATACAAGAAGAGTTCGCCGACACACTGGTATTCAAAACCAAAATACGTTTAGATACCCGTCTGATAGAATCACCGGCATACGGCAACAACATATTTGAAACAGCATCTAACTCCAAAGGGGCAGAAGATTACTTAGACTTAGCCAAAGAAATTATTCATCTCACCCAAAAGTAAATCGTTTTATCTGTAAACTATTCAGCATCATGCAAGCAAGTCGTTGGTTCTTCTATACGATGCTCTGCGGCATCGTATTGCTTTTATGCCGCTGCGCCAATCCCGGCATACTGAGCGGTGGGGCAAAAGATACCATCCCTCCACAAGTCGTCAAGCGAATTCCTCCACTTGGACAAACAAACTTCAAAGGCAAAGAAGTGAGCATTTTTTTTGATGAAAGCATACGAGGCAAAAACTTGCAACAAGAACTTATCATCACTCCACGCATAGAGGGGAAAGATGCTTATGAAATCATTGAAAAAAAATACGGCATCACCTTGCGTTTCAAAAGACCATTGGCAGAAAATACTACCTATAACATACACTTCCGAAATGGCATAGTAGATGTAACCGAGGGCAACCCCGCCAAAGAAGCCATGATTGTATTTAGTACAGGCACGCAGTTGGATTCTCTGCAAATAGCTGGCAGATGTGTGGCGGCACTGAGCGGCGAGCCTATCGAAAATGCCTTAGTAGGTCTTTATCCTACCCATGACAGCATAAACCCTGCCCTTCATGAACCTCTCTACTTGGGCAGAAGCAACGCCTCGGGCAACTTTCAACTTCGCTACCTGAAAGCCGGCAAATATCGCCTGTTTGTCATAGAAGACCAAAACAAGAATGGCAAATGGGACCCCAAAGAGCTTTTGGGATTTTTACCCAATACACTTTCACTCGAAACCAACCTTGACAGCCTCTTCGTAGAGTTAGTACCCCAAGACATCGAAGCACCCCGAATAGTAAGCAAGCGCAGCTCCTCGCAATATGCCTATAGCGTAGTCAATATCAACGAAGGCATTGACTCAGTGGCAATCCTGCCCAACTTGCCTTTTGCACTCGACAAAACAGGACGCCAAATAAAAATCTATCATAAGGAGAGCCTCGAGGTCATCATTGCAGCAAAAGATTCTACCGGCAATCTGCTTCATGATACTTTACAATTGGAAGCACCCAAAGGAACTGCAAAAGAAAAGTTTGAAGTAGAGATTAGCGAAAAGTACCAACCCTATACTCAAGAACTGCAACTGCATATTTACGCCAACAAGCCTATAGAAAGGCAAATAGACAGCCTTTTTTACGCCTATATAGACCAAGATACCATCCAAAAGCAAGTATTTTCTGGAGCATTGTTCCAAAGCCCCACGCCCAACAGGCTGATATTCCAAAAGAAGCTAAACTTCCAGGATAGCGCCAAAGTAATCATCGACAAAGGCTGGCTTGTCTCAATAGAGCATGACAGTAGCAACATCCAGTGGAGCAAGCAAGTTGTGGCTGCCAACCCCAAAGACTTTTCAACCCTCCGCCTCCGCATAACAAACACCAACAGCAATGCATGGATTATGCAGCTGCTGAACAAAGATGGCAAAGTTGTAAAAGAGCAGCCTATCAATAAGAGTACTATTGAAATCAAAGGCTTACCGCCGGAAGAGTACAAACTACGCTTCTTCGAAGACAAAAACCGGAACAACCGCTGGGATAGCGGCAACTACAAAGAAAACATTTCACATGAAAGAATATTCATATATAATAAAACCCTTCGCTTAAAAGCCAACTGGGAAGTAGAAGAAGAGCTATCCATTAAATAAGACAAATCTTTGAAAAATACAATTACAAAACATGTGGATAACCTCCCCATTTAAGGGAAAGTTATCCACATTTGCTTCTAAATCTGTGGATAAGTCCCCATTTTTTGTGGATAAATATGTGGATAAGTCAAGCATTTATCCACATTTCAAAAAAAATTTGTGGATAACTTTATCCACACCTTAAAAGTTATCCACACACCTCAAAAGTTATCCACAAGTTATCCACAGCTAAAGTCCAGTTATCCACAAAGTTATCCACATTAGCACATAGTATAAAAGGAAGATGTGGATATGTGGATAAAAGTTATCCACATTGTGGATAAGTATATTTAAGTTACTGATTTTCAATAAAAAAGTTATCCACACCCCTGTGGATAACTCATGTGGAAAAGTTTTTTAAAATAGCATTTTACAAGTATTTTTTCCGTTCGTCGAGGACTTATCCACATTTTTTTCGCCTATAACAATAATAATAATAAATAAGATTTTTATTGAAAATTGTTGTTATTACTAAACAAAGAGGTCTTGCATTTTTCGAAAAAAAGTGTTATATACAGTAAGTAGCAAAACGTCGTATGGAAAAAATACAAAAAACATGGTGGTTCAGTTGCTTGTTTGCGGTCTTATCCACCAACCTGTGTGCACAAATCAACATGCAATTGTCCCTGGCAAAGGAATACTATCAAAAAGGGGAATGCGATAAAGCAATAGCAGAATATAAAAGCATAAGCAGGGAAGCATCTGAATACTTTCTGGTGATTTATCCACAATACAAAGACTGCCTGTGGAGAAGTCGCTTATTCAAGGATTTGGAGAAAGTTATAGAAACAGCCATTAAAGAAGCGCCCGACAATCCACTTTACCGCATAGACTTGCTTGAGCTTTATGAACACGAAAACCAAAGTCGCCAAGCAGAGCGAGTTTATCGACAACTTGTGGATAAGTTTGCCGGCTCCTATGAACAAGCTATGGCAGTAGTGCATTGGCTCATGGACAAGCAGCAATGGAGTAGAGCTAAAGACTTTATTACACAGGCACGCCGCCGTTTGTATGAATATGCCTTTGCCATAGAAATGGCTGAGATTTACGCCATAGAGCAAAATATTGAGGGCATGCTCAATGAGTATTTGCTCATTGCCTATAACGACCCCGCAAAAATAGATTTGGTAAAGCAGGCTTTGCAGGAGCAATTCGACAACGAAGCGTTAATTCAGAAGGCAGAACAACGCATGATAGAGCTGAGCCAACGCTACCCCGACGAGAAAGTATTTCTTGACCTGTTGATTTGGCTTTATGTACAGCGGGGGGACTTCGACAATGCTTTTTTGTTGAGCAAAGCCATGGACAAGCGCTTTCATTTAAGCGGGCAGCATCTATTTCAAATAGGCATGATTGCCTACAGCAACAGTGCCTATGAAGCCGCAGACCGTTTCTTTACTTACATCAAGCAGCAATACAAGGGCAGCTATTTAAGCTATGCGGCTGCCCGTTATAGTATTGCTTCCAAAGAAGCGCTTATCAAGCAACAGGGCGAGCACGCCAAGCATCAAATGCAACGTATTGCCGAAGAATACCGTCGTATCATAGAGGAAGGCAGAGGACGCTCAGAGATAAAAGAAGCCTATACCGGCTTGGCATTCCTGTATGCCAACTATCTGCAACAAACCGACTCGGCTTTGCTTGTTTTAGATGAAGCTCTGAGGAGTTATCCACAAGAAAAAGAGTTTATAGCGTGGGTAAAGATTCAAAAAGGGGATGTGCTTTTACTCATAGACCAACCCTGGGAAGCTGCCTTGTTGTATGCACAAGCCGAAAAAGAAGTCAAGGACAGTCCGGTTGCCTACGAAGCCAAATTGCGCAGGGCAAAACTATTCTATTACACTGGGGAATTTGAATTGGCAAAAGAATACTTTGACATTTTGAAGGCAGCCACTTCACGGCAAATAGCCAATGATGCACTGCAAATGAGCTTGCTCATTAGTGAAAACCAAGATGCTGATTCGAGCAACCATGTACTTTTAACCTATGCAAAAGCAGATTTGCTGTTTTTTCAACAGCAATATTCCCGTGCGCATCTTTTGCTTGATAGCCTTCGGCTTAGTGCCGGGGGGCATCCTATTATGGACGATGTGTTGTGGATGCAAGCAAAAATTGCTACTCATTGGAAAAAATACGACGAGGCGGCAGCCCTCTATCAACAAATTGCAGAACAATATGCCTATGAAATTTGGGCAGATGATGCGCTCTTTGAGTTGATGCAGCTGTATTTTCATCAATACCGGGATTACAAAAAAGCTGAAGAGTATGCCTTGCGTCTCATCAAAGACCACCCCGATAGCATCTATATATCACAAGCCCGCTTTTTACTTCAAAAAATAGAACAACAGCAGGTCAACTAAAAAAAAACAACCCAAATATGGTACTGTATGTAAGTTTTTATTAAATTCAAAATCGTAAAAATGGGTTTTAAAACAGAATAAATTATGGAAATTAAGCGTGTTTACGACCTGCTGCGTTATCAACTTGAGCACTACCAAAAAAAAGACGCCGTTGCTGACAAGAAGAGTGGACAGTGGAAAACTTACAGCACTCAAGACTTGATGCAAATCTCCGACGAAGTGGCTTTAGGCTTGCATACACTCGGCATTCAGAAGGATGACAAAGTCGCTATTATTTCCAACAACCGCACCGAGTGGAACTTCGTAGATTTTGGCATTCAGAAGATAGGCGCCGTGAGTGTGCCTTTGTATCCAACCATCACCGCCGATGATTATCTCTATATTCTGGAGCATTCCGAAAGCAAAATTGTTTTCGTTGAGAATGAAGAAATTTACACCAAAGTATTAGAAGCAGTAAAGAAGAGCAAGTCCCTGACGGAAAAAAACATCTATACCTTTGACCAAATAGAAGGAGCGCAACACTGGACGGCAGTGAGAGAAACCGGCAAGAAAGAAGATAAAAGCCTGCTTGAAAAAAGAGATAAGGAAATACAGCCCGATGACCTGTTTACCATCATCTATACCTCAGGCACAACCGGCAAGCCCAAAGGCGTGATGCTTACACACAGCAATGTGGTAAGCAACATCTTGGCAGCTATCGACAATCTTATACTGGACTACCGCCACAAAGCCCTCAGCTTCCTTCCCCTTTGCCACATCTTTGAGCGTACGCTGGTAGCGGCTTATATCTACAAAGGCATCTCTGTTTACTATGCCGAAAACATGGATAAAATAGGGGACAACATCCGCGAGGTTCAACCTCATGTATTTACCGCTGTGCCGCGTGTATTGGAGAAAGTATATACCAAGCTGGTGCAAAAAGGGCATGAGCTTTCCGGTTTGAAAAAGAATCTCTACTTCTGGGCACTGGATTTAGCCAAAGAATATGACACTCAAAAAGACCAAGGGCTGCTCTACAACCTTCAGCTTTCCATTGCCAATAACCTGATATTCTCAAAGTGGCGTGAAGCATTGGGAGGAAATTTGAAATACATTATTTGCGGTAGTGCTGCGCTCAACCCCATGATAGCCCGCGTATTCTGGGCTGCCTGCATTCCTATCTTGGAAGGCTATGGCATGACTGAAACCTCGCCCGTGATTACGGCAACCAGTCCCAACAAAGAAGATGTATGCATTGGCACGGTAGGAAGGGTAATCCCCGGTGTTGAAGTAAAAATAGCCGAGGATGGCGAAATTTTGGTGAAGGGACCTAATGTGATGAAGGGCTACTACAAAGACCCTGAAAAGACCAAAGAGGTATTCGATGAAGAAGGGTGGTTACATACCGGAGATATCGGGGAGTTTGTGCAAGGCAAATACTTGAAAATCACAGACCGTAAGAAGGAGATGTTTAAAACTTCAGGTGGAAAATACATTGCACCTCAACCTATTGAAAACCAGCTGAAAGCCAGTTTTTTAATAGCCCAAGCCATGGTCATAGGAGAAGGGCGCAACTTCCCGGCGGCTTTGATTATGCCCGATTGGGAAGCCCTCACCAATTGGTGTCAAAAGCATGGTATTCCTACTGACAGCCGCGAAGCCATGATACAGCATCCCAAGGTATTGGAAAAATACCAAGAAGAGGTGGAGAAGGTTAATAAAAACTTGGCTAAATACGAGCAAATCAAGCAATTCCGCTTGGTACCCGACGAATGGAGCATAGAAGGTGGTGAACTAACCCCCACTTTGAAACTTAAGCGCCGCAACATCATGGCTAAATACAAGCATCTGGAAAAAGACATCTATAAACTCAATGAAGAGTTGGCATAACTTCTCTGCTTCGCTTAAAGGCAAAACACGGCTTTCAAGCCGTGTTTTGCTATTTTAAAACAAAGCTGTTTTAGGACAGATTAGAAACGTTTGTTGCAGGTTTTCATTCACCTCAGCCGCTTTATCTTTCAAGTGGCTTGCTTGGGCTGTTGCTTTACAAGACAAGCGTCTTGTTGTGAATCTCTCATTTAAAATCAAAGAATAGGACAGGGAAGCTATGCTTTGTTGTCTGTATTTGACAGATTGCGCATATAAACCGTGCGGATAGGGAAAGGTATGTTGATGCCCACTTCACCGTAACGCTTGTGCAGCGCTTTGATGAAAGCGTGCACCAGCTTGAGGCGATATTGAGGACCGAGACATTTCAAACGGATGGTGAAATCGATGCTCGAGTTGTTGAAAGTGTGGAAGTTCATAAAAGGCTCATAAGATGGGTCGCCTCCTTCTACGGTGCTCATTACTTCTTTGGCTACTTCTTTGGTTACTTTTTCCACAAATTCCAAGTCGCTGTCGTAGCTGACTCCCACGGTTACAGGCATCAGTAGTTCCGGTGTGTTCGAGTTGAAATTGGTAACTATGGCACTGCCCAGTTTAGAGTTGGGTATGATGATATAGTTGTTTTGGGGTGAAAGCAGCGCTGTGTTGCGCCAAGAGATATCTTGCACGAAGCCTTCTTGTCCGCTGTCTAATACCACATAATCGCCAGGACGCACTTTTTTGGATACTATGATTTGCACTCCGGCAAAGAAGTTTGCTAAGGTATCTTGCAAAGCGAGGGCAACTGCCAAACCTCCTACCCCTAAGGCGGTAAGAATGGGTGCCAGCGATACCTCCCAAACATCTAAAATAAAAGTGGCGCCGATGCAAATAACGATGATGCGGATGAGATTAGAAAACAAAGAGGTGGAAGGGAGTTGTAATCCCGGTACCGAACGAATGGTGTTTTGCACCAATTCGGCAATCAAGCCTTGAAGAAAAAGGGTGAGGATAGCGATATAGAACGAAGGAAGCAGTTGGTGTCTTAGTATGCTCTCGGTTTCATTGTCGAAGTGAAAGAAATGCACCGACAAATGAAAAGAGAGAATGACGAGCAACCAAGTAAGTTTGTGCCGCAATGATTTTACCAAAATATCGTCGAAATTGGTTCGTGACTTGTGTGCCAATTTTTGCAACCAAGGTATTATGACGCGTTCAAGCAGGCGCCCGGCAAAATAGGCAATCACAATAAGCGCAATGCTTAGTGTAAAGGGTAATTCCGTGCGCATGTACTCAAACAATTCTTTTATGGACATAGCTTAGTCTTTTAGTTTGGGGTTGTTTTTATGTCTTTCCTTGTCGCGCTGAGTCTTTTTTTCCAGTGAGCGCTGCATGGCTTCTTCCAAATCAACACCGGTTTGATTGGCAAGACAAGTCAAAACAAAGAGCACATCAGCCATTTCTTCTGCCAAGTTGGGTTCTTCGCCTGCCTTGAAAGACTGTTCTCCATAGAGCCGAGCCATTACACGAGCCAACTCGCCTACTTCTTCCATCAAAATAGCCATGTTGGTCAGCTCATTAAAGTAACGCACGCCGTGGGTTTGTATCCATGCATCAACTGTCTTTTGCAATTCTTTTAGCGTCATAGATTCGGTTTTTCCAATGTATTCGTCTTTGAAAGAGAGTATAAATCAGCAATAGAAAGTTGAAAATATAGACATAAACCTCATAAAGCAAAAAAAGCAAGAAAGAGGGCAAGGGGTAGCGCAGGCGTTTGAGCGCAAAAGATACGATGCCTGATTGTAGTAGCCATTTCAAAATCCATGCTTGTAGCACATACATGGGCATGTAAAAGGCAGCGGTTGCCGCTGTTATCCCCCACAACATGGGGAGGGCAATGACCAATTGAATACTCAATGGCAGTGAAAAAAGCCCTTCTATCCATCGACGGCGCTGTTTTAGCAGCTCTTTCCATTCGTTCATGGCAAGAGTGCGGCAACATGCCCCGACAGAGAAGAGGTGCAACAGTCGATAGCCTGCTTTCTGCATGCTACGACTCAAAGCGTAGTCTTCGGTTACGTGAAACGGGATATGGGCATATCCACCCACGGCTCGGTAAGCTTTGGGGCAAATCATCATGTTGTTGCCCAGAGCCGTGAGGGGGTGTCCTATGCGAAAGAAAGTATAAAGTATTATCTGGGCAAAGGTCCAATCGATGGTTTGCAATTGGGCTTGTAAGCCTTTGCCCTCGGCGATGGTGAAGGCGGTGGCAATGCCTACGCCCGGGCTGTAGGCTTGCAGGTAGGTTTTTATCCATTGTGCAGGCACCTGCGTGTCGGCATCCACGACAAAAACAAAGCTTCCATCGATTTTTTGCATCAGTTGGTGCAGCACGTTGGCTTTGCCTTGTAAATTGGGATTGTCCGAAGGGAAGATGTCTATCAGTTCGAATGTATGTTGCCGGGCGGTGGGCAACTGTTTTATGAAAGCTTTTACTACTTCGACAGTAGCATCGGTGGATTGGTCGTTGCCTATGAGTATTTGCAAAAGATGTGGCGGGTAGTCGAGTTCAGTAAGCGACTGTAAGCAGCGGGTAATGGTGGCGGCTTCGTTACGGGCAGCTACCAAAATGCTTACTTTGGGGTAGCTGTCAGGTGCTTTTTCTTCAAAAGAAACACTGCCTGCCCGAGCTATTGCCCAAGCAAGCAGCGTATAATACAGCACAAGCAAAAAGGTAAGCAAAGCAAAGAAGAAAAGAACATTCATCGCGGCAGAACTTAACTTACTACGGCACCAGCTTGCACAGCGTTTTCGGGTGATACAAAAACCAGTTTACCATTTTGGTCTTCTGCCATCAGCACCATGCCTTGCGATTCTAAGCCCATCATCTTACGAGGTGCCAAGTTTACCAGCACACACACTTGTTTGCCCACGACTTCTTCGGGTGAAAAATGCTCAGCAATGCCACTTAAAATGGTGCGTACCTCACCGTTGCCCATGTCCACGCTCAATTTGAGCAGTTTTTTACTTTTGGGCAGCTTTTCTGCCTTTTGTATGGTGCCTATGCGGATGTCGAGCTTGGCAAAGTCTTCGTATTGTATGGTCTCTTTGTAGGTATTGCCTTGGCTTGCTTGTGTTGCTTGGCTCATTTTCTTCAGTTTTTCTATTTGCTTTTCAATGGCACTGTCTTCTATTTTTTCAAACAGGTGTCCTATTTCTTTTATTGGGGTGCCTTCTGTCAAAAGTTGTGGATTGCCAGCGCGCTGCCATTCAGCTGGGCTGCCGATTGCCAATGCTTGCAGCAGTTTTTGGGCAGTGAAAGGCAAAAAGGGTTGCGCCAATACAGCCCAGTTGCCTATCATTTGCAGGCAGTAGTGCAATACCGTGCCTGTACGCTCAGGGTCAGTTTTGAAGAGCTTCCAAGGCTCTTGGTCGGTGAGGTATTTGTTGGCTATGCGGGCAAAATTCATCAACTCTTGCAAACCTTCCCGAAAATGAAACTGCTCGATGGCTTGGGCTATTTTTTCGGGATACTGCTCTATAGCCTCCAGCAACACAAGGTCATCATCGCTGGGTTTGTTTGCCTTTGGTAGTTTGCCTTCAAAGAATTTTTGTGTGAGCACAAACACCCGATTTACCAAGTTGCCGATATTGCCAACCAGTTCACTATTATTTTTTTCTTGAAAATCTTTCCAAGTGAAATTGTTGTCTTTGCTTTCAGGGGCATTGGCGGTGAGCACATAACGCAGTACATCCTGCTTGTCGGGGAAATCTTTCAGATAGTCGTGCAACCACACTGCCCAGTTGCGTGAGGTAGATATTTTTTCATTTTCTAGGTTTAGGAATTCATTGGCGGGCACGTTGTCCGGCAAGATGTAGTTGCCATGCGCTTTGAGCATCACCGGGAAGATAATGCAATGAAAAACGATGTTGTCTTTGCCTATAAAGTGAATAAGACGTGTATCTTCTTTTTGCCAATAATCTTTCCATTTATCGGATTCGCCTTTTTGCTGGAAATAGTCTATGGTGGCAGATATGTAGCCTATGGGGGCATCGAACCACACATAAAGCACCTTGCCTTCGGCACCTTCAACAGGAACTTTTACGCCCCAATCTAAGTCGCGGGTTACGGCTCTTGGCTGCAGTCCTGCCTCTATCCACGATTTGCATTGCCCATACACATTGGTTTTCCAGTCGTGGCGATGCTGTTCGAGTATCCATTGGCGCAGCCAATCTTCGTATTCGTTTAGGGGCAAATACCAATGTTTGGTGGCTTTCTTTATGGGTTGCGCACCGCTCAGCATCGAGCGCGGATTGAGCAGTTCTTCGGGACTGAGGGTAGAACCACAGCGTTCGCATTGGTCGCCATAGGCATTGGCATAGCCACATTTAGGGCAGGTTCCTTGTATGTAACGGTCTGCCAGGAATTGCCCTGCTTCTGGGTCATAAAACTGCTCGCTTGTTTTTTCTATGAGCTTGCCTTCATCATAGAGTTTTTTGAAAAAATTGGCGGCTACTTCGTGGTGCAGTGGCGAAGAGGTACGGCTATAGATGTCGAAGCTGATGCCGAAATGCTCAAACGATTCTTTGATGAGTTTGTGATATTTGTCCACGACTTCTTGCACGCTGATGCCCTCTTTCTGAGCACGAATAGTAACCGGCACGCCGTGTTCGTCGGAGCCACAAACAAAGAGGATATCGCGTCCTCGCAGTCGCTGATAGCGTGCATAGATATCGGCAGGTACATACACTCCGGCAAGGTGCCCTATATGCACAGGACCATTGGCGTAGGGCAGCGCCGCAGTGATGGTGTAACGTTGAAATGTTTTCGACATAACTGTTTGAGTTTGCGATGGTATGCAAATATAAAAAGGATGCGAGACTTCGCATCCTTCCAGTAAACTCCTGCTGGCTTTTTACCTTGTTATAGGAAGTGTATAAAGCACACCTATATTGATAGCACTTTTGAATTGAGTAGCCGGACCTATCGTGCCGTCGTCGCGCTTTAGCTCCACATCTTCGTCATAGATGAGATTGGTAGTAACTGTGGCATTGAACAACTTATTGACTTTAAAAATCAGTTGATTTTCCCAAAAAACATCTATTTCTTGGAATTGGTCTTTGTATTCCGAAAAAGCGAGGAAAGAGCTCTTGAGACGCAAATTTTCCATGATTTCATAGTCGGCATTGAGTTGCAGGCTGATGCCCGCCGCTTGAGCACGAACTTTTTTACCGGCTTCTACACCATAAGCTCCTTGCTGGGAGAGGGTATCATCTAAAACGAAAGTGAACTTCGAAGAGAGTGGTGAAAGAGAAGCCGAAAAGCCGTCTGTTTTGTAGCTTATCCCCAAGGCGGTATTCAGGTAGCCGGGTGCCATAAAGCGGGAAATAAGCACCTCTTGTTCATTGCCCAGTGGGTCTTTTTCATATCTGAAACCTTGGTCGAACTGTGTGCGGAGGTCAAGGTTGGCATTGAATTTCCAATGACGACTGCCGAAAAGGTATCGGCTATAATTTGACTTCAAAATGATTTGGTCATCGGTTTTTCGGAAGGGACGCTCGCTGCCTCCTTGGCGGGCTTGTCCATAGGCAAGGTCGAGGCTGTTTTGCCAGCTGCTTCGTTCGGTTTCTCGCTTGATATTGATGCTTGCCAAGCCAGTAATGGAAATGGAGCTTTGCCCGCCCCCTGCCCAATTAGAAAGGGTTACCTGTGAGAAGTTCAAGCCGAGAGAGGCTTGTTTGCTCCAAGGCGATGCTCGGCGGGTAGAATCACTGTTGTCGTCTGATTGGGCAAAAGAAAGAGAGCTGCTTGCGCAGAAGAAGCACAGCAGCAAAAAAATAGAAGTTCTCATTTAAACGGAAGTACTTTTATGATGCCATAGAGCTAAGCAAGTCACGCACGCTGTTAAGGGAGTTTTCTGTCAATGGTTTGGTGATAAACTTAATTACATATTCGTTATCCACAATCTTGTCGATGTCTCGTTTGTTGTCGGAACTCGATAAGATGATGATTTTGCATTTTTTTTTGACCTCTTCAGGAAACATCTCGAACTCAAACAAAAACACAAAGCCATCGACAATGGGCATGTTGATATCAAGAAATATCAAGTCGGGGAGGTTCTCGGGAGTGTTCACGTTGGCTTCAAGGTATTCGAGCGCACCCTTGCCCGAGTTTTTGATTTCTACTCTATTGGCAAACTTCGTAATTTCTATGATTCGTTTGCTGATAAAATTATCGGTGTCGTTATCATCAACGAGCATCACAAGGTCAACGGCAGGTGACTTTTCCATAAGGTTGTTAGCTTGTAGTTTTAAGCAAAAATAAACTTTTTCGGCAAAAATAAAAATGTTTAGAGCACAACTACCGTTTCTTTAAGCAAAGGCAGGGTAATGCTGACCTGAGTACCTTCACCTATTTGAGATTCTATATGCACCTCGCCTTGTAGCTTTTGCACGACTTGTTTGATGATATACAATCCCAAGCCGGCACCTCTGTTTTCTTCATTGCTTCGTTGAAACATGCGAAACAGGTCTTTTTTTATTGCTTCTGGGATGCCTTTTCCGTTGTCTTTGAAAGAGAGCTTCCAACTATCTTGGTTACAAGATATGCTGATGTTCACATGAGTTTCTTCTTTGTGAAGGTCTTGATAACGTATGCTATTTGAAAGTAAATGATAAATGATAATGCGCAGGCGGTTTTCATCGCTAATCAAATCTTGCTTGCAGGTGTTGTGCAGATGAATATTGACACGGTCGGCATGGGGCAGCTGCTTCAGCTGCTCGTAGCAGCTATACACGAGCTGTTCTACCTCTACATAGTGAAATTCTAAAGGCAAATGCATGTTGCGCGAAAAGTCAATTAAGCTGTAAGTGATGCGGTCTAATTTTGCTACACTGCTTTCTATGAGTTGAATGTAGCGGTCTTTTTCTTCGTTGGGTAGTGGCATGCGCAACAGTTGCAGCAAGCCTAATATGGAACTGAGTGGTGCGCGCAAATCGTGCGACGAGCGGTAAATGAAAGTATCAAGCTCGTAGTTACTTTTTTCAAGCGCATACCGCATATTTTCTTGTTCGGTTATGTCGCGGGCAATGACAGTAACGCCCGTAATTTGAGATTCTTCTATGATGGGATAAAAAGCTGCTTCGTAGTGCGTATTGCCTTGTCTTTTGAAATGGATTGAATGGGCACTTTCCTGTTTTTCACCGAGAAAAGCTTTTTGAATATGACTTATCCAGAAGGAGGCTTCTTCTTTGGGAAATACCTGCGTCAAGGGCTGGTCTGTGATTTGTTCTATTTCGGGATAGAAACGGCGTACCAAATTCAAGAAGGCAGTATTGCAGATTTTAATGTTCAGTTGTTTGTCCACAGAAAAGATAGGACTGTGAGAGCTCTCAATAAGCGCCTGCAAGTTGGCTTTCTCTTCTTTAAGTTTGTTTTCGTAGTGTATTTTTTCTGTGAGGTTATGCAGGTAAAAAAGAATCTCATAATGGGCATTTTGGCTGTCATGCTCTGGGCTTAAAACCACATATTGGCAGTGGAACCACTCCCATGTGCCGACTTGGTTTTTCAAGCGTATCTGTATGGGTGGGTGCTCCTTAGCTTGCCTTATGTCTTGAAAGCATGCCTGCATGAGAGGAAAATCCTGCGGGTGCACCAATTCCATGAGTTTATTTAGGCTGTCAATGGAATTTTGTCGGAAGCCCAAGATATGAGGTTTATTTATATAGCTGAAACGTATGCTTTGAAAGTCTTGTGTGTGCGCCACAATAATGATGTCGGGAGAATAAGCAGCTACGCGTTCAAAACGTTGCTTGCTGATTTTGAGCAGCTGCTCGTACCGCTTGCGATGGGTGATGTCTTGTTGGATACCCAGCACGCCAATCACTCCACCTTGTTCATCGAGAATGAGGCTGTAGTTGCCTTCGTAGGTGGCTAAACTGCCGTCTCGAAGTGTTTGGGAAAACACAAAGCGGCATTGTTTCTTTTCTAAGAGGTGCACCAGAAAGTTTTTATACACTTCTTCGGAGGGGAACAGATGCTGCAAGGGTTGTTTGATAAAACTTTCTTCCTCTTTCAATTGATACTGCTCTGCTAAAGAGCGGTTGTGTTTGGTGATGATTAAAGTAGTTTGTAAATGGCGCAAGACAGCTAAAGGAGGGGTTTGCAGCTCACTACGCCAGCGCACCGGTGTGGGGGTGATAGCAAAGAAGATGGCAGAAAGCGCTTGATTGAAAAACAAATTGAGAAGACGTGTATTTTGTTTGAGCTCTTCTTCGTATTTGGTATATTGGTTGTGAAGAGTTGCCATATTGAGTGCCTGTTGGATGGCATTGTGCAAGTCGATGTCGGCAAAGGGACGTTGAATGAGATGCACCATGCGGCTTTTCTGGCATAAATCATATAAAGTAGGGGTGAGTGCCAGACTTACGAATAAAACAGGAATAGGCGGGTCTTGCAATAACTCTTGAAAATAAGGGTCATTTATGTATGTATTGTCCCATTCGGCAAGGATGAGTTCCGGTTGGTGGCTTTCAAGCACAGCCGCCCCTTGCGTAAAACTCTTGCTTTTGGCTAATACTACATACCCCAAAGAAAGCAGTCTCTCTTCCAGCTCTATAGCCGAAGCCCAGTCGCTGCTGATGAGTTGAATTAAGGGCTTGTGTCTTTGAATAATCATAGTTAGCCTACGATTTGTCAAATAAAGTAATAAAAAAAGCTTACATATAAAATAATATTTTGCTATGATGGAGATAGAAAGAAAATTTATTGTTGATAAAGAGAAAGTTAAGGGTATTATTACAAACAAAAAAGGTAAGCCAATCATTCAAGCTTATTTGACAGAAAAGCCGGAAATCAGTGTAAGAGTGAGAAAAAAAGGAGAAAAAGGCTTTTTAACTATTAAAGGAAAGAGCGAGGGCATCCGGCGAGTTGAGTTTGAATATGAAATACCAGTAGAAGACGTGGAGCAGATGCTGTGTGTGCTGCCACTGCCCAAAGTAGAGAAAACACGTTATGAGGTAGAATATGCCGGCAAATGTTGGGAAATAGACGTTTTTCACGGTGAGAACGAAGGCTTGATTCTGGCAGAGGTAGAGCTGAATTCTGAAACGGAAAATATAGAAACACCCCCTTGGGTAGGCAAGGAGGTGTCAAACGATGTGCGCTATTTCAATCAATATTTGGCATTTTATCCGTTTCGTACTTGGGCTAATCGGTAGTATAGTAGTTGCCTTTGTATTTCGATTCCCTTAGTATTTTTTTTGCATCGGTTTCTGCCAATATGTCTTTGAGAGTAAGTTCCGGGTGGCGCTCATGATAGCGGCGTACGATAAGGTAGCCACTCCAGCGTCCTACTTCGCCGGGGCAGTCTTTGCCTATAGGATAACAAAAGGGGGCGGGGTCCACATAGTCTTTTTTCACCAAGTGGCTGGTTTCATACAATACGTTTTTGTCTATGTAGTGCCGCCAGATGGCTTGCTCGTTGGCTTGTAGGGTAAGCAGCTGTTTTTCTGTATAGCCAAAGAGAGTGCTATCTGGTAGGCAGGGTAGCATGTTTTTGACAAAATAGAAGGCTTTGCCATAAAAAATCATATCAGCAAGCATGCTTTTGTCTTCCGGGTCTTCGCCAATAAAACGAGGAGCTATCATTTGCAAAACAAAAGGCACTATGGAGCCCTTATGATAGCGACGGGCAATATAGAGCGGATAAGGGGGCTGAAAGCGGTAGTTGGGTCCCATGAAAAACTCCATGCCTACGACTACCATATTGCCCGATACCATCAGGTCGGGAGTACGAGTAACTGTGGCACCGCTGCCATAGCCCGTAAAGAAAGTATAAATAACCGGCGGGGTGAAATTGGGAAAGTGGTATTTCACTCTCTTAAAAGCATCTTCAAACTCTTTTTTTAACCACTGCATGTTGCCATAAGCTGCCTGTACCTCTTGGTACACGCTGTCCAACGAAGGTGTATCGATGAGTTTGTAAAGCTCTTCAACCAAAAGGGAGTCACTGGGCCAGCGGGAGCGCAAAAAATACTGCTCTGCAAATTCCGGATATTGATTGAGCCACCGTGCCACTTCTTCCTTGCTGTTGCAGGCAAACAGGCTGCTGTCGGTGCGTACTATTTTTACTTGCACGTCTATATTATCTGTATTCACATCGGGCAGGCATGCTTCATTTTCAGGTGAATCGCAAGCAAAAAGGCAAAGAAACAGCAGCAGAAAAGTAAAATACAGTTCCAAGCGGTATTTCATGGTAGTATGCAGTTTTAATTTTTAAAATAAGCCGGTTCGTTGCCTTCTTTCCATTTGATGTTGCATCCTATGCTGGGCATTTGTTGGCTGGGCAGAGGAGTACCTTCGCACAAAGCTTGGAGTACCTTGCGCAGGTCTTCGCCAGTGGGTGGTATGTCGTTGCCCGGGCGCGAGGCATCGAACTGCCCACGATATACGCATTTCAAAGAAGCATCGAATACATTGATGTCGGGAGTGCAAGCAGCAAAATAGGCTTTGGCTGTTTCTTGGCTTTCGTCAAAGAGGTAAGGGAAAGGGAAACGGTGCTGTTGGGCAAACAACAACATCTTGTCTGGGGCATCCTCTGGGTAGCGCGTCACGTCGTTGGCATTGATAGCCACAAAACCGATGCCCTGCGGCATGAAATCTTGCGCCACTTCCACAAACGCATCTATCATATGCTTTACATAGGGGCAGTGGTTACAGATGAAAGCCACGACGGTGCCTTTTTCGCCTTTCACATCTTCGAGTCTGATGATTTTCCCTGATATGACATCTGGTAGGGCAAAGTCAGGTGCCTCGAAGCCCAAAGGAATGTTGTAGGTAGGTGTTCTTGCCATGACGATAAAGTATTTTTGCAGCTTCTTGTAAAACAAAGGTAAAATTATATCATGGAAAAGATAAATCCTTAGTTTTGTCCTAAGCAAAGACCTATGAAGCGCAGGTATTTCCTCGAAATTCAATACAAGGGTACACACTACAGCGGATGGCAACGCCAGCCGAATGCAATAGGCATTCAACAAAAGATAGAAGAAGCCCTCAGCATCTTGTTGCGCGAGAGTGTAACAATTACTGGCAGCGGGCGCACCGATGCGGGCGTACATGCCCGTCAGCAGTTTGCCCATTTCGATGCCTTCATCCCTTTTGAAAAGCATATTTTTTTGGGTAAAGTGAACGGCTTACTGCCTAACGACATAGTCATTCGCGACCTCATAGAGGTATCCGAGGAGGCGCATGCCCGCTTCGATGCTTCGCTTCGAACTTATGAATATTGGATTTATACCAAGCCCATGCCTTTTTTGCACGAATTGGCTACCTATTATTCCTATGCTGCCGACGTGGAGCAAATGAACCAATTGGCGCAAGGCTTGTTATCTCATAGAGATTTTCGCTGTTTTGCAACAGGCAAAACAGACTTGAAACACTACGAGTGTCATATAAGCAAAGCAGTCTGGGAATGGAAAACCTTGCCTCTGACCGGTACGCGGGCGCTTTGTTTTACCATTAGTGCTAATCGCTTTTTGCGTGGCATGGTGCGTACCATTGTGGGCTCTTTGTGGGAGATAGGCGCCGGCAAGCATCCGGCAGACAGCTGGTACGAAGCTCTACAAAGCGGCGACCGTCGTTTACTGGGCAAATCGGCTTTGCCTAATGGACTCTATCTGACCGAAGTGCGTTATCCTTATTTGCCTGAAAAACAAGTATATCATGAATGAAGAAAAGCAAGTCAAGTCGGGGAATGTATTTGATTGGTATATAGCCAAGCGTCTTTTTGCTTTTGCCAAGCCCTACAAAAGAGTCTTTTGGGGGGTGGTTGCCCTCACGCTTAGTTTGGCAATTCTGGGACCGGTGCGCCCCTATCTAGTGCAGTACACCGTAGACCACTACATGGAAGCTGGCAAATATGCAGGATTGCTGTGGATGGTCGTTTTGATGTTGCTGGTGTTGGTATTGCAAACCGTCGCTCAATATCTGCACACCTATTGGTCGGCGTGGCTGGGACAGAGTATCATTCGCGACATTCGCATACGCCTTTACAACCACATTTTGCGCCTACGCCTTTCTTTTTTTGATAAAACCCCCATCGGGCGCCTTGTTACGCGGGTGATTTCCGACGTACAAACCCTTTCCGATGTATTTAGTCAAGGCTTGGCTGCCATGATTGCCGATGTGCTGCAATTGCTGGCTATTTTGGTAGTGATGTTTTATACTGACTGGCGTTTGACGCTGGTGAGTCTTTCCATGCTGCCTTTGCTATTGTTGAGTACTTACATCTTCAAGGAAAAAATAAAAGTAGCTTTCAAGGAAGTGCGCAACGCCGTAGCCAATCTCAATGCGTTTGTGCAGGAACACATCACCGGCATGAACATCGTGCAGATATTTGGCAGCGAAGAACATGAGTTCAAAAAATTTAAAAAAATCAATGCCGAACACCGGCGCGCCAACTTGAAATCGGTGCTTTATTATAGCATTTATTTCCCTGTGGCAGAGGTGATAGGGGCTCTGGGCACGGCTTTGTTGGTATGGTATGGCGCCGGCGAGGTGGTGAAGCAAGAAGTATCCTTAGGTATCCTCATCGCTTTCATCATGTATATCTCTCTTTTCTTTCGCCCTATACGCCTTATTGCCGACCGTTTCAATATCCTTCAAATGGGCATCGTCAGTGCCGAGCGGATATTCAGGCTGCTCGATAATCAAAATATGATTACCAATTCGGGGAGCTACCGCCCCGCTGCTCTGCGTGGTGAGGTGGTCTTTGATAATGTATGGTTTTACTATAACCCCGGTGAATACGTCTTGAAAGGCATCAGTTTTAAAGTGAAGGCAGGCGAAACCGTAGCTATTGTGGGAGCAAGCGGAGCTGGAAAAACTTCTATCATCAGTCTGTTGAATCGCTTTTATGAAATCGAGCGTGGCAACATACTGGTCGATGGAGTAGATATTAAAGAATATGACGTGGAAGTGCTGCGTCGCCATATAGGCATGGTGCTGCAAGATGTTTTTCTCTTTTCAGGAAGCATACGCGACAACATTACGCTCTACAACCCCGACATCACCGATGCGCAAATATGGGAAGCTGCCGAAATGGTAGGAGCAAAAGATTTTATAGAGCGACTGCCCGGGCAACTCGATTACAAAGTGATGGAGCGGGGGGCAACCCTCTCGGTGGGGCAGCGCCAGCTGATTTCTTTTATTCGCGCCATGGTGTATCATCCCGAAATCATCGTGCTCGATGAAGCCACCTCTTCAGTAGATACCGAAACCGAAGAATTGATACAACAAGCCATCGAGAAACTGATGAAAGGGCGCACGGCGCTGGTCATTGCTCACCGTTTGTCCACCATACAACATGCCGACAAAATAATAGTACTTGACAAAGGACAAATCGTAGAAATTGGAGACCACGAGCAACTGCTCGAAAAAAATGGCTACTATGCCCGCCTCTATCGCATGCAATATATGGCGGCACG
Source organism: Thermonema lapsum (assembly GCF_011761635.1). Lineage (NCBI taxonomy): Bacteria > Pseudomonadati > Bacteroidota > Cytophagia > Cytophagales > Thermonemataceae > Thermonema > Thermonema lapsum. The sequence continues at coordinate 937,581 of NZ_JAASRN010000002.1, forward strand.
CACTTGATATTCATGATTTTTTGTATCTTTAAGCGCTTGTGCATAACCTAAATATCAAAAATTAGAACACAGCATGATAAATTTGGTTTTATTCGGTCCGCCTGGCGCGGGAAAAGGTACTCAAAGCAAAAAGCTCATTGATAGGTACGGATTAGTGCATATTTCAACCGGCGACCTCTTCAGAAAGCATCTGAGTGAAGGCTCTCCCTTGGGTCAGTTGGCTCAACAATATATGGAACGGGGTGAACTGGTGCCCGACCAAGTAGTGATTGATATGGTTGCCGACAAAATACGGGCACATCAAGGAGCAAAAGGATTCATTTTTGATGGTTTTCCGCGTACGGTATCACAGGCAGAAGCCCTCGACGAGATGCTCAAGGAGTTCAATACCTCGGTAAGCATAATGGTGGCTTTGGATGTGCCTGAAGAAGAACTGAAAAAACGTTTGAAAAAACGTGCTGAGCTGGAAGGGCGTGTGGATGACCAAGACGAAGCCAAAATAAACAACCGCATTCGGGTATATTTGGAAGAAACCCTGCCGGTTGCCTCTTATTACGAAAAGCAAGGCAAGTTGCGCAAAATCAACGGTGTTGGTGAGATAGACGAAATTTTCGCCAAAATCTGTAAAGCAATAGAAGAAGCTTTGGTACGCTCATAAGTCAACTGTATCAAGACAATATCATTGCCCTTTGCTAAAAACAAAGGGCATTTTTTTATACTCGGCTAAGCTGAGCAAGTTTTTTCTTGTGAATGTAAGGGCAAAATAGACTCATTCAAAGATTAAATTGAATCTTTTTTAATGCCGTTCTTTTACGTAAAAAACTTTTTTAAAAAACACTTATTGACTAACACAAGCACTTCATTGCAATGCCTCTTCCTTATATCTTTTGTTTTAGAAAGACAGAAACACGCTGCCAAATAGCATCTTGCTTTTTGTGAAAGAGATAGCTTGTATTAAATTTGTATGCGCTTGAAATGCATACACAAACTTTTAACCCAAAACATACACGCAGATGGCACTTGTAAAAATGGTGATGCCCAAGATGGGCGAAAGTATCATGGAAGGTACTATCATCAACTGGCTGAAAAAAGAAGGCGACCGCATTGAGCAAGACGAGTATATATTGGAAGTAGCCACCGATAAGGTAGATACAGAGGTGCCTGCTACCCATTCCGGCATTTTGAAACAAATATTGGTAAAAGAAGGAGAGGTGGTACCCGTAGGGCAGCCCATTGCCATCATTGAAACCGAAGGCGAAGGCGACCAAACCACCAGCGGCGGTGCAGGTGAAGCCCAAGCTTTGAACGGCAGTGCCAAACAGGCAGAAGAAGCAGCTCCGCAGGAAGTAGCTGTTTTAGAAGCACAAATGACAGAGACCATCCAGTTGCTCGACAAACCCCAAGATGGGCGCTTTTACTCACCTTTGGTGATGAGCATTGCCAAAACCGAAGGCATCGACATGGATGAGCTGGCGCGTATTCCCGGTACTGGCAAAGACGGACGTGTGACCAAAGCCGATATCTTGGCTTACGTAGAGCAAAAGAAAAAAGGTGCCCTGCAACAGCCTGCACAAACCACTGCACCGGCAACCCAGAAGGTGTCCCCTGCTCCTGAGCCCGTGCAGCTTACCGAAGGCATCACTGCCGATTTCTTCGCCAAAGTGCGTCCTTCGCAGCCTATTCCTGTGTATGAAGGCGACGAAATCATTGAAATGGACCGCATGCGCAAAATCATTGCACAGCGCATGGTGGAATCCAAGCACATATCGCCTCACGTTACTTCTTTTGTAGAAGCCGACGTAACCAATTTGGTTTATTGGCGCCGCAAAATCAAAGCCGAGTTCCAACAAAAAGAAAACGATAGCATCACCTACATGCCTATGATTGTGGAGGCAGTGGTGAAGGCACTGAAAGACTACCCCATGATGAATGTGTCGGTAGATGGGGATAAAATCATCAAGCATAAAGACATCAATATAGGTATTGCTGTGGCTCTGCCCAGTGGCAATCTTATTGTGCCTGTATTGAAAAATGCCGACCGTTACAATATCGTGGGTTTGGCAAAAGCCATCAACGATTTGGCGCGTCGTGCCCGCGAAAACAAACTGAAACCCGACGAATTGACCGGCGGCACTTACACCATCTCTAATGTGGGCTCGTTTGGCAACGTGATGGGAACCCCTATCATCATGCAGCCGCAAGTAGGCATTTTAGCAATAGGTGCCATCCGCAAAAAACCAGCAGTCATTGAAACGCCTACTGGCGATATGATTGGCATCCGTCATATGGTTTTCCTGTCGCACTCTTACGACCACCGCGTGGTAGATGGCGCATTGGGTGGTATGTTTGTGCGCCGGGTAGCTGACTATCTCGAAAACTTCAACCTCGAGCGCAAGTTGTATTAAACTGTTTGATATAAAACATAAAAGGGCTGCTCTTCAAGGCAAAGAAGGGCAGCCCTTTTTATTACTTTCGAGCGCAAGCGAAAAAGCTCTTTTGACTTTTTTGCTTGATGCGATTGATTTCACTATGTGAAGTTTGAAAATGACAAGCTATGTTTAAGCTCTCTTCAAAAGAACGCAAAAGTATTTTTCAAAGCATCGTTTTACGATTAACGGGCAAAAAGCCTGTAAAAAAAGACACCCATGAGAGGGTGCCTTTTATGTGCGCAGCCATTCCAGCGGCTTGCTTTATTCTACCTCTACCATTATGTCCACAGGTGGGGTATCTTGCCACAGCGATGCTTTTTGTGGTATTTTTCGGGGTTGGACACCCGGAAAAGTGCCATTGACCAAGTAACTGATAGCAGCTGCCAGTGAAGCTTCTTGCGGGTCGCCAAAGTCATGGCTCAGGTCGTCGTCGCTTTGGTGGTCGGGCACGAAACCATCATAATAATCCGATTCGTCGTTGGCGTTGCGGCTTTCGAAGATGATAGGCAGAAATGCGTAGTTAAGATGCGTAAAGACCGCCGACCCTACATTTTTGCCTGCGGTGGTGCTGCCTACCAACTTAACTTCCATAAACGGACGCAGCCCGTTTATAATCAACTCGCTGGCAGAAGCCGTAGAGCCGGTGGTGATGACTACCAAGCGGCTAAGGTTGAGGCGAGCATCTTTTTCTTCGAAGTAACGCACTTTGTTGTTGGCACTGTTTTTTTGATTATACACCTGTTTCATGAACACATTGCCTATGGCAGCAGTAGGTGCTAGCAAACTGCCCAAGTGTTGGGCAACCTTCACATCGCCTCCACCATTGTAACGCAAGTCTAAAATCATTTCCTGCACCCCTTCATTTTTCAGGTAATTAAAAGTTTGATTCAAGAGAGGGGCAGCATCACTCAAAAAGACATTGAAGCATACATAACCAATCTTTATTCCGTTGTTTTCGATGACTCTGGTAGCCAGTATCGGGTTGATGTCCAGTACTTCTCTGGTCATGGTAATACTTTCTTCCGTGCCACTGTCCCTCTTTTTCACTTTCAGCGTGCTGGTTTCCGTGAAGCTGATAGGTGTATTGGGAGTAGGTGCTTGTCCGTTTACTTCCAAGATGATATCGCCGCGTTGCAAGCCGGCGCGTGCTGCTGGGCTGTTGGCATACACATAGGCAACGCGCAGCTGATTGTTGGCATCCCATTTCATACCGAAGCCGAAGGCTTTGAGTTGCCCCGATTGCAGATAAGCCAAAAACTCGGGACCGTTGTCATAGAGTGTACTCCAGCGGTCGCGCGGTTTGTAGCGTAAATCTTCCAACAGCAAATGAGGGTCAGTATATTTACGCCAATCAACCCGGGGCATTTGGTCGTTCCAAAGATAGTATAGGTCCATCACCTCCCACACAAATTGAGTAATGGGCATGACGCTCTCTTGTCGTCGGCAGGCAGTAAGCAACAACAAGAAAGCCAAAAGAGTGGATGAGATTCGTTTCATAACACACCCTATTTTTTTCTTAAATGATTTATTTGCGATGATTCGTAACCGTTGGTTTTTGTTAAATTTAGCAAAAAAAATTCAACAGCTATGCACATGAAAAAGTTTTGGTATGGTTGCTTGTGCATGCTCTTGCTGGCGGCATGTGGGGAAGAAGTAGAGTATGTGCCCAAACCCAAAGGCTATAACCGCATTGACCTGCCTAAGCATGAATATCAATCCTTACCCGACACCTTTCCCTACTTTTTCGAATACTCGAAACATGCTATCATACGTCCCGATAGCTCTTGGATGGCTGAACCTTATTGGATTCATATTATTTATCCCAAATTTGGATATGCCGAAGTGCAGGTAACCTACAAAGACATTAGCGACAGTACCGAAAAAAAGCTGATGGAGCTTATCAATGACTCTTATCACCTCACGTCCAAGCATCAAATCAAGGCATACTCTATTGAAGAAACTGTATTTAAAAATGCCTTGGGGCAAAAAGCAGCCGTATTTGAGCTAAGTGGCGAAGTGCCCAGTCAGTTTCAGTTTTACACTACCGATTCGGTACGGCATTTCTTGCGCGGAGCTCTCTATTTCCGTACTGCCACCAAAAACGACTCACTGGCACCCGTGATTGATTTCATAAAGAAAGATATCATTCATATGCTCAACACCGCCCGTTGGAACGATAACCTGCCCGCTAAAAAGTAGCATGCTTTTCTTGCTAAATCTTTTTTCTTGTTTTAATATTTCGGGACATAAGGCAATTAAAAACAAAAAATATCTTGAAAGTCTGTGTTCTCAAAGAATTGGCAGAGCGTGAACGAAGAGTAGCGCTCACGCCAGAAATCGTGCAAAAGCTCTGCAAAGCAGGCTTTGAGGTGCACGTAGAGCAAGGAGCTGGCGTCGGCTCTTTTATCAGCGATGAAGCATACCAAGCAGCTGGTGCACACATAGAAGTCGCAAGAGAGGTACTTTATGCACAAGCCGACGTCGTGCTGAAAGTGAATGCACCCGACCCCAGCGAAATCGCTCAGATGCGCGAAGGAGCTGTACTCATCTCTTTTATGTATCCCTACACCAACCCGCCGCTGGTGGAAGCTTGTCTGCAAAAAAAGATTACGGCTTTTGCTATGGATGCCATTCCGCGCATCTCGCGCGCACAGAAAATGGACGCGCTCAGCTCGCAAGCCAACTTGGCGGGTTACAAAGCCGTGATTATGGGGGCAGACGCGCTGGGTAAAATCTTCCCCCTGATGATGACTGCGGCAGGTACCATCACCCCCGCACGCGTGCTTATCTTCGGTGCCGGAGTAGCTGGCTTGCAAGCCATAGCCACCGCCAGACGACTGGGGGCAGTGGTAGAAGTAACCGATGTGCGTCCCGAAACCAAAGAGCAGGTGGAATCATTGGGCGGGCGCTTCCTTGAAGTAGAAGCCGAAGGGGTAAAGACAGAAGGCGGCTATGCCCGCGAAGTATCGGAAGACTTTTTGCGCAAGCAAAAGGAACTCATCAGCCGACGTATCAAAGAAGCCGATTTGGTGATTACGACCGCTTTGGTCATTGGCAAACGAGCCCCTCTGTTGGTTACCGAAGAGATGGTGCAATCGATGAAACCCGGCTCGGTGATTGTGGACATGGCAGTAGCCTCGGGCGGGAACTGTGCCTTGAGCGAAAAAGATAAGACTGTAGTGAAACACGGCGTTACCATCATTGGTGAATCCAACTTGCCTTCCTTAGTGCCGGTCAATGCCAGTGAGCTGTATGCCCGCAACATCTATGAGTTTTTGACCCACTTGGCAACCCCCGAAGGTTTTAAGCTGGACATGGAAGAGGAAATCACCGCCAAGAGCATCATCACCCACAATGGAGAGTTGCTGCATGCTTTGACCAAAGAAATCCTTCAGAAAAACTAAAAGCAAAAACTCTATGGACACGCAAACATTCATTACACTTTTGTACGTACTCATATTGGCAACATTTGTCGGTTTTGAGTTGATAACTAAAGTACCACCTACCCTACACACCCCGCTCATGTCTGGCTCGAATGCCATCTCGGGTATTACCATTGTAGGGGCTATCTTGGCGACAGGACCCGAGCCCGGCGATTTTTCCATTTCCAAAATATTGGGCATTGCTGCCTTGTTGTTTGCCACCATCAATGTGGTAGGTGGCTATGCCGTGACCGACCGTATGTTGCAGATGTTTAAGAAAAAGAAAAAATAAGTCATGACAAACCGAGAACTCATCATTGCACTGGGCTACTTGCTTGCCAGTGTGTTGTTTATATTAGGCATTAAATTACTGGGTAAGCCTTCTACGGCGCGGCGTGGCAACTTCTATTCTGCGGTGGGCATGCTCGTTGCTGTAGGAGTTACCCTTATGCACCAAAACATCTTAAGCTGGACCGAAATCTTTGCCACTGTTTTGGTAGGTACTGCCATCGGCTGGATTGCTGCCAAACGTGTAGAGATGACACAGATGCCCGAAATGGTTGCTCTTTTCAATGGCTTTGGTGGTGCTGCTTCTATGTTTGTGGCTACCTCTGAGCAGTGGCATGTTGCCATAGAGCAGGGAGGCAAGCCCGAGCTCATCACTGCCATTACTACGGTGGTGAGTATCATCATTGGGGCTATCACCCTCACCGGCTCACTCATTGCTTATGGCAAGTTGAGCGGTAAGGTAAGCGGTAAAGCCATTGTATTCAGCGGGCAGCATCTGCTTAATTTGGTACTGGCGTTGGCAATGGTGGGGGCAGCGGTGTGGAGCATACAGGCACCCGCCCATTTGCTACCTCTGCTGCTCATGCTGGGCATCGCGCTGCTGCTGGGTGTGCTCACAGTCATTCCTATTGGTGGAGCCGATATGCCGGTAGTCGTTTCTTTGCTCAACTCTTACTCAGGCATTGCGGCGTGTGCCACCGGCTTCGTGCTTAACAATCAAGTACTTATCATTGCAGGGGCTTTGGTGGGGGCTTCCGGGCTCATCCTCACCCAAATCATGTGCAAAGCCATGAACCGCTCGCTGGTGAGTGTGCTGCTGGGAGGATTCGGGCAAACCAGCGGTTCAGGTAGCGCCGTAGGCAGCAGCGAGATAGTAGTGAAAGAAGTGCATCCCGAAGAAGCTGCTATGTTGTTCGACGGCGCCTCTTCGGTGATTATCGTACCCGGTTATGGTATGGCGGTAGCGCAGGCGCAGCACGTGGTGCGTGAGCTGATGGAGCTGCTCGAAAAGCGGGGCATTGATGTGAAGTTTGCCATACATCCTGTGGCAGGGCGTATGCCCGGGCACATGAACGTGCTTTTGGCAGAAGCCAACGTGCCCTATGACAAACTGGTAGAAATGGAGCAAATCAACGACGAATTTGCCAATACCGATGTGGTGCTGGTGATTGGTGCCAACGATGTGGTGAACCCTGCCGCACTCAAAGACCCCAGCAGTCCCATTTATGGCATGCCTATCTTGAATGCTTATCAAGCCAAGACCGTTATTATCTGCAAGCGTAGTATGAATCCCGGTTATGCAGGCATCGAAAACGAGCTTTTTGGCTATCCGAATGCGCTCATGATGTTTGGCGATGCCAAAAAAACCATTACCGAAGTGGTGAACGAGTTAAAAGAAAATGCTTCATAGCAAAAACACAGCAAGCAATGGCAGCCGATGAAGGCTGCTTTTTTTATATCCTCGCCATGAACAATTTGCTTAAGTAGGGCGTTTCAAAGTAAAACGAAAGTCATGCGCCCTTCTGTTATTTGGACCACCCTTTTGCTTTTGCTCTTTGTCTTATTACTGCCTTTTTCTTGGGCAACGAGAATCGTGTTTTTTATTTTCGGCATATCGCCCCTTTTCATCATACACATGGTTTATGACGTATTGAAAAACGGTAAAGCGCCCCTGCATACTTTCGAAGAAAGATGGTACTGCGACTATCGACATGAATAATATTGACAATCAGAGGATTTAGACTCTTTCCGTTTGGCTTTCGTAAAGTAGATTCGTATTTTTGTATTCTCAATTTTTATTACCATAAATGGCAAGTTAAGTATGGCAACAACTCAAGAAAAACTGAAGTACAAGGTAAAGGACATCAATTTAGCAGATTGGGGAAGAAAGGAAATCCATTTGGCAGAGGCAGAAATGCCCGGTTTGATGGCTATTCGTGAAGAATATCGCGATAAAAAACCTTTGAAAGGTGCTCGCATTGCCGGCTGTTTGCATATGACCATCCAAACTGCCGTACTCATCGAAACGCTCGTGGAGTTGGGTGCCGAAGTAGCTTGGTCTTCTTGTAATATATTTTCTACCCAAGACCACGCAGCAGCGGCTATTGCTGCTCGGGGCATTCCCGTATTTGCATGGAAAGGCATGACCGAAGAGGAATATATCTGGTGCATTAAGCAAACCCTCTTTGCCTTTGAAGGAGGCAAACCCCTGAATATGATTCTGGACGATGGGGGAGACCTCACCAACTTGGTATTGGACGAATACCCCGAATTGGTCAAAGACATACGTGGCATTTCGGAAGAAACTACCACCGGCGTGCATCGCCTCTATGAGCGCATGAAAAAAGGCACTTTGCCCGTGCCAGCCATCAACGTGAACGACTCTGTAACCAAGTCGAAGTTTGATAACCGCTATGGCTGCCGCGAGTCTTTGGTCGATGCTATCCGCCGTGCCACTGACATAATGCTTGCTGGCAAAGTGGCAGTAGTAGCCGGTTATGGTGATGTGGGCAAAGGGTCGGCGCAATCGTTGCGTAGCCAAGGCGTGCGTGTGATTGTTACCGAGATAGACCCCATCTGTGCCCTACAAGCCTGTATGGACGGCTACCAAGTGATGCGCATGGACGACGCCATCCCGCAAGCCGACATCATAGTAACAGCCACCGGTAACTGCGACATTGTGGTAGGGCGCCACTTCAAAATGATGAAAGACAAAGCCATTGTTTGCAATATCGGACACTTCGACAATGAAATAGACGTGGCTTGGCTCAAGCAAAACTATGGGCATACCCGCGTGAACATCAAGCCCCAAGTAGATATGTACAATGTGGATGGCAAAGAAATTATCTTGCTTGCCGAAGGGCGCTTGGTGAACTTGGGTTGTGCTACCGGTCATCCTTCGTTCGTGATGTCCTGCTCATTCACCAACCAAGTGTTGGCACAAATAGAACTGTGGAACAACCACGACAAATACGAAAACAAAGTCTATATCCTGCCCAAGCATCTGGATGAAAAAGTAGCACGCTTGCATTTGCCTAAGCTGGGCGCACAACTCGACACCCTCACCCCCAAACAAGCCGAGTACATAGGGGTGCCTGTAGAAGGTCCTTTTAAACCTGAGCACTACCGTTATTAATACGATTTATAAAGCATAAACAAGAGTGTTGGCTTCTCGACAAGCCACACTCTTTTCTTTTCCTATCTTACGTGCACACCTTGATTTCCCTTCGATGCTCACCCCATAAAAGCCCTGTGTCCTATGAATCAAATAGAACTAAAATCAACCGGCAAACAAACCCTTGAAGACTGCCCCGTGTACACTGTGCCCGAAGCCCTGGAGGCTTCGAAAAAATACTTTGGTGGCGATGAACTGGCAGCCAGTGTGTGGGTCAACAAATATGCATTGAAAGACTCTTTCGGTAGAATTTATGAGCTTACGCCTGACGACATGCACCGGCGCATGGCAAAAGAGATTCACCGCATTGAACTGAAATATCCCAACCCTCTTTCCGAAGAAGAAATTTATCATCTATTCAAGGATTTTCGCTATATCGTGCCCCAAGGTGGTCCCATGACTGGCATCGGCAACCCTTTTCAAATTGCCTCTCTCTCCAACTGCTTTGTAATTGGGCATGATGGACCCAGCGATTCCTATGGTGGCATCTTGAAAATAGACGAAGAGCAAATTCAATTGATGAAACGGCGGGGTGGTGTAGGGCATGACCTCTCTCATATACGCCCCAAAGGCTCCCCGGTGATGAACAGCGCTTTGACCTCGACCGGTGTGGTACCTTTCATGGAGCGCTATTCCAACTCTACGCGCGAAGTAGCACAAGATGGGCGTCGGGGGGCGCTGATGCTTACCATATCTATCAAACACCCCGATGCCGAAGCCTTCATCGATGCCAAACTGGATGGCACCAAAGTAACCGGTGCCAACGTGTCGGTGAAAATAGATGACGAATTCATGCGGGCAGTCAAAGAAGGGAAGCCCTATGTGCAGCAATTTCCCATAGATAGCCCTCAACCTCGTGTCAAAAAAGAAATAGATGCCCGCAAGTTGTGGAAAAAAATCATTCATAATGCATGGAAATCGGCAGAGCCGGGAGTGTTATTCTGGGACACCATCCTGCGGGAGTCAATACCCGACTGCTATGCTGACCTCGGCTTCCGTACCGTATCGACCAACCCTTGTGGCGAAATACCGCTTTGCCCCTATGACAGCTGCCGCCTGTTGGCTATCAATCTGTTCAGTTATGTGGAAAAACCATTCACAGAAGAAGCTTACTTCAACTGGGAAAAGTTCAAAAAGCACGCCCAACTTGCCTTGCGCATCATGGACGACATCGTGGATTTGGAACTGGAAAAAATAGACCAAATCATAGCCAAAATAGAGAACGACCCCGAAGATTGGGAAATCAAAGAGCGGGAGTTTCGTCTGTGGCATAAAATACGTGAAAAGTGCATACAAGGACGACGTACCGGTGTGGGCATTACTGCCGAAGGCGATATGCTGGCGGCTTTGGGGTACCGTTACGGCAGCGATGAAGCTATTGATTTTTCTGTTCAGGTACACAAAACACTGGCTCTTGAGGCTTATCGCTCGTCGGTGAAGCTGGCACAAGAGCGCGGAGCATTTCCCATCTATGATGCCGCACGCGAAGAAAACAACCCCTTCATCAAGCGTTTGCGTGAGGTAGACTCCGCCCTTTATGAAGCAATGCGCCAGCATGGGCGCCGCAACATCGCTTTGTTGACTATTGCCCCCACGGGCACTACCAGCATCATGACACAGACTACCTCAGGAATAGAGCCGGTCTTTTTGGTGTCTTACAAACGTCGCCGCAAAGTGAATCCAAACGATAAAAACGTGCGGGTCGATTTTGTCGATGAAGTAGGTGATGCATGGGAAGAGTATCATGTGTTCCATCATAAATTTGTAGACTGGCTCAAGGTAAAAGGTTATGACCCCGAAGAAGTAGCCAAGCTGCCCTATGAAGAACTGGAAGCCATCATTAAGCAATCGCCTTATTACAAGTCCACAGCCAACGACATAGACTGGGTGGCAAAAGTGAAAATGCAAGGGGCTATTCAAAAATGGGTAGACCATTCTATTAGCGTAACGGTGAACATCCCCGAAGAGACCTCTGAGGAGATGGTAGCCAAAATTTACATGACCGGATGGGAAGTCGGATGCAAAGGTATTACCGTTTATCGTGAGGGGTCGCGCTCGGGGGTGCTTGTGTCAGACAAGAAGAAAAAAGAAGACCCCCAAAATGCAGAATTCAAAAACACCAATGCGCCCAAGCGCCCCAAAGTACTGGAAGCCGATGTAATTCAGTTTAAAAACAACGACGAGGATTGGGTAGCTGTGGTGGGCTTGCTCAACGGGCGCCCCTATGAAATATTTACCGGACGCGCCGAAGATTCGTTCTCTATCCTATCACAGGTAAGCAAAGGTTGGGTCATTAAAAATCGCACCGAGGAAGGGCGTTCGCGCTACGATTTTCAATACATAGACAAAGATGGCTACCGTGTAACCATTGAGGGCTTGTCGCGCACCTTTAATAAAGAATACTGGAACTACGCCAAATTGATTTCCGGCGTGTTGCGTCATGGCATGCCCATCGAATACGTGGTAGATATGGTCAATGACCTGCATCTAAACGACGAAAGCCTGAATACTTGGAAAAACGGTGTGGTGCGTGCACTCAAACGCTATATTCCCAATGGTACAGTGCCCGCAGATAATCAATGCCCCAACTGTGGTGATGATGCATTGGTTTATGAAGAAGGTTGCCTCAACTGCAAGAGCTGTGGCATGAGCAAGTGCTCGTAAATCAATACAGGCAGCTTCGATAAAATAAAAACACAGGGCAGTGCCACTTATCAGGCATCGCCCTGTGTTTGTTAGGTTTTGTCAAATGAAGCCTAAGAAGCATGTCATGCCACTTGGTAAAAAAGTTACATCCATAGGGTAGGGCAGGAAAGGCAGCTGGAAAAACAGCACATAAGGAGGAATAATAAGAACAAAAAAAGAGCGATTCTCCCCCCTGAGAAAACAAACAGCCTGAACAGCTTTTTGGATTTGTACCAACCTTTTAGCTGCCTTATATTTGACACGACAACACTTTTTCCATCATTCCATTCCATTCAATTCCTTGATTTATGCTACATCGAGACCAAGCCATTTTCAACCTCATAGCCCAAGAAGAAAACCGCCAAAAGAGCGGTATTGAACTCATTGCTTCCGAAAACTTCGTTTCGGAACAGGTAATGCAAGCCATGGGCAGCGTGCTTACCAACAAGTATGCCGAAGGTTTGCCCTATAAGCGTTACTACGGTGGATGCCAATTCGTAGATGAGGTAGAAACTTTAGCCATCGAGCGCGCCAAGCAATTGTTCAAGGCTACTTGGGTGAACGTGCAGCCCCATTCTGGAGCACAAGCCAATGCGGCTGTGATGTTGGCGGTGCTCAAGCCCGGCGATAAAATACTGGGCTTCAACTTGGCACACGGAGGGCACCTAACGCACGGCTCGCCCGTCAACTTTTCCGGAAAGCTCTATCAGCCTTCATTTTATGGGGTAGAGCCTGAAACCGGACGCATCAACTGGGACAAAGTGGAGGAAATTGCGCATAAAGAGCGTCCCAAACTCATCATATGCGGTGCTTCGGCTTATTCGCGCGATTGGGATTATGCCCGTCTGCGTGCTATTGCCGATAGCGTAGGGGCTTTGTTGTTGGCAGACATTTCGCACCCTGCCGGCTTGATTGCCCGCGGTTTGCTCAACGACCCACTCGAACACTGCCACATCGTAACCACCACCACACACAAAACCCTGCGTGGTCCGCGTGGAGGCATGATTATGCTGCGTCATGACTTTGAAAACCCCTTCGGTATCAAAGACAATAAAGGCAAGCTGCGCATGATGTCATCGCTGCTCGACAGCGCCGTATTTCCGGGCACACAAGGTGGACCGCTCGAGCATGTGATTGCTGCTAAAGCAGTGGCTTTCCACGAAGCCCTTACCGATGAATATGCCACTTATGTGCAGCATGTGCGCGCCAACGCGCAAGCTATGGCAGACGCTTTTTTGAAAAGAGGATACGAAATTATCTCTGGTGGCACAGACAACCACCTGATGCTCATAGACCTGCGCAACAAAGGCATTACTGGCAAACAGGCAGAAGAAACCTTGGGCAAAGCTGACATCACCGTAAACAAAAACATGGTGCCGTTCGATACCCAATCGCCTTTTGTTACTTCGGGCATACGGGTAGGTACGGCAGCCATCACTACCCGCGGCTTGCGCCCCGAACACATGGAGCAAATTGTGGATTGGATAGACCGCAGTCTGCAAAATGCCGCCAACGATTCGGCACTTGAGCAAATCAAACACGAAGTGCATGCTTTCATGCAGCAGTTCCCGCTGTTTAGCTGGTAGATAAATCTTGTATGTGCCAAGGCACCATATACGGTGCCTTGGTGTTGATTTTTCACTACACAATCCCCTTTGTTGGCAGGCTGTTTTGCTTTTTTGTCATTCTTGCCCTTGTATTTCTCTATTATTTCGAGCAATTTCCTTTCTTGTCATCCCTAATGAACTGCGAAATAGCCGCCTTTGGTCTCACCCTTTGGAGGGTAGTAGGAAAACCATCACTGTTTTGCCAGTATTGGGCGTGCAATTGTAAATTCCTGCCGTAGCATGTAGATTTGCTTTTTCAAAATTAAAGAGCATGACCCATGGCAAAGCCTGTGGATGACAAAGAAATGAGTTTTATAGACCACCTCGAAGAACTGCGCTGGCATTTGATTCGCTCGCTGTTAGCAATTCTGGTATTTACAGTGGTAGCCTTTATTTACAAAGACTTCTTTTTTGGTAAGATAGTGCTGGGACCCGCGCGCCTGGACTTCTGGACCTACCGAAAACTCTGTGAATTGGGACAGCTCATAGACTCACCGGCACTTTGCTTCGATAAGTTGAACTTTACCCTTCAGAGCCGAAAAATGGCAGGGCAGTTTCTCATGCACCTGACTTCTTCCTTTGTCATTGGTTTAATCATTGCATTTCCTTATGTGTTTTGGGAATTGTGGCGCTTTGTGCGACCTGGTTTATATGAAAACGAGCGTCGGGTAACTACCGGAGTGGTATTGGTGGTTTCTTTGTTGTTCCTTACTGGTTCTCTTTTCGGCTATTATATTCTCACCCCTATTTCGGTGCAGTTCTTAGCCAACTATACCCTCGACCCCTCTATCGTCAACGAATTCGACATTATTTCCTATGTGTCCACACTCCTCACCTTGGTGTTGGGCTGTGCTTTGTTGTTTCAACTGCCCATGTTGGTTTATTTCCTCGCCAAGGCGGGCATCGTCGATGCACAAAGCATGAGAATCTATAGGCGGCATGCCATCGTGGTTATATTCGTGGTGGCAGCTATCATTACGCCTGCTGATGTTTTCAGCCAAATCATTGTGGCTTTGCCGCTGATTTTACTTTATGAAATCAGTATCTTTATTGCGGGCTTTGTAAAGAAGAAAGAAGAGCGGCAAGAAGCATTGCAAAAGCGTGATGCCTGAAAAAACCAATTGCCGGCGAGCGTGTTTAATCGGAAGGGCAAGATAAAATAAAGCAATGGAGCAGTTTATTCGTGTGAGTGGTGCCCGTGTGCACAACCTGAAAAATATTGATATTGACATTCCCCGTTTCCGTCTGGTGGTCATTACTGGTGTAAGTGGAAGTGGCAAATCTTCTTTGGTATTCGATACCCTCTATGCCGAAGGGCAACGCCGCTATTTGGAAAGCTTCGCCTCTTATGCCCGTAATTTTTTGGGTACGCTTGAGCGCCCCGATGTGGACAGCATCGAAGGACTCAGCCCGGTGATTGCCATAGAACAAAAAACGACTTCACGCAACCCACGTTCTACGGTAGGCACTACCACCGAAATATATGACTACTTGCGTTTGTTGTATGCTCGTGCGGCTGAAGCCTACTCTTATGTAACCGGCAAGAAGATGGTGCGGCAGTCCGAAGACCAAATCACCAACTCTATATTAGAGCGCTTTGCCGGGCAAAAAATACAGCTACTTGCCCCATTGGTGCGGGGGCGCAAAGGGCACTACCGTGAGCTGTTCAAAAAGCTTGAAAAAAGTGGCTATACCAAAGTGCGTGTAGATGGCGAGGTGCGCGACATAGAGCCCCAAATGCAGCTCGACCGCTATAAAATCCACGACATAGAATTGGTCATTGACCGTTTGCGTCCCAAAGAGGACGACCGCCACCGCTTGACGCAGTCGGTACGCAAAGCGCTTCAAGAAGGCAACGGGCTGCTGCTGGTCATCGACGAGGCGGGCAATCCTTTCTTTTATTCTAAACGCCTGATGTGCCCCGAATCGGGCATTGCCTATGATGACCCGGCACCTAATATGTTTTCGTTCAACTCACCTTATGGGGCTTGTCCTACATGCGAAGGCTTGGGGGTGATAGAACACATTCCGCGCGAGGCTGTCTTTCCTGACCCTGAGCTGAGTATTGAAGAGGGTGCCATTGCCCCGCTGGGTGAATATCGTGATATATGGGTTTTCAAAAAGATAGCAGCCATCCTAAAACAGCACGGCTATAAGTTGACGATGCCGGTCAAGAAACTACCCGAAGAGGTTATCAATATTTTGCTTTACGGCTCAAAGGAAAAAGTGGCAGTGCCTTCCAAAAAATATCCTGGGCAAGAATGGGAAACTGGCTTCGATGGCATCATTCCTTTTTTAGAATGGCAACTGCAAGAAGGAACCGCTAAGATGCGCGAGTTCGTCGGTGAGTTTGTAGTGAGCGAAACCTGTCCCGAATGTAAAGGAGCGCGCCTCAAAAAAGAATCTCTACATTTCAAAATAGACGGCAAAAACATAGCCGAAGTGGCTGCCATGGACCTGCAGCAGCTGGATGCATGGCTGAACCAATTGCCCGGGCGCTTGAATCCTACCCAGCAGCTGATTGCCGAAGAAATACTCAAAGAAATCAGCAAGCGTGTGCATTTTCTCTTGGATGTGGGGCTTCATTACCTCACCCTCGACCGCCCTATGCGTACCCTCTCAGGAGGCGAAGCCCAGCGCATACGCCTTGCCACTCAAATAGGCACCCAACTCACAGGCGTGCTTTACTTGCTCGATGAGCCGAGTATTGGCTTACATCAGCGCGACAACGAGAAGCTGATTCGTGCTTTGAAAGCCCTGCGCGACTTAGGCAACTCAGTCATCGTAGTAGAGCACGACAAAGAGATGATGTTGGCAGCCGACCATCTTGTAGATGTGGGTCCGGGGGCGGGGCGTCACGGTGGGCGAATAGTAGCCCAAGGCAGCCCGCAGGAAGTAATGACATGTGCCAACAGCCCTACAGCCCTGTATTTGAAAGGCGAGCGCGCAATAGCCGTGCCGACAAAGCGCCGCGCCGGCAATGGCAAAATGTTGATACTGAAAGGTGCGCGCGGACATAACCTCAAAAACATCACCGTGCGCTTCCCTTTGGGCACTATGATTGGCATCACGGGGGTATCGGGTTCGGGCAAGTCCAGCCTTATCCACCATACTCTTTTTCCCATCCTGCGTAAACACTTCTACCGCTCGCAGCGCGACCCGCTGCCTTACGACAGCATCGAAGGCTTGGAACATATCGACAAGGTCATAGAAATAGACCAAGCGCCCATCGGGCGTACGCCTCGTTCTAACCCTGCCACCTATACGGGACTATTTACCCACATCCGTAATTTGTTTAAAGATTTGCCCGAAGCCAAAATACGTGGCTACAAAGCCGGGCGCTTTTCTTTCAACGTAAAAGGGGGGCGCTGCGAAGCCTGCGGCGGTGCGGGAGTGAAAACCATTGAAATGGAGTTTCTGCCCGACGTGCAGGTGCTTTGCGATGTCTGCAAAGGCAAACGCTACAATCGCGAAACCCTCGAAGTGCGCTACAAGGGTAAATCTATTGCCGACGTGCTGGATATGACCATAGAAGAAGCCGCCGCTTTCTTTGAAAATCACCCCCAAATAGCCCGCTACTTGACTGTGCTTAACGAAGTAGGCTTGGGGTATCTGACCCTGGGGCAGCCAGCAACCACACTATCGGGCGGCGAAGCGCAGCGCATCAAGCTGGCTACTGAGCTGATACGCAAAAGCACCGGCAACACTTTCTACATCCTCGACGAACCCACTACCGGCTTGCATTTTCAGGATATAGAGCGCCTGCTCGACTTCCTCAACCGCTTGGTGGAGCAGGGCAACACGGTGCTTGTCATAGAGCACAACCTCGATGTCATCAAAGTATGCGACTATTTGATAGACTTAGGTCCGGAAGGGGGGGCACAGGGGGGAACCATCGTTTGCGAAGGCACGCCCGAAGAAGTAGCAGCCCATCGGCAGAGCCATACGGGGCGCTTCTTGCGCATGGAACTAAAACAAGGGCAATTTGCCGAGAAGTAAGCAGAGGAGAGGGGACAGACAGGCTCTTCCCTCTTGTGTATGTTTTTTGTCCCTTCTTATCCTTTTGAGCATTCCCCTTGCTCATTTCGAGCGTTAGCGATGAATCTCTTTAAGTTTTTGAGTTGAAAGGGCGCCAAAATATGCTCACCTAAAGACACATCCAAAGCACCTGCATATAAGTTGCATCTGCACAAAGGTATCCCACTATTGAGCCTATTTTTAAAAGAGTAGAGCAACGAAATGGAGAAAAACGAGTTGAGTGAGGAATTGCAGGAAGTGGAAGAATCAACACATTACTGTTTTTTGAACGACAAACAACAGACAAAGCAGAAAAACCCCTTTTTCAGGGGCTTTTCTGCTTTGTTTATGGCACAAGGAGTAGCTTTAAGCCAGCCCAAAAGCGCTTTTTACCTTATCTACGTAGTCAAGCTTTTCCCAAGTGAAAAACTCAACCTTTTTCTTGGTTTTGCGGCGTATCTCTTTCTTTTCGTACTCATCTTCCACCAAGTCCACGGTGAACATTTCCACTTCGGCTTCATAGGGAGTGCGTCCCATGTGTCCGTAGGCAGCGGTGGGGGTATAGATGGGGTTTTTCAAGCCCAAGCGCTCAATGATGGCTTTGGGGCGCAGGTCGAACAACTCTTTTACGATGGCAGCTATCTCTACATCGCTTTTGTTGACTTTTGCCGTGCCGAAAGTGTTTACAGTCAGAGATACGGGCTGTGCTACACCAATGGCATAAGAGACTTGTACCAGCACTTCATCGGCGACGCCGGCAGCTACCAAGTTCTTAGCAATGTGACGGGTGGCATAAGCTGCGCTGCGGTCCACCTTTGAGGGGTCTTTGCCCGAGAAGGCTCCGCCACCATGGGCGCCTTTTCCGCCATAGGTATCCACGATGATTTTGCGCCCGGTAAGCCCCGCATCGCCATGGGGTCCACCAATCACAAACTTGCCGGTGGGGTTGATGTGATAGATGGTCTGCTCGTCGAGATATTGGGTAGGGATGACTGCGCCAATCACATGCCGTTTTACATCTTCGGCGATGCGGCGATGCATGTTTTCGTCGGTATCAAACTCGTCGTGTTGGGTAGATACCACGATGGTATGCACGCGACGCGGTTTGTTGTTGTCGTCATACTCGATGGTTACTTGCGCTTTGGCGTCGGGGCGCAGGTAGGGCATCAATTCCGGCTCATTTTTTCGGATATAGGCAAGGCGTTCTACTAAGCGGTGGGCAAAAGCCAAAGCCATAGGCATGTACTCGGGGGTTTCGTTGGTGGCATAGCCAAACATCATGCCTTGGTCACCAGCCCCTTGCTCTTTGCCTTCGGCTTCATCCACGCCGCGGGCAATATCAGGCGATTGACTGTGCAGAGCTACAATGACACCACAAGAGTCGGCATCGAAACGGTATTCGGGCTTGGTATAGCCAATACGGCGGATGGTTTCGCGCACGACATCTGGGATTTCTACATAGGCTTTGGTGGTTACTTCACCGGCAATGACTGCCAAGCCGGTGGTTACGAGCGTTTCGCAAGCCACGCGCGAATCTGCATCTTGCATAAGCATGGCATCTAAAATAGCATCCGATATTTGGTCGGCAATTTTGTCGGGATGCCCTTCAGATACAGACTCAGAGGTGAATAAGTATCCCATAGATTTCAGGTTTTAAACAGTGTTTGAAGGATGAAATTTAAAAAACATGTGCCAAAGTTAAAGATTTTACATATAAATGCTTCAAAACAAAGCCTGCCGCCTGCTATCTTTTTTTGTGCCTATTGTGGCAAGGGAGGCAGACAAGCGGTTAATTGAGAGGCTTCGATGCTTTCAGCACAACGGAAATGCCCTTTGGGGCATTGCTTATGCCCATGAATGCCGCAAGGGCGACACGGCAGCAGCTCTCGCGTCTCTACAATATGACTCTGTTCAGATACTGGGTAAAAGCCAAAACCCGGAATGGTGGAGCAATATACCGCCGTGATGGGAGCACTCATGGCAGATGCCAGATGAAGAGGCGAAGAGTCGTTGGCGTAGTTCATCAGGGCTTTTTGCATGAGTGCTGCCGATTGCAGCAGAGACAGCTTGCCAGCAAGGTTATGAATAGGGCGCTCTTTTACGGCAGAGCGTAGGCGTTCACACAATGCATAATCTGCCGGTCCCCCTATCAAATAAACCGTCAGCGAGGGGGGCAAGGCTCGTAGGAAGGCAACCCACTTGTGTTCGGGGTATTGCTTGGTGAACCATACCGAAGCAGGTGCCACACATACATAGGGGGCTTGGGTTTGATAGTGTGCCACTTGAGCATAGTCATCGGCAGAGGGGTAGAGGCGTGGGCGTTGTGGTGTTTTCTGTTTTACCAAGGGGGCAATGAGTTGGTGGTTCCGTTCTATTTCGTGCATCCCGCGGTCGAAATGGTGCGCTACGCTGTGTTGGAAGGCAAAAGAAAAAGGATTTTTGTTGAAGCCAGCAGTGAAAGCCGCCCCCGAAAGAGCAGTCCATAAGCCGGTAGCAGCAAAACGCTGCACATTGATGACCGCATCATAACGACGGCGGCGTATGTGTTTCAGTATGCGCCACCAGTCTTTGTATTTTGCTGTTTGCTTGTCCCAAACGATGAGCTCATGTAAAAAGGGGTGATGACGGAAGAGACTGTCGTTGCCTTTGCGCACCAAAAAATCAATTGCTGCTTCTGGGTATTCGTTATGTAGGCTTTCGAGTAAAGCAGTTGCCAGAATGGCATCTCCGATAAAAGCTGTCTGAATTACCAGTATTTTATTCATGGGATTTGCTAACTAAATATAGATTTCATAATTTTGTAGCAAAAAAGTCATGAAGTGTCCAAGATGTAAAAGTAGTGAAAAAGTAAAAAATGGTAA
>NZ_JAASRN010000003.1 GCF_011761635.1 Thermonema lapsum
TGTTATTCAAAAAGTGAAGAGATGTTGAGAATAACCATTGCCTTATTTATCGCAAAAAGGAATGGAAATTTATCTATATTTGGTTACTAATTCCATGAAAATAAGTGCAGATATGTATTTGTATTGTTCAAGTGAATAAAATTCTAATACCATCCATATTGCATTTGCCACTATCCAGAACAATGTGGCAAGGTAAACATAAAACTCGCTTATTGAAAAGGTTTTAATGCAAAACCATATGGCAAATCCAACGGTGGGGATAATCATTAATAATCCAAGTGGCTTCCAAAGTGTTATCCAGCTTAAATCTTTTAATAACCAAAACAGAATGTGTATATTTTCGTACACCCTGATTTTATGCATTTTCAAAGAATTTTAGGTGTTGATAAATTCAATAAACAGGAAGCCCCATTACTTAAAATAACTACCTTCAATCTCTGAAATGCTAATAGCATCCATTCGAGTAAATTCTCAATTTTAGTTTAGATGCTAAAGAAAATGCTTTGCTAATGTATAGAGTTGTTGCGAAACCAACAAATTGAAGTTAGTAAAAATTTCAAAGGCTTCAAATTAGAAAAATATGTTAAGAGCTGTAGTGGGAGGTTCTCAAATTTGAACCACTCTAACTCATAAGCCAAGAACAAAAGAAGAGAGAGCATACCATAAAAATAGAGGATGTAGAGTAAAAGTAGAAGACGCCATAGCCGAATAATAAGAAGACCAAAGGGATTTTTTGTCAAACCAAAAACTGTTTCGTAGCAAATCTACTGGCTTGAATTTTTTTAAACAAAGTTATGTTCATATGAAAAAAGAACCTAAACTAATATGAAAGGAAAATTTGAGCAATTAATCAACCAAGACGTACCTGTACTCATCGACTTCTCGGCAGAGTGGTGTGGTCCTTGTCAAGCAATGAAGCCCGTACTCAAAGAAGTAGCGGGGCAAATAGGCAATCAAGCCAAGATTATCAAAATAGATGTGGATAAAAACCCTCATCTGGCAGCGAAGTATCAGGTACGCGGCGTACCTACTTTTATGCTCTTCAAGAATGGTCAATTGTTGTGGCGTCATTCGGGCATGCTTTCGGCGGGGCAGCTCCTGCAAGTGTTGAAGCAGCATGCACCAGTTTCATAAACTTGTGGTGTTTTTTTCCTTCCTTTTAAAAAAATGCCAAATCGCGGGGACACGTGTTTAGCTATCACTGAGACCTTTGTGTTTACCGTTCGTGTGGCTTGTGCAGGAGGTCTGCCAGCTCAATATAAGAGGCTTATACTCAGTATTGCCCGAATTCAAACCCCTTGCACGAAATATTATATTGAGTGAGCAGGGGGGGTAGGGAGCTTTTACAGTTTTTCTACCGGTGAAGCCTTGCCTGCCGTGAAAATCGCCACTTGCCCCCCATCGAAAAAAACGGGTGTACCTCCTCCTCGCCAGCATCTATACCAGCCGGAAGCCTGTTTTTTTCTCACCGGATGCCTGCCAGCAAACAACGGGCGATGATGGCAAATCTGTGAGCAATCCTATGGGAGCGTATGCCGCCCGTACGGTTTTCGAAGAGTAGCCCGCCGGTCGTGTTGCCTTAGAAAAGCTTTCAGCTGCGGCGGTGGCTGCTATCAATGGCAATGATGCCATAAGAATAGTAGTGCTGCTCGTCAACACTGCATCATAGCTTTGTAAATGCCCAATAGAAAAAGGCTTTATTAGGGTGCAACCAATCGGGGGCTTGAACGGACAACGGGTAATACTGGCAGGTAGATGATTTTTGACCTGCTGATGCAAGAATAGGCAGCAAAGCGCCAAGAAAAAATCTTATATTGCTCTGCCAAAATATATGCCCCTTCCGGGGCGTTTTATTTGCACAATTTATCAATGTAGTTTTTTTAAAAAAAAAACAGCAGTATGAAAAGCACAAACATCCTTTTAACTGTTTGCTTGACTCTGAGCCTGAGTGTAGCGGCATGGGCACAACAATTGCATTATGTGGTGAACTTGAATGACCGTTCTGGCGATTCCTTTAAGGTAACCATCCAAATACAAGGCAAGTTGGGCAAACAACCCATTATCTACCAGTTTGCTTCTACAGCGCCGGGCACCTACCAAGTCATGGACATGGGGCGTTTTGTGCGTAAGTTTGAGGTTCTCGATAACAAAGGTCGTCCGGTAGAAGTAGAGCAGGTTTCGGTGAACCAATGGGAAATTAAAAAACCGGAGAAGGTACGCACCATCCGTTATGAAATAGCCGAAACATGGGATACCCCTGTGCAGGAAAACCCCATTTATTTGATGTGCGGTTCTTCCATAGAAGATGACCATGTGCTCATCAACGGGCAAACGGTATTCGGTTACTTCCACGGCAAGCAGCAGGCTCCTTTTACTATTGAGCTGTTATATCCCGAAGGCTGGAAGGTAGGTACTGCCTTGAACCGCAATGAGCAAGGCTATTGGCTTGCCAACAACTATGACCATGCAGTAGATTCGCCTATTTTATTGGGCAACCTCACCTACGCCAAAGATGAAGTAGGCGGGGCACAAATTGACGTATATACCTATTCGGCTACTGGGAAAATAAATTCCACTACCTTGCTTTCTGCCATGAAAGATATGTTGAATGCAGCCAGCGACTTTCTCAATGGCTTGCCTGTAGAGCGTTATACTTTCCTCTTTCACTTCTCCGACAAGAGCGCCGGTGCGTGGGAACACTCCTACAGCTCGGAGTACATATTGAAAGAGGGCGAGTGGAACGAGCAAATGAAAAACTCTGTACTAAGCATTGCGGCTCATGAGTTCTTTCATATAGTAACCCCGCTGAATATCCATAGCGAAATTATAGAACATTTCAACTTTGTGAAGCCCACGCCTTCGCAGCACTTGTGGTTGTATGAAGGCACTACCGAATGGGCTGCCCATATGATGCAGCTACGGGGCGGGCTCATCTCCCTCGATGAATTCCTGCAGCGCTGGGGAAGAAAAGCATATGTGGATAGCCGTTATTTCGACTCTAACTATAGCCTGGTGGCGCTGAGTCTGAACTCTTACACTGCGGAAGGACAAAAACAATATAGCAACATCTATTATCGCGGAGCATTGGTAGCTTCTTTGCTCGACATCCGCTTGCTGGAGCTGTCGAACGGCAAACGGGGGCTCAGAGAAGTAATCCTTGAATTGATTAACAAATACGGAGCATCGAAGCCTTTCCCCGAGGACAAGTTTTTCGATATCTTTGTAGAGATGACCTATCCAGAAATAGGCGATTTCTTTGACCGCTATGTGAAAAATGCCGAGCCTTTGCCTTTAAAAGAGTATTTTAACAAAATAGGCATAGACTTCAAAGCGGGAGATAGCGCCTCCCCGGCACCCGCATTTGTGCCGATGGAGCATCCTACCGAAGCACAACTACGTTTGCGTGAGGCTTGGTTGAAGAACCTTCCGCTGCGTTAAACGGAAGAAAAAATAAAAATATAGGGGGCATCCAAGATAAGATGTCCTCTATATTCTTTTATAGATAGTTGAGCGTTTGATAAGCAGAGTTAAAATTTTAAGCAGTGATGCCATAGACAATAAGCACCACGCCAATGATGCCTAAAATGAATGCTCCTACAAGAGATATTTTGGCGTTCTTTTCTGATTCCTTTAGCAATTGTTCTTCCGTTTTGGTAGAGATAATAAAGCTTTCTTTATCGTCTTTGGGTTTGCCCACTCGCAGATGACCGTCGCGGTCATGGGCTTCTCCAAGAACATAAAGCTGAGCCCCCACGTGTATAATCGACTCCTGATAACGGAACCCCAAGGTTTTATTGTCCTGATTGTAAGCTGTTTTTTGGGCTATATAACTGAACAACTGTCCTTCTCCTTCTCGCTCGAAGCGGTCAAAGCTTTTTATAGGATGAATTTCAGCTCCTTCCGGATTTACTTCTATTTCGCCGGTGTGGTCTTCGATTAGAAAGGGGATTTTATGCTCTTGGTGGCTTATTACTTCGGTGCGTCGCTCAGTAGTCCAGTAGATGTTTCCTTCTTGGTCTTGCTGCCTTACTTTGGTTTCGTATTCTCGGGTGACGGTGGCAGTATAATATACTACTGATTTCTTGCTAAACTCGCTTTGCAAAGGCGATAACGCCTTGGCTTTGCCTTTTAACTCTACTATTTGGGAATAATTGCCTACACCCAGTTGCCTGCTTATGTCTTTGTAGGCATCTATAACCTCACCGATAGCGGTTGTTTGGTGGTATTTGATGTTTAGCACGCGGCGCAATTGCTGCCGACGATTGTACTCCAAAAAACCGCCGGCAGCAAGCAATATCACCCCAATCAGGACGTATATCATACATTAAACTCTTTGAGCAGTTCGTCGTAGCTATCGGCTACGGTAGCTACGGTTTGTACTGCCGCAGCAAACTCGTTGAAATCCAGATTGGCACCCGCTATTGAATAACTAAACACCACCGAGTTGTCGAAGGTAATGCCGAAGGCACCAAAATGTGTGGTGGCATTGAGGCGCAGCAGCTCTTCCATCACAGAGGGTGATAATTCTATTTCTTCTGCCACATAAGAAAATACTTCTACCAATACATCTTCGCTGTGCCAAGGAAGCACACGCACGTTTACACTGACAGTGCCAAAGGTGAAAGAGTAGGTGCCATCCACTTCAATGACTTCATTCTCGTGAAACAGCTCTTGTATGAATGATTTTATCTTTTGATGGGTCTGCTTGATAAGCTCTTGGTTGACACCTTCTTTTAAAACTTTGAATTTAGGCATGGCTTTGTGTTGGTTAATTGTTTGGAGTAGAAAAAGATGATGGATAATCTTATGAGTTGCTGTTGGCATCGTTACCGGAATTCAACTCTGCTTTGAGCTTAGCCAGTTCGTCATCTACTTGTGAGCTGGCATTCAGCTTTTTGAACTCATCTTCAAGGTTGTTCATATTGTCACTGGCAAGCTCGGCGTAGGCTTGTGCTTCGGCTTCTTGTTCGAGTATCTTCTCTTCGAACTTATCGAACTTGGCAAAGATGCTGGAAGTGTCTAAACCACCAATTTGTTTGACAATTTCTTTTTGTGCTTTGGCAGTTTCGCTGCGTGCAAGAAGCATAGATTCTTTGGCACGTGCTTCGTCCAGCTTGATTTTCAGCTTGTCTACAGTTTCTTTGAGTTGTGCGGTTTGTTGTACAGCTGCTTCGTACATTTGTTTGTACTGTCCTACATTTTGGTCGCAGAGTGCCTTTTTTTGCAAGGCTTGGCGTGCCAGGTCTTCGCGTCCTTGCTGCAAGGCGGCAGCTGCTTTCTGCTTCCACTGTTCCGAGAGGCTCAGATACTTCTCATATTCGTTTTTTAGCTTGCGCTCTTGCGCCATGGCTTTTGCTAAGCTGGCAGTAGCTTTGGTTAGCGACTCCTGCATTTCGATGACCATCAGCTTAATCATTTTTGCTGGGTCCTCGGCCTTATCCAAGGCATCATTTACATTGGCTTTGAAGATGTCAGCGATACGTTTGAAAATACCCATAGTTGTACGTTTTGTTTTCCTCTAACTTAAAAAGTAGTTCTTTCTTTTCAAAAGAAATGAAATTAAAAAGCGTTTTTTTTTCGTATTAGTATAGGAGTGGGTAATATGGTTAGCAATTTTGGATAAAGCACAGGCAGCATAACATAAGGTATGATATTCGGAAAAGCTTTTTGAAAATCAATGTGCTGGAGTTTGTAGGAATAAATAAATGTTTTTAAATTTGCAGTCCTTTGATTTGGATAGCAGGGAACTTAAATATTTAAACTCATGAAAAAAGATATTCATCCGAACTATCAACTGGTTGTATTTTGGGACATTACTAGCGACTATAAGTTTCTGAGCAAGTCCACTATGACTTCGAACGAAACTATAGAATGGGAAGACGGCAACACCTATCCTGTAATCAAGGTTGACGTAAGTGCCAAGTCGCATCCTTTCTTTACCGGTAAGAAATTGGTATTGGATACTACAGGTCGTGTGGAGAAATTCAATCGTCGTGTAGCCAAAAGCAAAGAAATGCGCAATCAGAACTAAAGCTTTTACAGGTAAAGATACACCGGCGGTGTGCATACCCGAGGGCATGCGCACCGTTTTTTTTTTATTAGATTTGTGCAAACGCTTTAAACCGCTTGAATCGTGCACATTGTATTGTTTGACACACCGGAGGCGCATCGTGCGCTTTTACCCTTAACTTTTACCCGGGCGGCTGCTCTGTTGAGAGTGGGCGCCTTGACTGTGGCAGAGAAGTGGCGCCGCTTGTTGGCAGCGGAAAAGCTCTACATACAAACGCTGCCTTACTTGCAGTCTCTTTATGAAGTGCCAAGCCAACTGGAAGAGACGCTATATATTGCCGGTAATTTGCTACCCAATGCCGATTTGCTGCAAGCCATCAATACACTGGCACCCGGTGAAGGCTTGATGCTGGACAACAAACTGTTAGCGATGCGGGCAAGCAAGCCTTTGCCTGCTCAACCTCTTGAGCCAAGTAAAAGCATAGAGTGGAAAGGCGATTGTAAGCTGTTGCAAATGCCTTCCGACATTTTCCGCTTTAATGGAGAACAGATACGCTTCGATTTTGATTTGTTGGTGCACACAGCTCAACCTGCCAAGATATTGGATTCCCACACAGTCATTTACGGCAAAGACAATGTACTTGTAGAAGAAGGGGCGCAGTTGCGGGCTTGTGTTATCAATGCTGAAAATGGTCCGGTTTATATTGGCAAAGGTGCTCAAGTGCAAGAGATGAGCGTAATTCATGGTGCTTTTGCCCTTTGTGAAGGGGCAGTGGTGAACATAGGGGGCAAAATGCGAGCCGATACCACCATCGGACCTTATTGCAAGGTAGGGGGAGAAATAAGCAACAGTGTTTTTTGGGGCTACAGCAATAAAGCGCACGATGGTTTTGTGGGCAACAGTGTGATAGGGGCTTGGTGCAATTTGGGTGCAGACACCAACACCTCTAATTTGAAAAATAATTACAGCACTGTGCGGGTATGGAGTTATCTGCACAACGACTACGTGGACACTGGCTTGCAGTTTTGTGGCTTAACCATGGGCGACCATTCCAAAGCGGGCATCAACACCATGTTTAATACAGGCACGGTAGTAGGAGTGGCTGCCAACATCTTTGGCGGTGATTTCCCGCCCAAGCATATTCCTTCATTCAGTTGGGGAGGTGTGCATTACGGTTGGCAACGTTATCACCTTGAAGAACTTTTTAAAACAGCCAGTCGTATGATGCAAAGGCGGGGCAAGCAGCTTAGCCGGGAAGAAATGCAGGTGCTGACTTATCTGTACAATCAAAACGAAGAGGAAAAACAAAACGGGTATAGCGTGGTTGTTTAGATATATGTAATCACACTTTTTGAAAGAAAATCTATGACAGTATTGCCTTACAAAGAAGAGCCAGCAGACAAAAAAGCGCAGGTGGCGCGCATGTTCAACAACATAGCTACCACCTACGACCTCTTGAATCATGTTTTGAGCTTAGGGATTGATGTGACATGGCGCAAGAAAGCGACCAAAATGCTGGCACGATGGCAGCCCAAGCATCTGCTGGATGTGGCTACCGGCACCGCCGACTTTGCCATTGAACTGAGCAAAATACCTTCTGTAGAGCAAGTAGTAGGGGTCGATATTTCCGAAAAAATGCTGGAACACGGAAGAGAAAAGGTACGTCAAAAAAAACTGAGCGAAAAGATTTTGCTCGAATATGGCGATTCGGAAAACCTTCAATACGAAAACAATACCTTTGATGCGGTAACTGTAGCTTTTGGGGTGCGTAATTTTGCAAATTTGGAGAAGGGGCTTCAGGAAATCTTTCGTGTGTTGAAACCGGGGGGCGTGTTGCTGGTGCTTGAGTTTTCCAAACCCAAGCGTTTCCCCATCAAGCAGTTGTATCGTTTTTATTTTACACGTTGGGTTCCTTTCATTGGAAAGCTTATTTCTAAAGACCGCGCAGCTTATGCCTATTTACCTGAATCGGTAGATGCTTTCCCCGATGGTATGCAATTTGTGGACATATTGAAGCAAACTGGATTTAAAGAAACAAAATGGTATCCTTTAACTTTCGGAATCAGCTCTATTTATTTGGGTGTCAAGCCCTCTTGATGCTTCTGCTGGCTTGCTCAATGAGCTTTGCCCAGCATCTGCGCGGAAATGACATCAATCTGCGCAACTACGATGAGCAAAAATTGCACTATGGTTTTGTTTTAGGCTTGAATTTTTCGCGTTTTCACTTTCAACCCCAGGGGCGATATGCCACTTCCGATACAATAGTGCAGGCTAAAATATCGCCGGGCTTTGCTTTGGGTTTGTTGGGTGCGCTGCATCTCAACCCTTGGTGGGAGATGCGCTTGGCGCCCACTGCCAGCTTCAATGAGCGCGTCTTGGAATATACCAGCTTGAGTAGCGGCAACAAAGTAAACAAGTTAGTAGAAGCCACTTACATAGATTTGCCTTTGCTGTTTCGCTTCAAGTCGTCGCGCAGGGGCAATGCGCGTATGTTTATGTTGATTGGTGCCAGTGCTTCTTTTGCCTTATCAAGAAAGGTAGAAGAGCAGGATTTGGTGCGGGTAAAGCCTTTTGATGTGGCAATAGAGTTTGGTTTTGGAATGGAGAAGTTCTTTCCCATGTTCAAGTTTGCTCCCGAGCTGCGTTTCTCGCAGGGCATAATGAATGTGCTTGAGCAAGATGGCAATGCGTATTCGGGGCAGCTGAAAGCGCTTTACAATCAAAGGGTCTCACTTTATTTTTTCTTTGAATAGTAGGGGCAAGCTGTGGGTTCTATAAAACTTTTTGATGCTTCTTTTAGCTTTGAAAAAAGGAAGGCATGACTTAGGTTTGTTTCGCTTGGGCAGGGAAGCATTACAAGAAGTTTAATCGGTAAAAGTAAGCGTTTTTTATCAAGGCTCAATGATAAACTCCACGCGCCGATTTTCTTCGTGCGCCTCTGGGGTTTTTGCGGTATTGAGTGGCTCGCTTGCGCCTTTCCCTTTGAATCGGATGCGTTCGGGGCTGATGCCTTTGTTGTGAAGATATATGGCTACTCGCCGGGCACGTTCTTCCGAAAGCAGTTGATTGTATTCGGCTGTACCTTTTTCATCGGTATGTCCTACGATAAGTATTTTTATTTGCGGATGAAGTACCAAGAGACGGTACAGCTTATTGAGTGTAACTTCCGATTGAGGCAAAAGCTCTGCTTGGTTGTATGCAAACTTCACGCCAGTAAGTACCACCGGCTTGCCTACCTGAATCTCTCCAAAATCGGGGCTGATGATGTAGCTGCTCGGTGCTTTGCGAGTGAGTAGCATTTCGCTCGAGGCATTCGGCTCATCGAGAAACTCGACCGATACCTTATCTATGAAATAGTAGGCACGCGAATAGCTGAATCGTTTGCTGTATTTGGGCGCCACCTGTAGCGGTAAAATCTTGCGCTGCTCATAGCGTTCAAATTCGCCGATGGTAAGGTAACGTTCACCCCCGCGTGCCACGATGGTGTCTTCTATTTTTACCCACTGGGTGGAAGTGATAATTTCCGGATGCCTTACTTGCGCCGGATAATCTTTCAGCACAGAAATTTCGATAGGATGGGGGGTTAAAAGGGCGCCTATGTTGCCGGCAGCATAGTTAGAATACTCAGAGCGCGCCACGTAAAAACGGACGACGTAACGAGCGTTGGGACGCAAGGGTTCTAATAGCTCTGTTTGAATGGCTTCCCGGTAATAAAGGTCTGCTTGATTTTTGCCTTCGCCAGTACGTATAATCAAGCCTACGTAGCCTTTTCCTTCTTGCGGAGGCAGCCCACCACACGTGTTTTTTTCTGTAGAAAAGTCATTTTTTCCGCATTGGTGGAAATAGTCGGGGGTACAGTTGTTGGGAGTTGCCCACCAGTGGCGCAAGATACCCAAACGTACAGTACCATAGTCGTGCGGGCAATCCAAGTATTGCTCGAAAGAGCCGTCAGGCACCAGATTCTGTGCAATGGCAACTGCTTGAAGGGCAAACAGGAAAGCGATGGTGATGTATGCTATACCATGAAAACGCATAGGGTGTGAGACGCTTGAAAACCTCAATGTAAAAAGATAATAAAAGAAAAGGAAATCAAGCCTTTTAAAGGACACGAGGGGATGGCATTGGGTTTGATTGCTTGATGTAATATAGCACCTAAGAATTTAACTTTATGCTGTGTCCTGCCTTTCAATTGAAGAAAGCGGTTTGCTGCTTGGCGCTTGTACTTTTAGCATGGAGCGGGCAAGCCCAAGATTATGATTTTTTTATAAGTCGGCTTGGTTGGAAGCTCACTTCCAAGGCGACAGCTTGTACATAAGCAAGTATGTTTATGAATATGGTGCAGAGCCCACTGCTACCCCTGTCAGTGTGAAACTGCAACGAAGCACAAGATGCCTTGCAAAGGAGGACAAGCAAAGTCATTAGGATGGTTTGCTTACGTTCGGATTCTTAGAGTTGCCAGAAGATGCGTATGGGGTGGAGGCGTCTCAGCGTTTTTATCATACAGGTACAATGGGAAGAAAAGGGTAAGGATGAGGGCGGCGTTCGCTTCCGTAGCAAAAAGGCAGTTTACCGAAGTAGTCCTTTGGCGGAGCCGCCCCCACCGGCTTTCTTTACTCTACAGGAGTGTCTGTTGAGGATAGTGAATGCGCAAGACTAAACCTTACTTTGGCTGTTAAGCGCTTCTTCCCAAATGGGGCTTATTTGTTCGAGCATTTCATGGAGCAAGCCGCTATGCCTTGCCGCCACGATAGAGCGCCCAAAAATGTAGTCGGTGCCGCCCGTAAACTCACAGAGGCTACCGCCTGCTTCTTTGACGATAAGAGCACCGGCGGCTACGTCCCATGGCTGAAGGTTGTATTCGAAAAAACCCTCGAAGCGCCCTGCTGCAACATAGGCTAAATCGACGGAGGCGGCACCTAAACGCCGTACCCCATGCGTTTTTTTCATGAAGCGTTCAAGTATCTGCAGGTAGTAGGCAGTAAGCCCGAAATCATAATACGGGTAGCCCGTAGCTATTAAAGAAGCTTCTAAGGGGGTGGAGTTGTTGCAGCGCAAAGGGGTATGGTTGAGATAAGCACCGCCTTTTTCCCATGCATAAAAACACTCACGGCGATTGATTTCATATACAACGCCTATTTTCAGCTCGCCATTGACCATCAGCGCTACGCTGATAGCGTATATCGGCACGGCGTGCACGAAGTTGGTGGTGCCGTCGAGCGGATCCACTATCCAGTAAGCGCCCTGCGCTACTTGAGTTTGTGCATTGGTTTCTTCGCTCAGGAACAAGGCTTTGGGCATCAGGTGCCTCAGTCCTTGCAACAAGCGCTTTTCGGCTTCTTTATCTACATAAGAGACCAAGTCGTTGCGCCCTTTGTACTCTACTTTTTCGCGATTGAATATTTGTGCCTGCTCGTCAATCCATTCGCCTGTTTCGCGACACAGGTCTGCTACTTGGTGTACCAAAGCTGCATAGTTGGGCATAATCTGTATTTGTTTTTAGTTTAGTGCAACAGCAGGGGAAAACTATGAATTTGATTGCCGGAGGCTTTCTTCCACAATACGCACCCCCGAGGAAGTGCCGATACGGTCGGCACCGGCTTCTATAAAAGCTTGGGCTTGCGCAAAGTTACGAATACCTCCCGATGCTTTGATGCCCACATGCGCAGGCAGCCATTGCCGCATTTTGCGCACAGTTTCTATTTCGGCGCCCTTGGGGGCAAAGCCGGTAGATGTTTTGGCGTAATCCACACCACAGGCAGCACACATGCTACATAACTTATGCAATTCATCGTCGTCGAGGTAGGCGGTTTCTAAAATCAACTTAAATATTTTTTCGGCTTGATGTATACTTTCGGCAAGGCGTGCGAGCTCTATTTTTACCCAGTCCCAAGCACGGCTTTTTACTGCCGAGAGGTTTAGCACCACGTCCAACTCGTCGGCGCCGTCGCGTAGGGCGTATTTCACCTCATCGAGCTTTGTTTCGGTACGTTGATAGCCTAAGGGAAAACCGATGACCGTAACCACTTGAACAGCCGTATCGCGTAAGTCACGCTTTACTTTCTTTACCCAATAGGGGGGCACACAAACCCCAAAAAAGTGGTATGTTTTAGCTTCTGCCACCAGACGGTCGTAGTCTTCATAAGCAGCAGTGGGCGACAGCAGGGTATGTTCGAGGTATTGTTGTATTTTTTCCATGCTTGCTGCAACTTAAGTTTTTTAAAATCAAGAAAAAAATTTATGTTTTCAAAAACATGTTATGATAAATTGTATTTTTGCCAAAATAAATTTGCATGTAAAAAACATAATCATCTATGGGACAACGTAGAAGACTGAAACTCGATGAAATAGACCGTAAGATACTGCAAATCTTGCAAGAAGACGGACGCATTACCAATGCGCAACTGTCAAAAGACATCGGTTTGTCGCCGGCACCTACTTTGGAGCGGGTGAAAAAGCTGGAACAAGCCGGTATCATTCAAAGCTACCACGCAGTGGTGGACAAAGAGAAAGTAGGCTTGGGCGTGATGACCTTCGTGCAGGTATCGCTCATTAGCCATAAGAAAAGCGTAATAGAGAAATTTGTAGATAAAATCAATAAGATAGACAACATCGTCGAGTGTTATTATATGACAGGGGCGGCTGATTTCTTGTTGAAAATCGTAGCCGAAGACATCGCTTCCTATCAAAAACTGATGTTAGAACAGGTCAGCGAGATTGAAGAGATAGAACATATGCAGTCGATGGTGGTGCTGTCGGTATTTAAGCAGAAGCGAGCACTTCCCATCCCCGACGATGTCATTGAAGAATAAGGAATAAGCCATCTATATTTGTTTTTTTCGACTCGAAAAAGGTTGCCATAAAGGGGCAACCTTTTTTAGGTGCTTACCTCTTCTGTTTCTTTGGCAGCTGCGGTTTCTAACCAGAAGTTATTGGCTCCTTCGCCTATAATCAGACGTACTTCGCCATAGTGAGCCATTTCCAAAATAGCCAGAAAGTTGAAAATAACGGCTATGCGCCGGGGGTTGGTTTTTATGATTTCTACGAAAGAAACCCGTCGCTGTTTTTGCAACAGCTGCTGAATCATCTGCTTTTGCCCTTCAATGGTGAAGGGGTACTGCTCTATGGTGTGTGAAATCCGTTTGTTTTCAAGACGGAAGCGTTCCATCACCTGCTCGTATACACGCAGCAGCTTGTATAGGTCCAAGCCTTGCAATTCGGCTTCCACGTTGTTGGAGGCAGCCAGCTTTTGCAGTTCCTGTTGCAAGTTGCCGCGGGCTTCTTTCTTCAGACGCTCGTCTTCTAAGCGGGCAAACTCATCAATGACAGACTTGTACTTTTTATACTCCAAAAGGTGTTTGACAAGCTCTTCCCGCGGGTCTATCTCGTTGCCTTTTTCGTCCAATTCGGGGCGGGGCAGCAGCATCTTCGACTTGATGCGCATGAGCGTGGCAGCCACCACCATGAACTCGCCGGCTACTTCTATGTTCAGTTTTTCGAGCTGGTGGATATAATCCAGAAAATCGTGGGTAATCTTGGCAATGGGTATATCGTAAATGTCGAGCTCGTCTCTTTCTATGAAAAAGAGAAGCAAGTCAAAAGGACCTTCAAATAAAGGTAGTTTGATTTCAAAGCTCACAGTTTTGTTTGGCTTATTAAGAGTTAAAATTGAACTTTTTTAAGCAATGTCCCAACTGGTCATTTCCTATGCTCTCAAAATTAGCGAAATAGCTTGGTAAATTTAGAAAAATGTGTATGTTTGTTAGACTTGCAGACAACCATTTTTTGAAAAATTAGTTTTATCATTTCATGAGTATGAATAAATTAAAGCACATAAACATGAGCGTATCTAATATAATCAAACCCGGTCCTTTGTTGGAAAAAGTAAACTATCCCGAAGACTTGCGCAAGTTGCCGCTTGGCGAGCTGCAGCAGCTTTGCTTTGAGCTGCGCGACTACATCATAGACGTGGTGTCGGTATATGGTGGGCACTTTGGTGCAAGCTTGGGCGTGGTGGAACTGACCGTGGCTTTGCATTATGTGTTCAATACGCCGGACGATAAACTGGTGTGGGATGTAGGGCATCAAGCTTATGGGCATAAAATCATCACCGGGCGGCGCGACTTGTTTCATACCAACCGCCGCTACGGGGGTATTTCTGGATTTCCTAAAATCAAAGAAAGCCCCTATGACCATTTTGGTGTAGGGCATTCATCTACTTCTATATCGGCGGCTTTGGGCATGGCAATAGCTTCGAAGTTGAAAGGCGAAGAGCACCGCCACCACATAGCTGTCATTGGAGATGGTGCCTTGACCGGCGGCTTGGCTTTCGAAGGCATGAACAATGCGGGGGCTTCTGATGCGAATCTGTTGATTGTGCTTAATGACAACTGCATGTCTATTGACCCCAATGTGGGGGCTCTCAAAGAATACTTGACCGACATCGCCACTTCTTCGACCTACAATAAACTGAAGGATGAAGTGTGGAAGATGTTAGGGGTGCTCAATAAGTTGGGCATTCATGCCCAAGAATTGGCATCGAAGATAGAGCATACGTTTAAGAGTTTCTTGCTCAAACACAGCAACTTCTTTGAATCGCTGAACTTGCGTTACTTCGGTCCGGTGGATGGGCACGACGTGGAACATCTGGTGCATGTTCTAGAAGACCTAAAGAAAATACCGGGTCCGAAATTGCTGCACTGCGTAACGGTGAAAGGCAAGGGGTATGCCCCCGCCGAAAAAGAGCAGACCATCTGGCATGCCCCTGGTACCTTCGATAAGCTGACGGGGAAAATACACAAGAAGCCTGCGGAGAAGCCGCAGCCGCCCAACTATCAAGAAGTATTTGGGCATACGATTGTAGAACTGGCACGCATGAATCCCAAAGTGGTGGGCATCACGCCGGCAATGCCTTCCGGCTCTTCGCTCAATATCATGATGCGCGAAATACCTGAACGTGCTTTTGACGTAGGTATCTGTGAACAACATGCCGTTACTTTTTCTGCAGGCTTGGCAACACAAGGCTTCATACCTTTCTGCAATATTTATTCCACCTTCATGCAGCGCGCCTACGACCAAGTGATTCATGATGTATGCATTCAGGAGCTGCCCGTGATATTCTGCCTTGACCGTGCGGGCATGGTAGGCGCCGATGGGGCTACGCACCAAGGTACTTATGACTTGGCTTACTTCCGTTGCCTACCGAATCTGGTAGTTTCGGCACCCATGAACGAGCAGGAGCTGCGCAACCTGATGTACACGGCTATGCTCGATGCCGAAGAATATGGAAAACGAGCATTCAGCATACGCTATCCAAGGGGGCAGGGAGTCATGCCCGAATGGCGCACACCTCTTGAGCGTATTCCCATAGGCAAAGGACGGATGATTCGTGCAGGTGAAGAGCTGGCTATTCTGACCATCGGGCATGTGGGCAATCTTGCAGTGAAAGCCTACACGGATTTGCTATCTGAAGGCTACAATCCGGCGCACTATGACATGCGTTTTGTGAAGCCGCTGGACGAAGAGCTGTTGCATGAGATATTCCAAAAGTTCGATAACATATTGACCATTGAAGACGGCTGTCTAATGGGAGGTTTCGGCAGTGCAGTACTCGAGTTTATGGCAGACCACGGCTATCATGCGCGGGTCTATCGCCTGGGTGTACCCGATAAAGTAGTAGAGCACGGAACGCAAGAAGAACAGTACAGAGAGTGTGGTTATGATGTGGATTCTATTCGCATGAAAATCAAGGAAATACTGGGTGAACGTAGCACAGAGCCTGTTTTGGATGAAAAAAAATTGCAGGGAAAGTTTGGTAGATAAAAAAAGCCTTTCTATATTTGCATCGTCATCGCAAGGGAATTGGCCGATGGTGTAATTGGCAACACGTCTCACTTTGGCTGAGAAGAGTCCAGGTTCGAGCCCTGGTCGGCCAACGCAACAAAGCCCACTCGAAAGAGTGGGCTTTACTTTTTTAACCCAAAAGGAACAGCAATTGCTATGCCTTTGCTTTTTCTTCCCTCTTTTCGGGTGTTTCGGGCGGTGATGCCGAACGATAAGCTTCAAAGGGAATGCTCAGGAGCCGCAAAATGCGGCTATGTTCTTCTTCTTTTGGGTGGGTGTCTATGCCATAATGTAGTTTTTGTGGCGGGCAAAAGGCGTAAGTACCGAATAGACGGTCCCAAATAGAAAATATGTTGCCATAGTTGGTGTCGGTAAGAGGCAGTCGGTAGTGGTGGTGTACTTTATGCATATTCGGTGAAACGATAAGATAGCTGAGCCATTTGTCAACTTTTTTCGGAAGCCGGATGTTGGCATGATTGAATTGAGAGAAAAGCACCGACAAGCTTTGGTAAAGCATGACCAACCACATGGGTGTTCCGGCAATGAGCACTGCCAAAATGGTGAATGTAGCCCGGAATACGCTCTCGATAGGGTGATGCCGGTTGGCTGTGGTGGTATCTACATATGGGTCGCTGTGGTGGATGATATGAAAGCGCCACATCCAGCGCACACGGTGTTCTAAATAATGAATCAAGTAGGCGCCTATTAAATCAAGCAGCAGCAAACCTAAGATGGCTTCTGCCCATAGCGGTAACTGTAACCACTGCACAATGCCAAAGGAGTGATTGACTGCCCACTGGCTGGACAGGTAAAGCAAGCTGGCAAAAGCTAAATTGATAAGTACGGTTGTAAGTGTAAAGAAAATGTTAATGCCCGCATGTTTCCATTTGTGGTAAGAAAACTTTATGAGCGGAACAATGCTTTCCAAGCTCCAGAACAATGCCAGACCACCAATAAGAAAGGCAGCACGCCAACTGCTTGGAATCGTTTCGAAAAATATTATTATATCTTTCATAATGCAGGTAGAATTTTAAAATGAGCATGCCTTTGTTTGCCTTATAAATATACGGAAATGTAGGAAAAGAAGCGATGCTTGGAAGGTTAAAACAACTTTTTAGTTAGGTGTTTTCTCTTTAAGTTTACATGAGATAATAAAAGTTCTTTCTCTTATTTGCTACCATGAATGTTCAAAAATCTATACAAAGCGAGCGATTGTTAAGAGCAGTAACAAGAACAAACAAGAAAGAATTTTTTGCATTATTTCTCAAATTTGAATTACGGGTTCATTCCTAAGTCAAGAACAAGAGCGTTCAACTTCGTGTTGCGGCAACTCAGGTCGTGAGTACGCTTCGATACCATCCTTGCTTTAAGAACCAACGGCTGTGTAAAACATTGTTTTTTGTACGAGACGAAGGCGTTCGTACAGTTCTTTCCAATTGCTTCTTGATGTGGTGGACGCCTATCGCCTTCTCAACGGTTGTTGGGATTGGCGTTGAGTAGTGTCTTTTCGAATTACCACCGTTTTTTGGTCATAGCTTAGGGCTGCAAATACCCCCCAGCCGCCTTCTACTCCCGAAATAATATTGGCGGGCGGGGCAAAAGGGTTGCCGTTGGCACCGATAGCGTCGTCTACCGTTCGGAAGTAGTCATAAAAGCGCCGGTCGATGTGATAGAGTATGACCTGCAAAGTGTCTTTGTCTTTGAAACGATAGGAAGTGCCCAGTGTTACCTCCCCGTTGGTAGCAAAGAGACCACGATACACAAAATCCAATTTGTTGATAAGTTTTTGTGCACTGTCTTTTAAAATACGCATGCGGTAATAATTCTCTTGGTTCGGGTCTTCGGGGTGGCGTATGAGCAACAGGGCTTTGGCTGTGCTGCTTTTTTCTTCTTTGTTTTTGTCTTCAAATTCCCATGTAATTTCGGTGATAGGCACTTTGGGCAAAAAAGCTGTTTCGGCGGTGATGCGCCGCCCGCGTGTGTCTCTGATTTCAAGCCGATAGGTACCACCGCCCGTAGAATCCACCAACTTATCAGACACATAGTTGTATATTTTGCCAGTGAGCGTGTCTAATTGTGGTTTATATTCAAGTAAAACGCTTTGCCCTCGGTGGGTAATCACCACCGTGGCGTCGTCAACGTTGGGCAGGGCAGGACTGCTGAAATAATTCACGCTCTCGGTAAGCAACAGACGATAGGGCTTGCCGTGCTCTAAGTAGCACTCTACCACCAATTTCGATTCATGTGCCGGCAATTTCACCTCTATGGTTTTTTCGAGGTTGCAGGCAAATAGACACAAGCCGGCAAATAATACATACACAAGCAGACGATACATAGCATTAAAATTTAAAATTCAGGGTGAAGGTAGGAATGATAGGGAATAGGGTTACCTGCTTCGCTTGGAAATACAAGGTTTGGTCGGTATTGGGGTCTTTTACTTCTTCAAAATAAACGAAGAAAGCATTGCGCCGGTTATAGACATTGTACACACTGAACATGATGCTTCCTTCGCCCCAGCGTGGACGCAGTTTATAGGTGAGGCTGACGTCGGCGCGGTGGTAGTCCGGTAAGCGATAATTGTTGCGCTCCGGATAAATAGGCACTACCACCGGGTTTTTGCCCGGCAAGTCTTGGTATATAAAGCGCCCCGTAGGCAGCGAAAAAGCATTGCCAGTGCCAAAGACAAAGTTGAAACCTGCTGACCACCTTTCGGTGAATCGGTGCATCAAGACTACCGACACATCGTGGCGTCGGTCATAGCGTGGAAAGAAAGGCTTTCCGTTGTTGATGGGAGCATTGCCGTTGCTGCTGTCGGCAAACTGACGGAAAGTCCACGATAGGGTATAGCCTACCCAGCCGGTGGTGCGTCCTTTTTTCTTTTCTAAATACACTTCCCAGCCATAGCCCCACCCTTTGCCAAAGACGAACTCTTTGTCCAGATTGTCGTTGAAGAAAAGCTGTGCGCCGTCTTTGTAATCTATTTGGTTTGCCATCCATTTGTAATATACCTCTGTGTTGAAAAAGAAGTTACCTTTTGCAAGCGTGCGGCTCATGCCTATAGCTACTTGTTGCGACTGTTGGGGGGCTACCACACGGTTCGAAGGATACCAAATGTCAGTAGGAAGGCTGGTGCCCGAGTTCGACACCAAATGCACATACTGGTTCATGAGCGCATAGCCAGCTTTGAAAGAAGTTTTGTCTGAGGCACGCCAACGCACCGAAGCCCGTGGTTCTATGCCATAGTACCATTTGCCTTGATTGCTGAAGGCTGACACACGCAAGCCTATTTCACTGCGCCAGCGTTCGCTCCAGTCTATGTCGTCCTGTATGTAGGCGCCCATCTCATGCCCCTCGAAGTTCTGCCCCGACTCGAAATCCACACGTCTGTCTTCGCTTTTAAAACGCAGGCGGCTCACTTCAAACTGATGGTAGGTGTGTTGATAACCAAAGCGTATGAAATGTTTTCTGTTGGGGCTATACTCGAAATCCAACTTGCCGTTATAGTCACGTATGCTCGAGCCTATGTTGAAGTTGAAGGCATTGAATTGGTTGTTAATTTGATATTTGTAGTCAGAAAAGATAAAAGAGGCATTCATGAACAAGCGCGGATGGATGATGTGGTTCCATCGCAAAGTGCTGGTAGCATTGCCCCAATCGAAATTGAAGTTGAAATTGTTGTTGTTGAATTGAAATACATCTCTACCAAAATAACCACTCAGGAACAAGCGGTTTTTTTCATCCAACTCCACGTTTACCTTTGTATTCAAGTCATAGAAGTAATAGTCGGGGATGGGGTTATAGTCTGGGTTGTCTTTGTTGGCTTTATTGATTTGCCTTGTGATGAGGTCGAAATAAGTGCGGCGCCCCGACACAATAAACGAAGCTTTGTCTTTCACAAGGGGGGCTTCCAGTGTCAAGCGGGAAGAAATAAGCCCCACGCCTCCTTCGCCGCTGAACTGCTGTTTGTTGCCTTCTTTGAGCCGTACATCCAGCACCGAAGACAAACGACCGCCAAATTTGGCAGGAAAATCACCTTTGTACAAGGTAACATCTTTTACCGCATCGGGGTTGAAGATGCTGAAGAAACCGAAGAGATGGGAAGGGTTATATACCAAGGCTTCATCTAAAAGGATGAGGTTTTGGTCGGCACCGCCACCGCGCACATACAGCCCGCTGCTGCCTTCACTGCCCGACTGCACGCCCGGCTTCAGTTGTAGTGCTTTGACCAAATCGGCTTCGCCAAAAATTATCGGAATGCTTTTTACTTCTTCCATAGTCAAGCGCTCTACGCTCATCTGTGGGGCATCGAGCTTCTCTTGGAAGGGGTCTGTACTGATAACCACCTGTTGTATGGACAAGGCTTCGGGGCGGAGGCGTATGTCAAGCCGACGATCGCGGCTCAAGTACACTTGCTGTACTACCTTTTCATAGCCTATGAAATAAAACTCTATG
This sequence comes from Thermonema lapsum, assembly GCF_011761635.1. Classification (NCBI taxonomy): domain Bacteria; kingdom Pseudomonadati; phylum Bacteroidota; class Cytophagia; order Cytophagales; family Thermonemataceae; genus Thermonema; species Thermonema lapsum. Next base: position 20,303 of record NZ_JAASRN010000003.1, read on the forward strand.
GTGAGCGTATCACCGGCAGGCAGGCTCAAAGAATAAAAACCATACTCATTGGTAACGGCTCCTATTTTTAGTGAAGGCACCGACACGGTAACTCCTATCAAATCTTCGCCTGTTTCGGCGTCTTTTACATAGCCGCTGATGGTATGGCGGGGGGTGGGGGCTTGCTGTGCTTGCGTATGGTAGAAGGGGATGCAAGCCACCATGCCCACGCAGAGCCATAAGAACAGTATTTTTTTCATTGTGAAGGTAGATTTTTCTAAAAAACAGAAGAAGCAAAAGATTGTTAGAGACAATGCCCTATTGCTTGGTTTATTTTGAGTCGTTACTGGAGAGAAGGTCTGGGCGTCGCTCTTGGGTGCGTTTCAACGACATCTCGTAGCGCCATTCCTCTATGGCTTTATGATTGCCTGACAGCAAGACATCAGGCACCTTCCAGCCACGAAAGTCGGCGGGGCGAGTATAGACGGGCGGTGCCAGCAGATTGTCTTGAAAAGAGTCCGTCAGGGCAGAGGTTTCGTCGGAGAGCACCCCCGGAATCAAACGGATGACAGCATCGGCAACTACAGCGGCAGCCAGCTCTCCGCCCGAAAGCACATAGTCGCCGATGCTTATTTCGCGAGTAACGAAATGTTCACGCACGCGCTCATCTATTCCTTTGTAGTGTCCGCACAACAGTATCAAATTTTGCTTGCCAGAAAGCTCGTTGGCATCGGCTTGTTTGAACGGTTTGCCGTCTGGAGTCAAGTAGATGATTTCATCGTAGGAGCGTTCGCTTTGCAGTTTTTCAATGCAACGTGCTATTGGCTCAATCATAAGCACCATGCCGGCGCCACCACCAAAAGGGTAGTCATCCACTTGGCGGTATTTGTTGGTGGCATAGTCGCGCAGGTTGTGCAGCTGTATTTCCACCAAGCCTTTATCTTGGGCTCTTTTGGGGATGGAGTGAAACAAAAAACCTTCTATCAGCTCCGGAAGAACCGTGATAATATCGATGCGCATCATAGTGTAGTTGCTTTTATTTTAAAGCTGAAGAGGCATATAGCGAATGCGTATGCCGGGGGCTTGTTTGATGGTTTTTTTCTCTAAAACTACTCGGTAGGCGGCAGGGCTTTCCCATGCTGCCTGCTTGCCCTTTTCTTCTTTGGTGGGCTTTCCGTAACGTGCCGTGTAGTAATCATACATTTTGTCATACCATGCGTTGGCATCGGCTTGGTATATGTCGATGACGATGGATTCGACCAGTTGATGCGTCAGGCTGTCGGTGAAGTATTGTATGTCAATCATTTCGGCGCGTCGCCGGTTGAGGTCTATGCTAAAAGTTTTGAAACAGCTGTCGTCTTCTATTAGCCATGCTTGCTCGTGCTGTAGGACTTTTTGTATGCTATCGCCTAAATAAAACCCGCGCACCACGCCTGTGTCGCTGCCAATGATTAGCTGCACTTCAGCTGCTTGCTCTTTCAAGGCGATGGGCTGCTCGAGGTGTATGTTTTTTTTTACCGTTTCTGCCCATGCTTGTGGTATCGACAAAGAGTGGCTGTTTTGGTTTTGCGTTTGTGTCTTCAGGCTATCGTTTGTGGCAGTTTGCTTTTCTTTTTGCGAGTCGGTGTAGCAGGCTGTCATAAATACAGCCATGAAAAAGAAGATAAGGCACTGTAAATAATGCTTTTGCATGATGCTCAGTTGCTTTGTGCAAAGATACTGAAAGATAGGTATTTCACGTAATAAAAACAGCACCCGTTGGGCAGGTGCTGCTGTTTTTCAATGTTTTACGCTGCATCAGGCGCTGCAGGATTCGCATCCGTCGGGGTCGTCGAGCGAGCAGCTGATGGCATTTTGCTGCTGTTCACGGCTCAGTTCTTGTTGTATTTTTTGGTCAACCGTAAACTTGATGGCTTGGGCAGCCGGCTGCGTGCGCAGATAGTACATGCCCGTCTTCAAGCCTTTTTCCCATGCGTAGAAGTGCATAGAGGTGAGTTTGCCGAAGTTGGGCTCTGCCATGAATATGTTCAAGCTCTGACTTTGGCAGATGAAGGCGCCGCGGTCCGCTGCCATGTCGATAATGGTTTTTTGCTTGATTTCCCAAGCTGTTTTATACAAATCTTTGATGTGCTGCGGAATTTCTTTGATGTTTTGCACCGAGCCGTTGGCAGCCATCAGTTTGTTGCGCATGGTTTCATCCCACAAGCCCAGCTTGATGAGGTCGTGCAGCAGGTATTTGTTCACCACGATGAATTCGCCCGAAAGCACGCGGCGCACGTACATGTTGGAAGTAAAGGGCTCGAAGCATTCGTTATTGCCTAATATCTGCGAGGTGGAAGCCGTAGGCATAGGCGCAAGCAATAGCGAATTGCGTACGCCGTATTGGAGTATTTTCTGACGGAGGGCTTCCCAATCCCAGCGTCCTGAGGTGGGTTTTACGCCCCACATATCGAATTGGAAGATACCTTGTGAAATAGGCGAGCCCTCGTAGGTCTCATAAGGACCTTCTTTTTGAGCCAGCTCCATAGAGGCTTCCAGTGCGGCATAGTAGATAGTCTCGAAGATGTCTTTGTTCAAACCGCGCGCTTCTTCTGAATCGTAAGGCATGCGCAGCATCACGAAGGTATCGGCTAAGCCTTGCACGCCAATGCCGATGGGTCGATGCCGAAGGTTCGATTTGCGCGCTTCGGGAACAGGGTAGTAGTTGATATCAATGATTTTGTTTAGGTTGCGGGTAACTACTTTGGTGATTTCGTAAAGCTTTTGATGGTCAAATTTGCCATCTTTCACAAAGCGAGGCAAAGAGATAGAAGCCAGGTTGCAGACGGCAATTTCATCGGGGGCGGTGTACTCTATAATTTCGGTACACAGGTTGCTTGACTGAATGGTGCCAAGGTTCTTTTGATTCGATTTGCGGTTGGCATGGTCTTTATAAAGCATGTAGGGGGTGCCGGTCTCCACCTGCGATTCCAATATTTCGAACCACAGGTCTTGGGCGCGTACTACCTTGCGGGCACGTCCTTCACGTTCATATTTTTCATACAGACGCTCAAACTCTTCGCCGTAGGTTTCATGCAAGCCGGGGGCTTCGTTGGGGCAAAAGAGCGACCATTCGCCGTCTTCTTTCACCCGTTTCATGAACAGGTCGGGAATCCATAGAGCATAGAAAAGGTCGCGGGCACGCAGCTCTTCCTTGCCATGGTTCTTTTTCAACTGCAAAAACTCGAAGATGTCGGCATGCCAAGGCTCTAAGTAAATGGCAAAGGCACCTTTGCGTTTGCCGCCCCCTTGGTCCACGTAGCGTGCGGTGTCGTTGAATACGCGCAGCATGGGCACTATGCCGTTTGAGGTGCCGTTGGTGCCGCGTATGTAAGAGCCCGTTGCCCGTATTTTATGAATAGACAAGCCTATGCCCCCTGCCGCTTGCGAAATTAAAGCACATTGCTTGAGGGTTTCGTAAATCCCTTCGATGCTGTCTTCTTTCATTTGCACCAAGAAGCACGAAGACAATTGGGGCTTGGGGGTGCCGGCATTGAAGAGCGTAGGGGTGGCATGAATGAACCACTTCTCCGACATCAGATGGTAGGTTTCAATAGCCGCATCGATGTCGTCTTTATGGATGCCTACGGCTACGCGCATGAACAGGTGCTGCGGGCGCTCCACGATTTTGCCGTTGAGCTTGAGCAAGTAAGAGCGTTCAAGCGTTTTGTAGCCGAAGTAATCGAAGTAATAGTCCCGTTCATAGTTGATAGCGGCATCGAGGCGGGCGGCGTGTTTGCGCACCACTTCATACACATCTTTGGCAATCAGTGAAGCGTTTTGCCCGGTTTTGGGGTCTACATACTCGTAGAGCCGCTTCATGGTATTGGAAAACGACTGGCTCGTGACTTTGTGTAGATTGGAAATGGCAATGCGCGCCGCAAGGATGGCGTAGTCTGGGTGGATGGTAGCCATAGAAGCCGCCGTTTTTGCCGCCAGCTCGTCCAGCTCTGTGGTAGGGATGCGGTCGTAAATACCGGCAATCACCCGCTTGGCAATCTCGACTGGCTCGATATAGTTGGTATCGAGTCCATCACACAGTTTTTCTATGCGCGCCGTAATCTTGTCGAACTTCACCGATTCGAGGCGCCCGTCTCTCTTCGTAACTAACACTTTGATATGTAATTTTTTAGGTTATACACAATGAAATTTATGTCTTGGTTCATTAAACGCTTACTGAGGGATAATAGTTTTTTAATAAGATGATTTTGTTGTAAGTGCTTGTTTTTTAGTGTTTTATGTTTTAAGAGTATCTTTTTGGGCAAACACAAAGATTAAAAAAACAAAATGCAAAATCAAAGAAGAGCGAATTGTCTTATTTTTGGTGTATGTAATTTTGTTTTTGTTTTTGAATGAAAACAATTCTTGAATATGCTTTTTTAAGGAATAGAAAGCAAATAAAACCAAGACATACAGCCTGTAAAGACTGTATGCCTTTTGCTATTAGGAAATAAGTATTTTTTCTCTGTTTAGTCGGAGTGTGTAATTTTTGATAAATCAATTTTTTGAGAAGTGCTTTTGTATGTAATCGGCAACCACCTGACCGGAGATGAGTGCAGGAGGTACTCCCGGACCGGGCACGGTCAACTGTCCTGTGAAGTACAAGTTGCTGACTTTCTTGCTTTTGATGCGTGGGCGGAAGAGGGCTGTTTGCATCAATGTATTTGCCAAGCCGTAGGCATTGCCCTTGAAGGCATGATAATCACGCACAAAATCGCTGCCGGCATACGACTCTTGCACTTCTATAAAGGGGCGGATGCTTTCGCCTGTGTAGTACTCCAGCCGCTTCATGATTTGTTCGAAATAGCGGGCACGCACTGCGGCTGTGTCTTGCAAGCCGGCGGCAATGGGAATGAGCAACACCAAGTTTTCTTTGCCTTCAGGGGCTACTTGGGGGTCGGTAATCGATGATGCCGAAAGGTAAAACAAAGGGTTCCGAGGCCATTGGGGGCGGGTATAGATGTCGTGGGCATGTTGTTCGAAATCTTCATCGAAGAAAAGCACATGATGGCGCAGGTTCTTTATTTTCTTGCTTATGCCCAAGTAATAAAGCAGGGCAGAAGGTGCCATCGTGCGTTTTTGCCAGTATGTTTCACTGTATTGGCGGTAGGCAGGTTCCAGCAGCTGGCTTTCTACGTGGTGATAATCGGCACCAGCTACTACCACGTCGGCTTCATAACTTCTGTTATTGGTGTGCACTGCCTGCGCTTTGCCTTGGTTTACCTCTATCCGCTCTACTTCTGCACCGCAAACAAGCTCCACGCCTTGTTCTTGCGCCAGCCGCAGCATGCCTTCCACTACGCTGTACATGCCGCCTATGGGATACCAAGTGCCCAGTGCCACATCGGCATAGTTCATCAGGCTGTAAAGGGCAGGGGTATTTTTGGGCGTAGCCCCCAAAAACAAAATAGGAAACTCCATCAGCTCGATGAGCTTGGGGTGCTTGAAGAATTTGCGCACGTGTTTATGGAAAGACTGCAGTGCTTGCATGCGCAGTATATCTATGAGCAATTTAGGGTCTGCAAACTCCCATGCCGAAAGAGAGGGCTTATAGACCAGCTTGCCTACGCCCACTTCATACTTATAGGCAGCTTCTTGAAGAAACTGCTCGAGACGCTGGCTGCTGCCCGGCTCATAGGATTCGCACAGCGCTTTGAACTCATCCATGCGGGCAGGTATGTCCACTTGTTCTTCTTTGCTGAAGACTACACGGTAAGAAGGGTCGAGGCGTTGTAGGGTATAGTAGTCTTCCACCCGCTTGCCGAAGCGTTGAAAATAGCGTTCAAATACGTCGGGCATCCAGTACCAGCTGGGACCCATATCGAAATGAAAACCTTGGCGTGAGAGGCGGCGTGCTCTTCCGCCAGCTTGTTCATTCTTTTCCAAGATGGTAACTTTCCATCCGTGCTGTGCCAGACAAGTGGCAGCAGCCAAACCGGCAAATCCGGCACCAATAACTACGGCTTTGGGTTGTGTGTTCATGAATGCTTTGTACTTTTTTCTCGTTTCTAACAAGGAAATACTAAGAATGTTTGATTATGTGCGGCGTTCCTTCGAATGCTCATTTTTTTTCAGGAAGACGCACGGGCGCCTATCTTGGCGTAAAATAGACTTTTTTCTGGTAAGCGTGAATGTATTTTTACCTTGGTAGGCTCAAAAACGAGGGGAGCTGGCTGCTGCTTTCAACGGAAATGCGAGCTGCCCGGTGGCTTGCGCACAAATGCTACCTTCCTTATAAAGGGGATGAACTTCAGGATAGATGGCGCTCCCAAGCTCTTCTCTTTGCTCTACAACAAACACTTGTTGGTGTAGTAGTATAGCATGAAAAAGTGAGGGGCAAAGCTGTAGCTGTTTTACTATACCTCGCATGGAAGGGCAGGAAAAAGTAGCCCTGTGTATGGTTTCTTAAAAGCCGGCTTTATGGTATTGGGAAGGCAGAAAAGAAAAGGCAGCCTCTACTGCTGTGAGGCTGCCTTTTCTTTGTTTTTATGTACTGAAAGAGATTACTTGAAGAATTCACGAATTTTTTCAAAAAATCCTTTTTCGCGTTTGTCGGGGTTAGGTTGGAAATTGGGCGAATGACGCAACTTTTCAAGCAATTTTTGTTCTTCGCTGCTTAGTTGCTTAGGCACCCACACATTCACATGGATGAGCTGGTCGCCTTGGTAGCCGTCGATGTCGCGGATGCCTTTGCCTCGCAGGCGCAAGATTTTTCCACTTTGTGTGCCCGGTTCTATTTTTATTTTTACTGCACCGTCTATGGTGGGTACTTCTACGGTAGTGCCGAGTGCTGCATCTATAAAGCTGATATAGAGGTCATAGACTATGTTGTTGCCATCGCGCTTGAGCTGCTCGTCTTCGACTTCATCTATTACGATGATGAGGTCACCGGGCGTGCCACCTCCGGGCGGGTAGTTGCCCTTGCCTCGCATCGATAGCTGCATGCCCCCGACCGCCCCTGCCGGAATGCGTACGCTGATGGTTTCTTCTTTTTGGGTAACGCCTTGCCCATAGCATACCTCACAACGTTCTTCTATAATTTTGCCGGCACCTTGGCAAGTGGGGCAGGTAGAGGTAGTAATCATCTGCCCTAAGATGGTGTTGGTGATGCGCTGCACTTGCCCAGTGCCACCACAAGTAGAGCAGGTGCGTAGGGCAGTGCCTCCTTTGGCACCGGTGCCATGGCAGGCATCGCAGCTTACCTCCCGTTTGATTTTTATTTTCTTTTCAACCCCCTTAGCTATTTCTTGCAAGTTCAGCTTCAAGCGCACCCTCAGGTTGCTTCCTTTACGGTGATGACTGCGCCCGCTGCCCCCGCCAAAGAAAGTTTCGAAGGGGCTCCCACCCTCGTTGAAGATGCTGCTGAAGCGCTCAAATATATCTTCCATGCTACTGAAACTACTGGCACCTCCGTTCACGCCGGCATGTCCGAATTGGTCGTAACGACGGCGCTTTTCGGGGTTGCCCAGTACTTCATAGGCTTCGGCAGCTTCTTTGAATTTCTCCTCTGCCTCGGGGTCATTGGGGTTTTTGTCGGGGTGATATTTGATAGCCAGCTTGCGATAAGCCTTCTTGATTTCCTCTTGAGTAGCCGTGCGGCTTACTCCCAACACCTCATAATAATCTCTTTTTGCCATGATTTATGCTCTACTTTATAAACGCTTTCTTCATCAACTACCTACGACTACTTTGGCAAAGCGCAGCACCTTGTCGTGCAGATAGTAGCCTTTTTCTATGGTATCAATAATCTTGCCTTTCAGCTCCTCGTGGGGTGCAGGTGCTTGTGTGATGGCTTCGTGGAGGTCGGCATTGAATTCGGTGCCGGCAGGGGTTTCTAATGGTTTTACCCCATATTTTTCAAGTGTGCGCATGAACTTTTTGTAAATGAGCTCGATGCCTTCTTTGATTTTGTCGCTGCTTTCGGTTTGCTCAATCACTTGCAGCGCCCGCTCGAAGTCATCGACGATGGGCAGCAAGTCTTTGATGAGCTGTGCGTTGGCTTGCTGCAGAAATTCGGTCTTTTCTTTGTTGGTGCGCTTGCGGAAGTTGTCGAAGTCGGCATATAAGCGCACATACTTATCTTTCAACTCTGCCACTTCGGCTTGCAGTGCTGTTATTTTGTCGGCTTGCGCTTGGGCATGGTCTTCTGCTTCCTGTACCACCTCTTCGGGCGAAGGTACAGGCTCTTCTATTTCTTGAACTTCTACTGGCGCATTATGCTCTTCGTGTTTTTCTTGTTGTTGATGTGCTTGTTGGTTGAGTTGTTCTTCGAAATTGTCTTGTTGTTTCTTTTTATCTTTTGCCATGTTTTGTTTCCTCCTTTTTCAAAGTTTCTTAGCGTAAGAACTACAACTTCTTTGCCGAACTGTCAGAATATGCCAAAATGGCAGTAAATGATAAAAAACGCTTCTTTCCTGCAAAGATAGAGAAAGATTGCGTAACATTGTGCGTAAAATGCATTGAGGAATATGAGTTTAAAAAATGATTTGTTGCTGCGTTCAGCCCGCGGAGAGGTGGTAGAACGTGTGCCTGTATGGCTGATGCGACAGGCAGGGCGCGTTTTGCCCGAATACCGTGCCGTGCGCGAGCGTCTGAGTGGCTTTGTTGAGCTGGTGAAGACTCCCGAGCTGGCAGCAGAAGTAACCATTCAGCCGGTAGACCTGCTGGGCGTAGATGCAGCCATCATCTTTTCCGACATATTGGTGGTGCCTGAAGCCATGGGATGCCCCTATGAAATGGTAGAGAAGCGGGGTCCTTTCTTTCCCAATACCATACGCTCAGAAGCCGACTTGCAACGCCTGCACGAACCCGAGGTAGAAGATGCCTTGAGCTATGTATTGGAGGCTATACGCCTGACCAAGCGGGAACTGAACGGGCGTGTGCCTTTGATTGGCTTTGCTGGTGCCCCCTTTACCATCTTTTGTTATATGGTGGAAGGGCAAGGCTCAAAGACTTTTGCCGTAGCCAAGCGTATGCTCTATGAAAATCCACCTTTGGCTCATCGCCTGTTGGATGCCATCACTCGGGTAACTACTGCTTATTTGAAAGCACAGATAAAAGCAGGTGCCGATTTGGTGCAGCTCTTCGATTCATGGGCAGGCATTTTGTCGCCGCAGCAATACCGTGCGTTTGCTTTGCCTTACGTTCGTCGCATTTGCGAGGCAATACAGGAAGTGCCGGTAACTGTTTTTGCCAAAGGAGCACACTACCTGACAGCTGACCTGTTGCAGATTGACTGCCAAGTGATTGGCTTGGATTGGACCATGGACTTGGCACAGGTGCGTGCACAAGTGGGGCAACAGAAGACACTGCAGGGCAATTTAGACCCCTGTGCTTTGTATGCTTCCGAAGCAGAAATTAGCCGCTATGTAGAGCAGATGCTGCAGGCAGCAGGCAAGCAGCGTTATATTGCCAATTTGGGGCATGGTTTGTATCCAGACACCGACCCTGCCCGTGTGCGTCATTTCGTGGCTGCGGTCAAAGAACTTTCGGCAGCCCTTTGAAGCAAGCAGCAGCGTTTTGTGTTAAGGGACTGTTAGTAGCATGTTAAATTTTTTGCATACTATCTTTGCTATCAATAGATTAGCTAATTTTGTCCTGCTTGAATGCGATAGATGATTACAATGAGAAATTTGCCTTGGCTTAGATTCATAGGGCGTGCAGCTGCTTTGGTGGCTGTGGTTTGTTTGTTTTTGGTGGCAATTGAGCTGATGGTAGTGGCGGTGCAGCAGAATGCTGAAGCACAGGTGCGTGCTATTTTTCAAATGATACATAATCCTTTTGTGGCGCTCTTTGTCGGTATTTTGACCACAGCACTGGTGCAGAGCAGCTCTATGACCACTTCCATCACGGTAGCATTGACTGCAGCCGGTGCTTTGACCTATGCGCAGGCGGTACCGGTGATAATAGGTGCCAATATAGGTACTACGCTCACTTGTTTTCTGGTTACTTTGGGGCACGTGATGCGGAAAAAAGAATTCCGGCGGGCAGTCAGTGGCAGTGCTTTGCACATGCTTTTCAACCTGTTGACGGCTTTGCTTCTTTTTCCGTTGGAGTTCTTTGGACATGTTCTGTCGGGTGCAGCGCACTGGCTGGCACAGCAGATGAGCGGCATTACCGAAGGATGGTCGTTTCAGGGGCTCAACCACTGGGTGATTCACCCCCTTGCCGAACAACTGATGCGCTGGGTTGGCGGGTCGCTGCTTCTGACCTTGGGGCTGGCTTTTTTGTTGATTATTGCCTTTATCCGTTTGCTTTCTTTGATGTTTAGGGGCTTTTTGGAGCAGCAGATGTTTCATCGTGTAAGCCGCCTGTTGACAGGCACCCCTTGGCGTGCTTTGTTTTCGGGTTTGTTTTTGACCATTCTGGTACAGTCAAGCTCTTTGACTACCTCGCTTATCGTGACGGCGGTGGCTTCGAATCGTCTTCCGCTGGGGCGTGCATTCTGGCTTATCATGGGCGCCAACATAGGCACGACGCTCACTGCCCTGCTGGCATCCTTGGGGCATGGCGAGGCAGCCCTTACCATTGCCCTTACGCATGTGTTGTTTAACCTCTGCGGCATATGTCTGCTGGCTCCTTGGACGCCCATACGTGAGGGCATCGTGCATATGGTAAGCCGTCTGGGGCGTTTGCATGTGCAGCACCGCATGTTGGGTTTTGTGGCAGTACTGTTGTTGTTTTTTGTTTTGCCTTTTCTGCTTATCTATACCACCCGTAACGAGAATGAAAAACGCTTGTCGCCTGTCTCTCAGCAAGAAGAGCAGAGGCACCCCGATTTACTGCCGTAGTCAAGTGAATAAAGCATGGCTTTAAAAGGATGCTTGCTTTCTCTCTTACACAGAGACAGGCGTTCAGTACAGGCGAGTAAGTGCATGGCGTAGCTGTTGCCGCACGATGTCGCCCATGTTGCGGCAGCGTAAAAAGGCGGCATCCCCGTGATACTGTGCCAGTTCTTGTTTGAGCTGTTCTACTTTTTGGGGTGGGGCAAGGGTATCGGCACGCATGCAGTCTATCAAGTCTTTGAGGCGGTAGCGTGCTGCTTTCAGACGGCGCACAATCAAAGTGCGCTCTTCCTGTTGGTACTGTTTGATGCTGCGCTCGTTGAGTAATTGCAGGCTGAGCTGTACCAAACGATAGTTTTCTTTGAAAAACTGCGGCATGTAGAGGCGGTAGCGCCCTTCGTAAGACTGTTGGTCGAAGTCTATAGCACGGATGCGGTACTGCTCGTTGTCGAAGTCGGGGGTGATGTCCACCACGTAGTTGTAGGCACGCATATCGCCCAGAAGGCGTACAAAACAGCGCTCGTTGAATTTGACGAACTCCTTGGCAACCCGCACCAAGTTGGTTTCGGGGCGTTCAAGGTAGCGTTTGATGAAGGCATCGCCGGGGATGCCGGCAATGTGTTCTTCGATGAGCGTGTCGCGAAACACCAAAAAGTTGATTCGATTGGGCGAGAGCAGGTGCTCCAGCTCCAGACCATAAATGCGCGAGGCATCGGCACGCTTCACATAGAAATAATCGTAGTTGTCGTTGTAGCGGTTGATGATACGAATGCGGAAGGGATTGGAATTGCCAAAGGTGCAGTAGTCGATGCGGTCTACCGACAGGTGTTCGCTGAAAGCCATGTCGCCGTCGGTGCGCAAAATGGCGTAGATGGTCGTGAGTTTCCGGTTCAGTTCTTCGTACATATACGATGGATAAATGACACTCTCCCAGAGGGTATCATTGCCCGATTGGTCAATGACCGGAAAACTCTCTTGATAGTGCAGCAGGTCGTCGTAGAGCAGAGGCAAGCGGCTGACACGGTCGTAGTGCCACAAATATTTGCGCAAAAAACCCTGAATGGGATAAACTGGTTTTTTCTTGGATATGTCCATTGCTTGGGTTTTAATTGGCATTGCTTGCTTGTTCTTCGAAGAAGCGTGCCAGCAATTTGTTGGCGTCCGATACGCTCTTGAGAGTCCATTCAATCAGCTTGCGCAAGCGCAACTCCTCGCTCAGTTGCCATTTTATATCCGATTGGTGCAGACGGCGTGTGCTTTCATACAAAATGATGGCAGTGGCTACCGATAGGTTGAAGCTCTCGGTAAAGCCATAAATGGGTATTTTCACGTAGGCATCAGCCATCTCCATGGCGGTGGGGGTGAGTCCGTCTTTTTCGCCGCCCATGATAAACGCCGTAGGGTAGCGCAGGTCTAATTCGTGAATATAGCAGTCGTCTTGGTGAGGGGTAGTAGCCACCAAGCGATAGCCTTGGGCTTTGAGTGATTGTAAACACACTTCGGTATTGTTTTGCTCTTTCTGGTCATAGATGTGCAGGTCCACCCATTTGTCTGCTCCTTTGGCTATGCCTTTGGCTATTTTGTACTCGTTATGGTTTTCGATGATATGCACTGACTGCACCCCGAAGCATTCGGCAGAGCGCACCACCGCACTGGCGTTGCGTTCTTGGTAAATGTCTTCTACGACTACAGTGATGTGATAAGTTCTATGGGCTATTTTTTCTTGAAAAAGTGTTTTTCGTCGTGGTGTGATGTAGTGGCTCAGAAAGTCCCACAGGCGTTGTTGTTCCTCTATGCTTAACTTTTTTTCGTTCAATAACTTTTCCCACTGTTGCATAACGTCCTGTTTTTTTGGTGCAGATTGCTAAGCGTTTTACTTTTATAGTTAAGCCGAAGGCATGCCCTTCCTCTATAAATTTTGTAGATTTGTCCTTCAAAGTTAGGGAAAATGTCAAAGACTCTATCGAGACGTGAACAGGCGAAGCAAAATCGAAGGGAAGCGATTCTTAAAGCGGCAGAATTGGTTTTCTTTACTAAAGGCTTTCGCCAAGCTACTATGGATGACGTAGCCAAGCGGGCACGGCTAAGCAAAGCCACCCTTTACAGCTATTTCAAAACTAAAGACGAATTGTTCTTTGCCATAGCCCAAAAAGGCAACGAAATATTGCAGAAACAACTGCGTGAAGCCATCGAAGGGCATGAAAAGGGAGTAGATAAAGTGCGTGCCATTGGTTATGCTTACTTTGATTTTGCTACGCGCTACCCCGATTATTACAAGGTCATTGCCTACTTTACCTCTGGCGACAACTTCGAACTGGACGAAGCTCTGGAGCGCGAAATGCTGCACATGGACGACATCTTGGCTGAGTGTATTGAGTGGGGCATACAAGACAGCAGCATCAAAAAAGGAATAGACCCGCAGGTAGTGTCGAAGTGTCTGTGGGCTATGGCAAATGGCATCATGCAGCTGGTCTATCACAAAAGCTCTTTGTTGCAGAAATACCTCAGCATTGAGCGTGAGCGCATCATGAATACCTTTTTCATGTTGCTCGAAGAGAGCCTTTCGACCGAGGGCTATTTGAAAAAAAGTCAAAATCTGAACGCATCTGATTCTTAACCATCCAAATAACCTTCACTAACTATAACTTCTATGGCACGAGTTCTTGTTTTAGGAAGTGGCGGCAGAGAGCACGCCTTCGTATATAAAATAGCACAAAGCCCGCTTTGCGAGGCTTTGTTTGTTGCGCCGGGCAATGCTGGCACTGCCCGGCATGCTCAAAATGTGAACATAGACCCCATGGACTTTGAGGCGGTTGCCCGCTTTTGCCAAGAAAAAAGCATTGATTTGCTGGTGCCCGGTCCAGAAGCTCCTTTGGTGGCAGGCATCCGCGATGTGCTGGAAGCCCAACCGCAACTCAAAGGACTGAAAATAGTGGGACCTTCACAGAAAGCTGCCCGTTTGGAAGGTAGCAAAGACTTCGCCAAGCAGTTTATGCAGCGCTATGGCATTCCCACCGCCCGCTATCGCACCTTCGAAGCAGGGCAGCTGCAGCAAGCGCTCGACTATTTGCAGCAACATCCTTTGCCTGTGGTCTTGAAAGCCGACGGGCTGGCAGCAGGCAAAGGGGTGCTTATATGCGAAAGCCACGAACAGGCAGTTGAAGAGATGAAAGCCATGCTTTCGGGCAAATTTGGCGAAGCAAGTCGCAAGGTAGTCGTAGAAGAGTTTTTGCAAGGCATAGAAGTGTCGGTGTTTGTGCTTACCGACGGCAAAGACTATCTCGTGTTGCCCGAAGCTAAAGACTATAAGCGCATAGGCGAGGGCGATACCGGCTTGAATACCGGAGGGATGGGGGCAGTGTCGCCGGTACCTTTTGTTAATAAAGACTTCATCGGCAAGGTAGAAGAGCGTATCATACGCCCTACCCTGCAAGGTTTACAACAAGAGCAAGCCCCTTACTGCGGCTTCATTTTTCTTGGTTTAATGAACGTCAATGGCGACCCTTATGTGATTGAGTACAATGTGCGCATGGGCGACCCCGAAACGCAAGCCGTTTTTGCGCGCATCGAGTCGGACCTACTGGAGCTGCTTGACGCCACGGCTGCTGGCACCCTCAAGCATCAAAGCCTGCAAATCAGCCCTTACACCGCGGTAACTGTGGTGCTTGCATCGCAGGGCTATCCTCAAACCTATGAAAAAGACAAAGTCATCGAAGGCTTCGACGAAGTGGAAGAAGCTATCATTTTTCATGCAGGCACCCGCCAAGACGGCAAAGGACAAATACTGACTGCAGGCGGGCGTGTGTTGGCAGTAACCTCTCTGGCAGAGACCCTGCCGCAGGCACGTCAGTTGGCGATGAAAGCAGCCGCAACCATCCGCTTCAGTAACAAGTATTATCGTCGCGACATAGGCTTGGACTTGGAGCGCTACGAGCAAGAAGCAGAGGCTTCGCGGCAAAACTAAAACCGTATTTACCTTGTTGGAGGTAAGTACTTAACCCTTTAAAAACCGTAGAATGACTATGGCTTGTACGAACTGTGGTACCGCCAAACCCGCAGGCTGCCGGAGCAATGGCGGCTGCGCCACCGGCGGATGCAATAAAATGAATGTATTTGATTGGCTCAGCCATCTGGATATTCCCCCCGACGAACCATTCGACGTCGTGGAAGTACGCTTCAAAAACGGAAAAAAAGAGTTTTTCCGTAATTCCGAAGGCTTTGCTTTGGAAACCGGCGACCCGGTGGTCGTAGAGATGCCCACTGGCTACCATATCGGTTACGTATCGTTGCGGGGCGAATTGGTGCGTCTGCAGATGCGCAAACAACGACTGGCAGAAGATGCCGAACTGCCCCGCATCCTGCGCCTGCCTACTGAGGCAGATATGCAGAAATTCCAAGAAGCCAAAAACAGGGAAATGCCCACGCTCTTTCGCACTCGTGAGATTATACGCGAATTGGGCATGCAAATGAAACTCAACGACGTAGAGTATCAGGCAGACCAAACCAAAGCTACTTTCTACTATACCGCTGACGGGCGTGTGGACTTTCGCGAGCTGATTAAAATCTTGGCTTCGGAGTTCAAAATACGTGTAGAGATGCGGCAAATAAGCTTGCGTCAGGAAGCTGCCCGTTTGGGGGGGATTGGAGTCTGTGGGCGCGAGCTCTGTTGCTCTACTTGGCTCTCCGACTTCAAGAGCGTAGCCACTTCGGCGGCGCGCTATCAGAACCTGTCGCTCAATCCCGCCAAGTTGTCGGGGCAATGCGGGCGCCTGAAGTGCTGTCTCAACTATGAGTTAGACACCTACGTAGAAGCCCTCAAAGACATCCCTGAGGTGGAAGTGCTCAAAACAGCCAAAGGCGATGCTTACCTGCGTAAAACCGATATCTTCAAGAAAATACTTTGGTTTTCCTACGAGAACGAGAGCACTTGGTATCCTCTGAGCGTAGAGCGTGTGCGTGAAATCATGAAAATGAACGAGGTAGGGCAGATGCCTGAACTCCTGCAGGAAACAACTTTGCTCGACGACGACGAGGCTATAGAAAACGACATCAGCACAGACCTTGAGCGCATAGAAGAGCACATGAAAGAGAGCGAAGATGCCAAGCCTAAAAAGAAACGCCGCAAAAAGAGCAAGAACCGCAAGAAACAACAAGAAGGAAATGGCAAAAATACTGCTCATGACCAAGCTCAAAAAAGCGAAGCAAGCAATGATGAAAACGCTTCATCCGGCAGAAAAAAACGTAACCACCAACGACGGAACAACAACCGTCGGCATGATAAATCATAAATCTTTGCCTATGAAGATTGCTAAATCTTTGCTCTTTTGCTTGTTGGGCTTTTTTCTGTTCTCTGCTTGCAGCGACGACCGCCTCGTTTATGAAAAAATCTACTCTCTGCCCGGCGGTAAGTGGTATGCCGATTCCGTGCTGCGCTTTGAATTGCCCGTAGCACAAGCCGGCAAATACGACTTGTACTACCACATACGCAATACTCTGGACTACCCCTATTACAACATGTATGTGCAATACAGCATTGTGGACAGTGCCGGTAAGGTACTTGCCAAAAACTTGCAGCATATTGTATTGATGGACCCCAAAACGGGCGAGCCTTATGGTACCAATCTGGGCGACATCTTCGAGCATGAGCTCATTGCCTTGCCAGCATACGAATTCCCTGCGCCCGGCAAGTATGTCTATCTCATACAGCAATACATGCGCGAAGACCCTTTGCCTGAAGTGCTTAGTTTCGGCGTAAAGTTGCGTCGCTATGAAGACGATGCCCCGGCAGCGAAGCCCTAAAACAGCTTGCCAAACGCTTTTTCTGTTTCTTTGGGAAAGCTTCAACAGGCGCTTTCTTCACAAAAAGCGCCTGTTGCTATTCTGTAAAGCGTTTCTCTGTATCATTTCGAGTGATTGCAAGCGTCAATGGAAGACTTCTTTGCTTCTTGTAATATGGTTTGATTGAGCGCTCCCACTCGCTTCGCTTGTAGATGACAAGCTACCTTTGATGTATCTGTTTTCGTTTGAGTTTTGGGATAAGAAAACCCCAATCTGCTACCGTATGAGTGTAAGCACTCCTTGAAAATGGTAGGTTCTGCCCAAATAGTCTTCGGCTGTGGCATGGTACAGATAACTGCCCGGAGGGGCTTGGGCGCCGTCCCATCCTTGTTCTATGTTGCTACTTTCAAAAAGCAGGCTGCCCTTGCTGTCGTAGATTTGCAGGCGGTAGCGGCGCACAAATGCTCCTTTGGGATGGAATGTGTCGTTTAAACCGTCTCCATTCGGCGTGAAGGCAGTAGGGAAATGCAGCTGCAGGGGGCGTTCAATGCGCTGGCGGTTTGAACGGCTGACAAAGCCGCTCGGCAGAACGCTTTCTATATGCACATACAACAACTGCTGTTGGGTGTCGGCGGGCGAGAAGTCGCTTTGTAAGACACTACCTGCCGCGAAGCGTTCCAATACATTGCCCGCTTCATCGCTGACTACTATTTCGTAAGTCTGACTTATGACCGTGTCGTTGCGGCGGTAGGGGCGCCACGACAAACGGTAGGCGTTTTGCCCCTGTGGGTTCACCTCAAGCCATAAGGGGCAGATGTAATCGCTGAGCGCAATGGTGCCGCAGTCGCTGTTTTTTCTTAGTTGCCAACATACGGCTGCTGTCAAGGGGGCTTGGCTCGTGAACGTGCCACTGTTGGGCAGGTTGTTTGTGGCTTGACCATTTTGCCACAACTCCAATTCTTGCAGTTCAGCGTAAACGCTTTCGTCGTTGCGCCAATTTGCCTGCAGGCGGTTGTCGTTTGTGAACGAAAGCTGCAAATTGCGCACTTTCACAGGTAGCTGGGTAAGAGGCGGGCTGTAAGTGGCAGAGACAAAAGAGACCGACTCTCCACAGGCATTGCGTACTGTAAGCCGGAAGCGCAGGCTTTGCGTGAGCGTATTGCCTTGCCACACGTATTCTACCGAAGTGGCGGTGCTGTTTTCGATATGCAAGACAGGCTCATAAGCGCCGTTGTTGCGCGATACTTCCAAATCGTATTGCCAATCGGCATGCAGACCTTGCCAAGAAAGCAGCACTTGCCCCTTACAAACGGACAAGGGGCTTTGTACTTGCATCTGAAAGTTGAAATTCAGATTGCTGATGTCTTCGTAGATGCTAAGCGTAAAAGTAGTGTCTTTGCCGCAGTTCTGCCCGTCGGTGCGATTGAGGATGTACTCGCCACGCACAATGGGCGTGTAGTTGCCGGCTGTGGCATAGACATGAGTAAGGCTACTACCGGGCAGCAGCATTTGCAGGGGGCTGCCGTCGCCCCAATTCACCACATACTGCTCATAGGGGGTAGCGGCTGCCGTTATGCGCAGGCGCCTGCCGTTGCAACGCTCCATGCGTATTGGCGGCACGGGTACTGCCAGTACTTCCACGTAATTGCTTTTGGTGAGGCTGTCGCCGATAAAACCTCCATTGCTGTCGGGGAAATTACCATACTGCGTGATGCTATAGATGCCCGGCGTGGTGTAGGTAAACGTATTGGATGGCGTGCGTACACCCCCTTCCTGAAATCGATAGGCTATGTTTTGCCCACCGCCGGTGCAGTCAATCAACTCAATGCTGAAAGGCGCGCATGCCCGTATGCGTGTAGCACCTGCCGGGTAGTCTTTGGCATAAAAACAAGGGCTTTGGGCTTGTGCCGACTTGCTTTCCCATACGCTTGTCCATAGCCCTATAGCACAAAAAAGAAGGCAATGCCTTAAACGAAATAAAGAAACAAAAGACTGCATATTGAATTCCATCGCTTGTATATCCGCTTCGTATTGTACAAGGTAATACGTTGAAACAGCCAAGCGGTGTTGCCTTTTTTAGGGATAGGCAGCGTTGCTTTCTTAAAATTCGCTTATTTTTGTTTTTTAAAAAGATGCAGAATACAAAAAGCAAAACCATATGTCGAAGAAGCAGCAACCATTGACTTTGGAAGAAGCCAACTTGCAGAAAATTGTATCGCATGCCAAGGAGTACGGTTTCGTTTTTCCTTCCAGCGAAATTTACGACGGCTTGCAGGCAGTTTATGACTACGGACCCAACGGCGTAGAACTCAAAAACAATCTCAAGCTGCTGTGGTGGAAAGCCATGACCCAACTGCACGAAAACGTAGTGGGCTTGGATGCTGCTATTTTCATGCACCCTACCACTTGGAAAGCTTCCGGGCACGTGGACAGCTTCAACGACCCCCTCATAGATAACAAAGACTCCAAGAAGCGCTACCGTGTGGACCACCTCATAGAAGCCAAAGCTGAAGAATATCGCCAAGCAGGCGATGACGCCCGGGCACAAGCCCTGCTCGACAAGATGAACGAACTGCTTAACCGCGAAGATTTCGAGGGGCTGCGGCAGCTCATCATTGATGAAAACATCGTCTGTCCTGTGTCGGGCACTGCCAACTGGACCGAAGTGCGGCAGTTCAACCTTATGTTTTCTACCAAAGCCGGCGCCGTAGCCGACGACAGCATGACCATCTACTTGCGCCCCGAAACCGCCCAGGGTATCTTCGTCAACTTTTTGAATGTGCAAAAAACAGGGCGAGGCACCAGCATGAAAATACCTTTCGGCATTGCGCAAATAGGCAAAGCTTTCCGCAACGAAATCGTGGCACGTCAGTTTATTTTCCGCATGCGCGAGTTCGAGCAGATGGAAATGCAGTTTTTTGTGCGTCCCGGTGAAGAAATGCAGTGGTACGAATACTGGAAACAAAAACGCTATGACTTTTTGCGTGCCGTTGGCTTGCCAGAAAACAAGCTGCGTTTTCACGAACACGAAAAGCTGGCACACTATGCCAATGCCGCTCTCGATATTGAATACGAGTTTCCCTTTGGCTTTAAAGAACTGGAGGGCATCCATTCGCGCACGGATTTCGACTTGCGCAACCACGAACAATACTCAAAGAAAAAACTGCGCTATTTTGATGATGAAATAAAGGAAAGCTATATCCCCTATGTGATTGAGACCTCTATTGGTGCAGACCGCTTTTTCTTGGCTGTTTTATGCAATGCCTATACCGAAGATGTGGGGATAGACGCCAAAGGCAACGAGAAGAAACGTGTGTACCTGAAGTTCCACCCTGCCATTGCCCCAATCAAGGCAGCCGTATTTCCCTTGGTGCGCAAAGACGGCTTGCCCGAAAAAGCACGCGAGGTGTTCAACCTGCTGCGCTACGATTTCAATACCATCTATGAAGAGCGGGGGGCTATAGGCAAAAACTACACCCGTCAAGACATGATAGGTACGCCCTTCTGCATTACCATAGATTACCAAACCATGGAAGACAACACCGTAACACTGCGCCATCGCGACACTACAGAACAAGAGCGCGTGCCTATTGCTGAGCTGCCCCGCATCATAGGCGAGGCGGTCTCGTTGCGTTCTATCTTGTCGAAGCTGTAATAAATGCTTGCAATGCTTTGTGTAAGCACCGGCTCAAAACTTTGCTTTTGAGCCGATTGTGTTTCTTATGAAGAAAAAATTTGGCAATAATTTGCACAAAACAAAAGCTTGCCTTAGTTTTGCTTCCACGTTAAGGAAAGCGGGTTCTTAGCTCAGTTGGTTCAGAGCACCTGCCTTACAAGCAGGGGGTCGCAGGTTCGAATCCTGCAGAACCCACCATCGTGAAGCGACACTTGACCAAGTGTCGCTTTTTTTTTGAAAAAGCTTGTGTTGTCTTCTTTAGTGTGCATTCGACGTTTTTTGCACAGCAGTTTCTCAAACAAGTGAATTGCCGTCAATTGGAAGCCAACGCTCTAAACGTATCAATGAGCTCTTTAGTTTGTGTTGAAAACTCGGTTCATAGCTTTCACTAAGTCTGCCTCGTAGCTCGTTGACCAAAAATTAAAAGTGCTTTCATAAGCATCTCCTTGCCTGCTTTATGTTAAAATAATTGGGTACCTCATTGCAATAAGTAGTCTGGTCATATAAGCTCACTTTTCCATCAACAAGTTGTCTATACCACTTGGGTGTTTTCTCAATTTTCAAGTAAAAATAATCTGTATAATTTTGAGGAATTAAATTTGTATCGGCTTCAAATAGGCGAACTTTGATTGCGTTTTCAACAGCTGTAAAAGTGCAGTCGTTTTCCGTCTTGACCGTAACTTTGCCATTTTGACTAAATTTTACGGCACCTTTAATTTCACCACCATCTTCTAAAAAAACTACACCATCATATACTTTGTTTATTTTTTTGTTTTTATTGGCAATAAGCATGTAACTAGCACCTGGGGAGTAAAATGGGGGACGTCCAAATTGAGCATTCACAGCGTGTACAAGCACAAGCAGAAAAAGACTTAAAATAAACGTTTTCATTGCATTGGATTTTTTGAGTGAAACCAAAAAAATTTTTTGCCCCATATAAAATACGCAGAAATTAACTAAAAATACAGAATAATCTTTACCAATTTAGCCTGCGAGTATGCCATGACAAAAAAGGCTCGGTGGGGTGCTACATAAAAAGTGTGGCATATTCCGGATGTGCTTCAGCATAGGCAAAAATTAAAAAAATTAAATTTAGCTCCCAAGAAGAGCGGAACTTTTACTACAAAACTTGATTCAAAGAACCGCACTTTCTGCTACCGCAAAACCATCTTTGAAATACGAAGCCTCGCCTTTTAAGCAGCTACCAATGTTTTTTGCTTTATTTCTATTTATTGTTTGATGCGTAGTATTTTTAAGAAATAAAAAATGACAAGCCTGTAGAAATCGTAGAAAGCCTTGAAGGGGCACAAATAGGCTCAAAAGGGAAATGCTGATAAAGAGAAAGGGCAGAGGGGCGGTGTTGAAGAAGAGTAAATGAAAGTGAGAAGACAAAGCATTAAGAAACGGCTGTCGTTGCTAAAAAGAGAACAAGAGGTGCTCTCTTTACCAGAAAGCACCTCTTGTTATTGAAGGCAACGCCAATGTTAGTCGCGCAATTCTTTGATACGGGCAGCTTTGCCTTTTCTGTTGCGCATGTAGTAGATGCGAGCACGGCGTACGCGTCCGCGGCGTACCAGCTCTATCTTTTCAATAGAAGGCGACAAAAGGGGAAAAATACGCTCTACGGCAATGCCCCCAGATATTTTTCTTACAGTAAAGGTTTCACCGTTGGTGTTGGGGTGGCGGCGCTGAATGACTACGCCCTCATATACCTGAATGCGCTCTTTGTTACCTTCTACAATTTTCACATGTACGCGTACGGTGTCACCGGCTTTGAAGTCGGGCATTTCGGCACGGCGCTGAGCGTATTCCGATTCTACGAATTTTATCAAATCTTCCATGACTCACTTATGTTCTAAGGTGATTGATGATTGCTTTCTCCTTTAACGGACTGCAAATATAAACAAATTTTGAATATTGCTATCTTTGAAGCCAATTTATTTTTTATGAATATGTTACGAAAACTACTGATAGTGGTGTTGCTTATAGCCGGAGTGGTAACTGCCGCTTACTTGGGCATGGGCGGACATTTGCCGCCGGAAATCCGCCGGGTATCCCTGCCGAAACATTACTTTTTGTATCGTCTGTATGAAGGAAGAGTGCCTTCCGACAGTCTGAAAGCGCTTCGCCGGCAGGTGCAAGCCGACTGGCAGGGGTACCATATATCGGCATGGGCAGCGGCATATCCCTACGAACCCGAGCCGGGCAAGCCTTTGCCTGTGCGTATAGGGATATTGACCGACAGCCTACCCCCTAAGTTGCCTGTTGGTTATGATGTTGAAGCTATCGAAGGCGACCGAATAGAGTTACGCGTGCTTGCCCATCCGCTTTGGGCACCCCGTCCTTATGAGCTGCACCGGGCGGCGCAAGAATGGGCACAGGCAAACCAGTTGATTTTAAGCGAGGAATTTATAGAGCTGCTGACCTTGCCCGAAGAAAAAATTGTTATCTTATATGAAATCAAACGCTAAGCACTATGTCTTTTATGCGATTGCTTACCTGTTGGCTACTGTTGTTTTTTGTGGGGGAAATTGTGCATGCCCAAACGCCGGTGGAGAGGCTGGAAAAGGAAAAATTCTTTTTGGCGCTCGACAAGCCCGGCATGGTGAAACGGATACGCTACTATGTAGGTGATGAAATCGCTTTTTACATGGGCGGCGACCGCTGGAATGCAGAGATTTTGGGTATCAAGAACGATACCATTATTGTAACGGAGGCGGGTAAGGTACCCATTAAACAAATAGAGGCGGTGGTGGTGCCTTCGCGTTCATGGTTTTTGCATCAGGGGGCTTTTGTTTTTCCTGTGGCAGGGGTAGGTTACTTCCTGATGGACACGCTCAATCCTCGCAACTATGAAAACGGAAACGACCGAATCACGGCGGAAAACATCACCATTTCTTCTTCGCTGGTAGGAGCAGGCATTTTATGCCGCGTTTTTCGGAAGAAAAAATACAAAATCAATAAGCGTCATTTGCTCAAAACCATAGAGGTATTGTGAGGGGCAAAGGGCGTGGCTGTCAGATGGCAGACTACCCAACGGATGGTGTCTGCAAGGGGAGTATAACGAAAGTTTGGCAAGAAACTTTGTATTTTGCTGCCGTCGTAACTGAAATGCTCTTGTGAGATGCGAGCTGTTTCGCGGGTAATGAGCGGCGCACGCCCGCTAATGAAGCTGTAGAGAGCAGACAGACGCCACGCTATTTCGCTCATCCATGGGCGTACAGCGTAGCGGGGAGCTTCTTTACCAAGGGCTTGGGCTACCATACCGAAAAAGTCGCGATAGGCAATAGTGCCCGCATTGAGTATGAAGCGCTCGCCTGTAATCTCGTTTTCAATGAGGCGTATACCTGCTTCCAACACATCGCGCACATCCACATAATTGAGGCTACCGAGTGGGTAAAACTTTCTTCCTTCCATTACATAACGAAACAGTTGGGTGCTGCTGCGATGCAAGTCGCCGCATCCTAAGATAAGCGAGGGATTGAGCACGCCCACGGGCAGCCCTTCGGCGTAGCCACGCCACACTTCCATCTCGGCATGAAACTTCGAACGGGCATAATGGGTGGTTAGCTTGTTTTCTTCCCATTGGTTTTGCTCGTCGATGTGCTCTTGTCCGGGGGTACGCCCCAAGGCAGCCACCGAGCTAATATGCAGAAAGTAAAGGCATTTTTTTTCCAGACAGGCATTTATCAGGGTGGCAGTCCCTTGTATGTTGGTGCGGTAGAGTTCTTTTTTGTCTTTGGGATTGAATGATACTTTTGCTGCTGCATGAATCACCACTGCCCCTTCGGGCAATTGCTCTGCCAACGCGATGGGGTCGTTCAGGTCGCCTTCTATCCAGCGTATTTGCTTCTGCTCGCTTTCTGAAAAGGGTAGCTTGCTTTGTGGGCGATGCAGTGCCCACACCTCGCTGCCTTCGTGTAGCAGGCGACGTACGAAATACTGCCCTACTAAACCGGTGGCACCTGTGATAAATACTTTTTGAGCCGAAAGCTTCATGCCTTTGTTTCTTTTTTGCCTAAACCCAACTTCTGCGCCACAAAGCGGAAGAACTCCTTGCGGCGCGCAGCAGAGCAGAATACTTCTTTGATGATTTGCCAGCGATTGGTAGCGGTGGGCGTTGCCTCGTTGGGTATGTTGATAAATTGGGGAGTATGGGGGCGTTGTTGAGAGATGTACTTTCCTTCGGGCAGCCCGGCGATGGCGTCGGCTTTACGGAAATGTTTGATGGCGGCTTCTGGCATGCCCAACTGCTCGTAGAGCAAACCCAAGTTGTTGTGGTTGATGGCGTCGTCGGGGTCCAGCTCTATAGCTTTCTGATAGTCTTCGATGGCAGCTTCTACCATGCCCAAGGCTGCCTTGATAAAGCCACGGCTGGCATAACGGAAAGCATAGTCAGGGTCAAGCTCTACTGCTCGGTCGAAGTCTTCGAGGCTTTCGATAGAGCGCCCTGCCATGTATTTTGCTAAGCCCCGTTCATAAAAGCCGTCGGCAGAGGGCTGTTGCGATAAAAGGCGGTCGTAGTCGGCGATGGCGTCTTCGAAGCGTTCGAGGCGGTAGTAGCACTTGGCACGTAAATAAAAAAGCTGGGTGTTGGGGTTTTGAGCTATCAGCTTCGAGAGCGCCTGTTCTGCCTGTATGTATTCTTGTGCTTCTATGAGGGCTTGAATCGAGGAAATACTTTTCATTGCTTTCGTTTTAAGAGAAACAAGCCGATGAGGCAGAAGGTTTAGCCTTGCAGCTGCTGTTCTATGCCATCCAGGGCGGTAATCCCTTCGACCACTTCTTGTGGGATGGGTGCTTTTTGTTGTGTGCGAAAGTCATAAAACACCAAGCGAGCCTTGGCTTCGGTGGTGATGCGGCGGTGCTGTTCGCTCCAAATGGCGGCTTCCATGATGAGGCTGTATTCGTCCATGTTGATGACGCGGGTACCTATGGTAATGGTGTCGGGGAAGAACAAAGGCACTTTGTAGTGCACTTCGATGCTTGCCAGCACGGGACCTACCGGGGTGAAGTCAAAGCGTTTGTTTTCAACTATTTTTTGCAGATAAGCCACGCGCCCCGACTCAAAGTAGCGCATATACACCACATTGTTTATATGACCGCCAAGGTCGAGTTCGCCCCATTGGGTAGGTAGGCGAAAAGTGGCTTTGTAGAGGTCAAGAAATTCTTCTTTGCTCAGTTGTTTTTTTGAAGTCATAGCTGTAGTTCGTTTGTTTATATGTCCAAGGTTTGATACCAGTCCTGATGCATTTCTTCAAATCGGTGTAATACCTTCGCCATGAAGTCTTCGCGCAAGACGGCTTGCTCTACTTCTTCGGGGCTCATCACTTCCACCTCGCTGATTTTATAGATTTGTTCCAAAAGTCCTTGTTCTATTTTTACAATGTACTTCTGATTCCATGTAAGCAAGGTGATTTTGCAGTGTTCGTGGGGTATTTCTTTTAATATGCGCATGGCAGGCTGATATTTTTTATTTCTCGCCAAAATATTCTACATAATTGTTAGGGGTTTCATAGAGGCGCAAGGCATGAAGGCGGGCGTAATTGTTCGGTGCCAATGTGGGTATTTTGGGTTCGAGGATATGCCAAATCTCTTTGATAATGTTTTCGCAGCTGGGCAACTTGTCGCGCAGAAAGTCCACGTCGAGATTGAGGTTTTTGTGGTCGAGCTTTTCGATGACTTCTTCACGAATGAGACGGCTGAGCTTCTTGAGGTCTACCACAAAGCCAGTATCGGGATTGGGATATCCTTTGACCGTTACGATGAGCTCGAAGTTATGACCGTGCCAATTTTCGTTGGCGCAAGGACCAAAAACCGCTTCGTTTTCTTCTTTGCTCCACTTGGGGTTGTAAAGCTTGTGCGCTGCGTTGAAGTGTTCTCTTCTGGATACGTACAACATTCCCTGCTTCTTCTTTAAATTCAAGGCAAATATAATAAAAAGGCACCATCGTTGGAGTGCGTTGAATCCATGCCGGCAACGCTCGTATTCTTTTTTGCGTTAACTCTTTATAAATGCTACCTTGTGATTGAGCTATGAGGACACTTTTTTGCTTTTTGTATTCGTATTTGTGCGTATGTGTTGCTGGGGCGCAAAATCTGGTGCCCAACCCCGGCTTTGAGCAGTATGACCGCTGCCCCACAAAGTATGGCGAGATTGCACGGGCAGTGCCTTGGTTTGGTGTACGTGGTACTCCCGACTTTCTGGCTGCTTGCACTTCCAATTCTGCCATTAAGACACCGGGCAACTATTTCGGCAGTATGGTGGCACATAGTGGGGGTAATTACGCCGGCTTGGCTTCTTATCATCCTACGGTGCCCAATGAGATGATAGCTGTGAAGTTGAGCCGTCCCCTGCGCAAAGGCAAGCGCTACCGGGCAGGCTATTGGCTTTCGCTGGCTTATAGTTATTCGGGCTATGCCTCCAACAATATGGGCTTGCGTTTTAGCAATGCCCCCTATGCCGACACACTGGCTACCGAAGCGCACTTGCGCATGGAAAACATCTTAGACTATACAGGAGGTTGGACGCTCTTCGAAGGGGTCTTTCGTGCTGACCAAGATTATCAATATCTTTTGATTGGGAATTTCTACACCAAAGAGCGTTCTAAGCTGAAAGAACGCCCTTTTGCAGCGGCTTCTTCGGCTTATTACTACATTGATGATGTTTTTGTGGAAGAGCTACCCGACAGCAACGAAATAGTAGTAAGCATAGAAGTGCCTGCAACCATCGAGGCAGAACTGCACCTGAAAGCCGAAGGGGAGCAAGAACAACAAGGTACATTCACCGGCGACACCCTCCTCCATTTGCCCAAACGACGCTATCGTGTGGAAATACACACGCCTGGCAACTATCCGGTTATAGAAGACATTGTGCCCGACAGCACAGCATTGACTATCAAAGCGCAACCACAACCTTTGAAGAAGGGCGAAACCATCGTGTTGCGCCATATCTACTTTGACTTCGACAAGGCTACTTTGAAGAAAGCTTCCTATGAGGAGCTGGACCTGCTGGCAGACATCATGCGCCGAAATCCTTCCATGCGTATTCTCATCAGCGGGCATACCGACAATGTGGGGAGGAGCGACTACAACCAGCGCCTGTCGCTGGCACGTGCAGAGGCAGTACGCAGCTACCTGCTGTCGAAAGGAATCGCCCCACGGCGCATAGAGGTGAAAGGTTGGGGTATGGAGCGCCCCATTGCCCCGAACGATACCGAAGAAGGGCGTGCCCTGAACCGGCGTGTAGAATTTACTATCTTGGATTTCTGATTCAAGCTTATGAGACTACTCGCTATCATTTCTTCGCTGCTGCTACCATTGTGTACAGTGCAAGCTCAACCATGGGTGATGAGTCTGCCGGATGCCATTGAGCGGGCTCAAAAAACCTCGCTCGACTACGAAAAGAATCGCAACGAATGGATTAACAACTATTGGGCATTCCGTATGCATCAGGCAAGCTTGCGCCCTCGTCTGACTTTTCGGGGCGACTTGCCCGACTTGAGTCGCACCATCGTGCCAGTGATTCAAAACGACGGTACTGAGACTTTCCGCGCCCGCAGCTTGGCAAGTTCTTTTGCCGAGATGGCACTCGAGCAGCCGTTAGTGCCTACGGGGGGTACCTTCTTCGTCAGTTCACAGCTGAGCCGTATCGACGTGCTCTCGCCCATCAATACCACTTCTTACCTTGCTTATCCGGTGGTGGTGGGTATTCGCCAGCCTCTTTGGGGGTATAACCACCTGTTGTGGCAGCAGCGCATTGAGCCCCTACGCTACGAAGAAAGTAGGCGCCGTTTCGATGAATCAATGGAGATGATAGCTGTCAAGACCACCGAACTTTTTTTCAATACGCTGTTGGCACAAAAAAGCCTCGAAATAGCCACGCTCAATTACAAAAATGCCGACACGCTCTACAGCATTGCGCGCGCACGTTTTGATTTAGGTAAAATATCGGAAGTGGAGTTGCTCGAAATAGAATTGTATTATCTGAACAGCCGCAATGCACGAGACTTGGCACAGTATGAGTACAACTACCATTTGCTGCAGTTGAAAAACTATTTGCGCTTGGAAGAGGACACCGACCTGCAATTAGAAGTGCCCGACTGGCTGCCTTCGTTGCGTGTCGATGCTCAAATGGCTTTGGAACAGGCACGCCAAAACAGAGCCAAAGCCTTGAATATACAGCGCCGTTTGCTGGAAGCCGAGCGGGAAATAGCCAGAGCACGTGCCGAAAGAGGCTTCCGGGCAGACCTCTACCTTTCGTTTGGTTTGTCGAAGAGTGCCCCCACCTTGTATGAGAGCTACCGCAAAGTGCAAGACCAAGAACGCTTCCGTTTAAGTTTGGAAATTCCTATCCTTGACTGGGGGCGGGGGCGTGCCCGCATCAAAACGGCTCTTGCCAACTATCACCTCACCAAGACCGAAGCTGAAATAGAGCAGAATGAGTTTGAGCAGGAAGTGATTTTGCAAGTGCAGCGATGGAACATCTACAGCGAGCAAATACGCTATGCCCAACGGGCATGGGAGGTGGCACGCAAGCGCTACGAGATAGCATGGCAGCGTTTTCGCAGTGGGCAAATACAACTTACGGACCTGAATATTGCCAAGCAGGAACAAAACGAGGCGCAGCGTCAATACTTGAGCAGTTTGCAGAATCTGTGGAGTGCCTATTTCGTTTTGCGTATGCTCACGCTCTACGACTTCGAAAGGCATCGAATCATAGAATATGAAGTGCATGAAGAGTAGTCAAAGCTTTTTTGTCGCTGTGGGTGGTAGCGCTGTCTGCCACCCACAGCAACTGACAAAGCAAAGCAAGTAGGAGTTTAGTTGCTGTATCGTTCAATGATTTGACGCAGTTCGTCCATTTTACTTTGGCTATATGCGCCCGAAGTGATGTGTACTATACGCCCGTTTTTGTCCAGTACAAAAAAATAAGGTTTTGATTTGTCTGTCATATTCAAAAAGCGCTTGTAGGGCGTAATATTGCCATGATAAAGCAGCACGTGCGCCCGCAGGCTTTGGTCTATATTCCTGAACTGCTGTTCAAACTTTTCAAACTGGTTATCGGGTACGATGGCACGTACCATCGGTATGAAATAGAGGTTCAGAGGCGTTTCGTCATATAATGATTCAAACACGGTGTGGTTTTCTTCCAAGAAAAACTTGTAAGCAGGCAAAAGCCATGTTTCTAGTTCAGCTTCTGACGCTTGTGAATAGGCAAGACAAAGCAGGCTCACCTTGCCGCGTGTATCTTCTGGAATACGCACGACTTCACCTGCTGCTGTGCGTCCTTCCAAAGCAGGGAACGGCTGGTCTTTTTGAGCAAAGAGCGAAAGAGAAATACCGCTGAACAAGAGGGCTACTAAAAAACGTTGACACTTCATACCTCGAACCATTTATGTATTTTTAACTTTACGGAAAGTAAAGCCCCCAAGTTTTAACCTATGGACATAGAACTACAACAAATCATAGAAACGGTATATGAAGCCGGTGCGGTGATTATGCACTATTTTCGTTCGGCACATTTACAAGTAGAACAAAAAAAAGATGATTCGCCCTTGACCGTAGCCGACCGTGAGTCGAATACTGTCTTGACGCATATGTTGCAACGCTACAGTGGGCATCCGGTAGTGTCGGAAGAAAACCCCATGCTTCCTTATGAAGAGCGCCGGCGTTGGGGTAAGTTCTGGCTTATAGACCCCCTCGACGGCACCAAATCATTCATTCGTGGCGAAGAAACCTTTACCGTCAATGTGGCACTTGTCGAAGGGCAATTACCGGTAGTTGGTATTCTATATGCGCCGGCTTACGACACACTTTATTATGCCATCCGGGGGCAAGGAGCTTTCTATATCGAACACCATGGGCGCCCGCAAGCATTGAAGCGCCCACCCATGCCGGCTTATTTGACAGCGCTCATTAGCAAATCGCACCAGGGCACCAAAGACAAAGAGCTGCTACTCGGCTTGCCAGTAAAGCACTTTGTGCCCATGAGCAGTGCCTTGAAGTTTGCGAGGGTAGCCGAAGGGAAAGCCCATATTTACGTGCGCACCGGACCCACGATGGAGTGGGATACGGCAGCTGGGCAGGTTATCGTGGAAGAGGTCGGAGGCGTGGTGTTGGACTTAGATGGTAACATGCTGGTTTACAATAAAGAAAAGATGTGCAATGAGGGCTTTGTTTGCAAATTGTATCCGGAATTGCAAACATTTTCGTCGGTAGAACAATGATATAAGGCGTCTCCTCATATCTTTGTACATTCAAAAAAACACGACATGGAAAAATTACCACAATCTCAGCAGCCGCAACACGTTTTTAGCAACTACATCGAAGAAAAGGTAAGGCGTTCGGAGACCCGTATTTTTAAAGCTGTATTTCCGGACCTTACTAACCACTATGACACACTTTTTGGAGGAACCGCCATGCAGATGATGGATGAAGTGGCATTCATCACCGCTACCCGCTTTACTCGCCTGCCGGTGGTAACCATAGCCAGCGACCGCATTGAATTCAAGAAGCCCATACCGGCGGGAACTATCGTGGAATTGGTGGGCAAAGTGGTCAAAATAGGCAATACCAGCCTGGATGTGCGTGTGGATATTTACGTGGAAAGCATGTATGCTGAAGAAAGAGAAAAAGCTATTTCGGGCACATTTACCTTTGTTGCTATCGATAAAGAGCGCCGACCGATTAGTGTGCTTGCCAACTCTCCGCTTCCTCATTCCGGAGACAAAAAAGAATAGCAAAAGGGGGAGGCATTTGCCGTCCCCCTCTTGTTTGTTGGGCTTTTATGCTTCGTCTGTTGGTTTACCTTTCTTAATTTTTTCGTTGCTGTCAGTTGCTTTTTCTATCTCGCTCTCGTTTTCAAGGCGGAAGGTCTCATACACTTTCAGTATTGGGTGTATTTCTTTTTTACGTGCTTTGAAGTCCAAGTCCACTTCGTCCACAATGTCGGTATCGATGATTTGCAGGTCTAAAAGCTCCTCGACCAAAGGGCGCAACGATTCGAAACCAGTATCCGATACGTCCAATGCGAAATTGGATATAAATTCAATGTCGCTGTCGGCATCTGAGCCTTCAAATACAGCTTCTTCGTTTTTGAGTGCATCTGCATTTTCAATAAACAGTTCGAGCAGCTCACGAAAGGCATTTTCCACCTGTTTTGCTACACTTGGCTCATAGAAAACCGCTTGTGCCAAACCACTGCTGACTGCTAATTTAGAGAAGGGGTCTATATCGCCCTGATACAGCATATCTACATAAGTCTGAAAATGCTTTTTGGCAGAGAAAGTGATAAAGGGCCACATCTCTTCGAGCATAAAGGTGTCGCCAAAGAGAAGCTCCATGGTGTATGCATCACCGCGTAGTAGCTCCATGATCAATTGAGTGGCATGGTCGCTATGCATCTGGCGCAGCAGTAATATGGCATGCACGGGTGCCAGTCGCCCACCATCTAAAGGGAGGTCGGCGTAAAAACGAGGGCGTGAAGCCGCATCTTGCAAGATACGCAGCAAGTCCTCTTCAATGCCTTCCATGTTCAGCAAGTCCTCAATCATCTTCGGACTGACATCGTAGCCGGTAGTGAATAACTTTTCTACGGCTTTGTTTTTCACCTGAATTTCCTTTGGTATCATGATTGTTTTTTGTTGAAAAACAGCTGCAAATATACAAGATTTGAGATATTGAGATATATTGAAGGGGGCAACAGCAAGCATAGAAATTACTGCTGCACAATGTGAAGCAGGCTTTCGCGTAAGGGGCGAATACTTTGGATATTCTCAGGCGCTTGTGCCATCTGTATATCATACTCAAAGCGGCGATTGGTTTGTATGGAAGCCTGTGCCAAGGTGTATGATGCACGGGAGCCGAGTTGCTTTTTTATTTTTATGTTTTCTAAGGCTTTCGGGGTATAAAGCGTTTTGTAGATGTGGGCTTTTTGATGTATGCTCAATGCCTTACTGAAGGTTTGCACATGTGTTTTCTGGTCGATGGTGATGGATTTTACGTAATAGAGCGTGTCTTGTTGCAGCTGGAAGCGCTCTTCTATAAGTTTCTTGTTCCGCTCAAAATATTGCACGACAAATTGGATTTGTAGATGCTTGAGTATTTACGGGTCATAGAATAACCATTCATTGAGATTTTCCCAGTGGGTAAGTGTCTACTGTTTGCCACTGCGCGACAGCAGGATAAAGCATCCTGCCCAGTCGGCGACCAGATGCTCGTGTCGTTTGTTGTCTGCATTATAAAGGGCACAATAGCGTTGCAGTCGCCCTTGTTCGTTTGGGGCAGGGGAGTGCAATACAGACAAGTAGTGCTGCACGAATATGCATAGCGCCCGGTGTGAGTATGCTCCTTGCCTTCGTAGCGTTGGGTCAATATGCTACGAATGAGGTCTTCGGCATGGGGGGCGGTGGCACACAGGCGCTGCAGGTGGGCTGTATCTTGTGCCAGCGCCGCCGTATAAAAATCGTTCCAGAACTGGTGCACTTGTTTGTGTTGTGCTTGACTGCTGGTACTTAAAAGCAGCCCAAGGCATAGCATTGCAACATGCTTCACTTTTCTTACGCTACTGCTTCTTTTTTCTCTTGCCTAAGGTAAGTATTGCAGGGCAAAAATACAAACAAGGGCATGGGTTAAGCGGCAGCTGGGGGTGCTCCGTAGGTGCTTTGCCATTCGTCGAGTTTTTTGTCCATGATGCGAAACCAGAGAGGCGGCACCAGTGCCAGTAGAATCATACTAGGATAGCCAGCCGGCAGTTGGGGGCTTTCGTCGAAGTGTCGCAGTATTTGATAGGGGCGGCTGGCATAGGCGTGGTGGTCGGAGTGGCGCTGCAATTGGAAAAGGAAGAAGTTGCTTATCATGTGGCTGGCATTCCACGAGTGGATAGGGCGCACGCGTTCGTAGCGCCCATTGGGCAGCTGACGACGTTCCAAGCCGTAATGTTCTATATAGTTGACCACTTCCAGTAAGCTGAAAGCCACTATGCTTTGTGCAAAGAAGAAAGGAATGACCTCCCAGGCAAGACGATTGACCGAAGCACTTACCAACACAAAGACAAACCCCACGTAAAGCAAGGGCAGCACTACATACCAAAGCATACGATTGTGTATGCTCCAAAAGGCTTTTCTTTCTTTATTCAATCTGTTTTTTTCTATATTCCATGCACTGCGGAAGCTGCCCGCCACCGTGCGCCACCAGAAGCGGTAAAAAGATTCACCGCGTCGGGCAGTAGCCGGGTCTTGTGGAGTGGCTACATGCACATGATGTCCATAGTTGTGCTCAATGAAGAAATGCATATAACAAACCGTCATCAAGATGAGTTGTGCCATCCATTGGTCGTACCGGTTATTTTTGTGTCCCAACTCATGCGCTACGGTGATGCCAATGCCGCCAGTTACTACGCCAGTGCTCAGTGTGAAACCCAACCATTCGTACCAAGGACGGGACGGGTTCTGAGCCGCTGCCCAGCAAGCCCACATAACCAATAGTACTTGCAAGTAAGCCCAGCTGTGCGTGATGAAACGGTAATATCGCTCCGTGCTTAGGATACGTTCAAGCGATTGGGGAACGTTGTAGCGGTCTTCACCCACATAGTAATCCATGAGCGGAATGCACACAAAGGCGAAGATGAGAGGGTAGAAGTAGCCAATGCCCCCTTGATAGTAGCCAGCAATTAAAAGCACCGGTAGAATGAAGGCGCTTAAAAAGCCTATTTTTCTTATGAGTATTTTGCTCACTTTCATGGTTTTGCTCGTAGTTTTGCTTACACAATAATATAAAAACTAAACTTATAGTCCAATTTTTTTGCTAAAAAATTGAACCAAAAGTTTAGTTTTGCTCTATTAGGGACGAAAGCAAGCAAAAACCGCAACGGCAAGCGGCAGAGACTAACGAATAAAGTTCTGCTAAATTAAGGTTTATCTGAGCGCTACGGGGCTTTCTTCTCTGTTATCAAACAGTTGCACGGTGTTTAAAATACCCTTTAAGCGGCGAAGTATGGGTAGTTTTTCTCTGCTCGGGGCATAAATGTAGGCTTCTATGTAGTAGAAGTAGCCTTTATGCTCAAAGGCATAGCCTACAAATCCGCCGCCACGTCGTCGGCTTTCGAGCACCCATAAGCCTGCATACTCCCGCACGGGGATGTCGTTGAGGTGGGTATCTCTGACATGCAGGGGCACGCGCGTTTCGGTTTGCACAAAAGAGCCTTCGCGCTTGGGATTGTAGCGCAAAAAGTGCTTGCCTATACGGTCGCGGTGCTGAATGATAAAAGTAGTATCATACATTTCTTTGGCTCGAAGAGGCAGACGGCTTATCCATATGTTTTGATAGGCATTGTCAGAAACTGTGCCTATCCATATAAAGTCCTTGTCGCTCAGCACTTCTTTGTAGTTGGGGGGAAGTGAGAAGCTAAGTCCGAACTTTCGTTTGAGGGTATTCATGAGGCTGACGGCATGCACTTTGGCTCTTTGAATGCTTTCTGACATGTAAGTAGTCAAGTGGTCTTCAAAGACAAAGAGCAGCTGCTCTTGGCTGGCTTCGTCTTGTAAATAGCGTTGTAGGGCTTGGGAGTTTTTGCCTACAAGAAAAACGAGTAACTGTCCTTTGGCGTAGCGGTCGTATTGCAAAAACAGGGTGGCAGTTTGCTTGCTGGCGCTGAACTGCTGCAACTCTTCGGGATTGAGTAGGCGCAAAATGCGGCGAGTGGCAGCCGAAGAATCACTTAGGTCGGCTACAAACAACACCTGACGGAATATCTTAAAACCATCGAAATCGGGCGGCGATATGAACATGTATGTAAAAAAAGGCTCTGGTTGCGGTAGTCCTGGCACAGGCAGTTGTAGGCAATGGCGTACTTGTTCGCCAATGCCTGCTTTCCATGCGGTGGGGTCCATACTTACAAGTATTTTACCTACAGTGCCGCTGGCTGCCGGTTGGTAGGTGGGACGTGTGCCTGCTGTCTCTTTTTTTCTGCCTTGCCAAAAGATAAAAGCAACAGAGAGGGCAACCAACAAAAGTATGCCCCCCAACAAAAAGCGGTATTGAGTCTTCTTCATGACGTATGGAACTGTTTTTTCAAAAAAACAAAACTTTTGCAAAAAATGTATGTCTTCTGCTTTTGCTTCTTCATAAGGCAAAGAAGGCAGAAGACATAAAAAAAGAAGTTTCTTAGCGTATGCGCAGGCGTTGCCCTTTTACTATATTGTTCCCTTTGAGCGAGGGATTCAGCTCACGTAGTTGCTCTATGCTGAGATTATGGCGCTGAGCTATGGACCAAAGCGTATCGCCGGGGCGCACGATGTAGTAAGAGGTGTCGCTTGCCTGCGGCTGGTAAACCCAAACAATGAGGCGCTGGTTGGGATAGATATTATTGCTTCGCAAGTGGTTCCATTGTTTCAAAGCGGCAGTGCTTACTCCGTATTTCTGCGCTATTATGTTTAAGCTTTCTCCCTTTTGCACCCGGTGGTAGATAGCTTTTTGATGCGCACCCGGAGTATATGCCACCTTTTGTACTGGCACTTGTGTATTACTACTCAGTACAATATCTTCTTCCTTGATGTCTAAAATTTCTTCTTGGTGTAAGGCGTACCATTCTTTCTTATGTGCCGGAATACGCAAGACAAATTGAGAACCATAGGGGGGGGTAGCGTAGTATTTCAGTTGAGGGTTGAGTGCTTTCAAGGTATCGAGCGGTACCTCCAAGCCTTGTGCCAGCTGTTGCAGGCTTACTTTGGGGGGTACATGAATGGTGTCGCTTTTTAAAAATGGCTCTACTTCTTGGGGGTAGGGTATATTGTGCGCCTCATGATAGCGCATTACATAAACCATGGCTATGTAAAAAGGGACATAGGCACGGGTTTCGCTCGGCAAATAAGGGTATATTTCCCAAAAAGAGGTTTTATCGCCGGAACGCCGTATGGCTCTGCGCACATTGCCAGCACCGCAGTTGTAAGCTGCCAGTGCCAAATGCCAGTCTTCAAACATATTGTAAAGGTCTTTCAAAAACAGACAAGCAGCTTCGGTGGACTTGTAGGGGTCCATGCGCTCATCTATGTAGCGGTCGATGCGCAGTCCATATTCTCGTCCAGTAAAGGACATAAACTGCCATAAGCCTACTGCCGATGCCCAAGAGCGTGCCTTAGGCAGCAGTGCTGATTCTATGATGGCTAAATATTTCAGTTCTTCGGGCAGCTTATGACGGCGCAGGGCTTCTTCGAAAATGGGAAAATAGCGGGGCGCACGCTGTAGAAAACGAATGGTTTGCTGGCGGTCGTCAATGAGGTATTTTTTGATGAAACGAAGTACTACCGGGTGGTAGGTAAGCGGTATGGTTTGTTGTGCACATGCCAAGCGCTCTTTGATGAGCGCTTCATGCAGTTGGGGCACATAATCACGAAAGCGAGCATCCGCCGTATCAACCGCTTGTGGCAAAGGTATGTCTGTAGGGTAGCTGGCTTTTTGTTCTTGACCTTGTGCCCACACATATGGACCGATGATAACCAACAAGCAGCAGAGTATATGTAGTCTTTTCATAAACTTTGAACTCAAAAACTTATAGGGTGTTTTACCGGAAACACGAGCGATAAGTTACGGTAAAACACCCTATCATGCAAGAAAATAGTTAATTTTACAATAAAATACGGCTGATTTTTAGTAGCTTTTCTTCTTCAAATCGGTTG
The DNA here is from genome assembly GCF_011761635.1 of Thermonema lapsum. NCBI lineage: Bacteria > Pseudomonadati > Bacteroidota > Cytophagia > Cytophagales > Thermonemataceae > Thermonema > Thermonema lapsum. Next base: position 57,235 of record NZ_JAASRN010000003.1, read on the forward strand.
GCAATGAACTGAATACCAATAGGTAAGCCTTTTTCGTCTTTTCCGGCAGGGATGGAAATGGCAGGCACGCCTACTACGTTGGCTTGTACCGTAAACAGGTCTGCTAAATACATTTTTACCGGGTCGTCTTGGAAAGACCCCAAGGGGAAGGCAGTGTCGGGTGTGGTAGGAGTCAGCAGAAAGTCGTATTGTTCAAATAGCTTGTCTGTTTGTTCTTTGATAATACGACGCACGCGTTGTGCTTTGGTGTAGTAAGCGTCATAATAATCGGCGCTCAGTACAAAGGTACCCAGAATGATGCGCCGTTTTACTTCTTTGCCGAAGCCTTCGGAACGGGTCTTTTTGTAAAGACTCTCTAAGTCGGTAGCGTGGGGGCTGCGGTAGCCGTAGCGTACGCCGTCATAGCGGGCAAGGTTAGAGCTCGCCTCGGCAGTGGTCAGGATATAATAGGTAGGCAAAATGTATTGAAGTATAGGGAAGTCGATAATTTCGACTTCGTGCCCTTGTGCACGCAGCTTTTCAATGCTTGCTTTCATGGCTTGGCGTATGGCAGGTGCTACAGCTTCGCTTTCTACGCCTTCGCGCAAGCAGGCGATACGATATTTTGGGGTTTGCCCATCTTGCAACAGTTGAGCATAGGCAGGGACTGGGCGCTGCGATACGGTGCTGTCGTGCGAGTCGGCGCCGGCTACTACCTCCAAAGTGAGGGCTATGTCTTCGGGGCTTTTGCCTATCAAGCCGATACAGTCAAAAGAGGAAGCATAGGCGATAAGTCCCCAGCGAGAGATGCGCGAATAGGTTGGCTTTAAGCCTATTACGCCGCAAAAAGCTGCCGGCTGGCGCACCGAGCCGCCGGTATCTGAACCAATAGAGAGCTGGCACATGTCGGCTTGTACGGCTACTGCCGAGGCGCCGGAGGAGCCGCCGGGCACCCGCTCTGGGTCTGCAGCATTGCGGGTAGCTCCGTATATGGAGTTTTCGTTAGAGGAGCCCATGGCAAATTCATCGCAGTTTTGCCGCCCAATGATGATAGCATCTTCGGCAAGAAGGCGCTCAACTACCGTAGCAGAGAACTGCGACACGAAGCCATCAAGTATTTTGCTGGCGGCTTGCAGTGGGTGGTCTTGGTAGCAAATGACATCTTTTAAACCTACCACCAAGCCTGCCAACTTGCCGGCTGTGCCTGCTTTTATCTTTTCGTCTATCTGGCGGGCTCTTTGGAGCGCTTCGTCGGCATAAACGCTCACAAATACATTGAGTTGCGGGTTTTTCTCTTCTATATTCTTCAGGTAATGCCGAACGAGGGTTTCGCAATTAAGCAAACCCTCTTCTATATCGCGGCGTATTTCAGCAAGCGAAAGATAATTTTTCAAAGCGATATCTTTTTTAGGTTATTTACTTCTTGCTGTCTTCTTTTACGCTTTCTTCGATGTTTTCTTTTACCTCACGAGTAGCATCTTTGAATTCGCGGATGCCACGTCCCAGCCCGCGAGCTAATTCAGGAATGCGCTTTGCACCGAAGAAAATCAACAGAATGAAGAGTATCAGAATGAGTTCTGTGCCTCCAATGCTTCCCAAGAAGAGCAATACATTAGCCAAGCTTACCATAGTTCTAAGAGTTTTGGTTTGTATTCCCCTTTAAAACAAGACCTAAGGGGAGTTGGTGCAAAGATACAAAGCTTTTTCTAGTTTACAATCAAGTGTTTTTAGTTCTTATCTTCTTGTTTATCAGCTCATGAAGTGCCACCACCGCTGGCAGCAGTGGGCGGCTGCCGTCGTTTTCTATGACATAGTGGGCATAACGTCGCTTTTCTTCCTCGCTCATCTGCTTGGCTATGATGGCTTCGACTTGTGCTCTATTGCGGTGCGGGTCGCGCAGCAGCACACGCCGGATGCGTATTTCTACGGGAGCAGTTACCAGCACCAATAAGTCGAGTGAAGCATGTGCTCCGCTTTCTATCATAAGGGCAGCTTCGCGCACCACATAAGGCGCCTGCTTATGTGTCATCAACCATGCTTGGTAGTCCAAAGCTACCTGAGGATGCACCAACGCATTGAGTTGTTTGACGGCTTGAACATCATGAAAGACGCGTTCTGCCAAGTAAGCGTTGTTGAGTGTCCCATCGGGGGTATATGCTTCTTTGCCGAAATGTTGTATGATTTGTTCTATTAGCTCTCGTTTATGCTGCATGAGATATTTGGCGCGGCTGTCGGCGTCATACACAGGGGCATCGAAGCCTCGATGCAAAATGCGGCACACTAGGCTCTTGCCACTGCCGATGCCACCGGTGATGCCTACTTGATAGGGGTGTTTCATGGTTGTAATAGTTTGACTTGCGAAGGGGTGATTGCCTTTATCTGTATGCCGTTTAAGGAAGTTGTTACTTGTACGCGCAACGAATCGCGAGAACTGCTTTCCTCAAAAGATACCCATGCCTGTATTGCCCGCGGCGATGTTTTGAGTGCTTCCAAATCTTCGGCTTTACCGCTCAGCTGCACTTTTACTTTTGAGGGATGTATTTGCCAGTGCCCTTTTTCCGGAAAGTCTTTCAGCTCCACAGGCAGCTGCAAGGTGATTTGTTGAAAATAACCTACACGGAAGTGTAAACGGACGGCATCTGGTTGAAGCTGTATGTCTTTTTGCGAAATCAATTGACGGCTGCGGTAGGAGATATCGAAGTCTTCGTTGATGGAGAGAGCATAGAGTGGAAGCACCAACGTGTCGGGCAGCAGCTTTATTTTCTCGCTCTTACCTTCTACAATCAAATGGGAGGGTTCCACTGTCGGTGCAGATGCTATATAACAACTGTCGCAAAGCAGCTCGTTTATTTGCTCTGTAGGAGGGAGTAACCTAATTTTTTTGGTTGTCAGGCGTGAGGGTTCGTACAGTATTATGTTTTCGGGTGAGATAATAGTTATTTCTAAGTCGTCGGGAAAATGTTGTTTGATAATAGGAAGCAGGCGACGGGCTGGCAGTACATCTACATCGGAGGGTAGCGTAAAAGCGAGGGTATCAAGCAATGGGCGAAAGGAGAGACGGAGCAGGCTCCATCCGCTCCCTTTTATTTCTACTTGCACAGGATGCACCTGACTCAGTAAGCGTATGTGGAGCGTATAAGAAGTGCTGTAGGTTTTGCTAAGAGTAACAGACAACCAAAAAACAGTAGAAAGCAGCATGCATACCGCAAGAGCTTTTATATCTTGGGAAGTGAGCTGTCGAAAGGGAACAGAGAAGGCGGTCCATACTGTAAAGAGAAATTTCTTCATAAGAAGGCGCAAAACAGTCGTATCTTGGGCAAAAATAAAAAAAGCTGTGAGTTATCACAGCTTTTTTAGGGGGAGGAAGACGGGACTCGAACCCGCGACCTCCAGAGCCACAATCTGGCGCTCTAACCAACTGAGCTACAACCTCCGTGTATTTGCGATGCAAATATAGAGAAATGAAATATACGGCGCAATGGTTTTGAGGGAAAAATTATGCTTCCGGTTTCCAAATCCAGCCGTGGGTATCTTCCACACGCCCGTATTTGATGTCATCGAGGGTTTTGAGCACACGGTTGGCAAATACGCGTCCTTCTAAAGGTGGCAACTGATAGTCCTTGCCCTCGTAGCCGATGGTTACGATGTGGGCAATGGTAGCCGCCGTGCCCACGCCAAAGGCGGCACTCAAAGAACCCTCTTCCAAGTAACCAATAATCTCCTTTACGGGTACGGGGCGTTCTTCTACTTCATACCCCCATTCGCGGGCGAGTGTAAGTACACTGTCGCGGGTGATGCCTGCCAAAATGGAATCACTCAGAGGGGCGGTGATGATGCGATTGTCTTTGCGAAACATGATATTCATGGTGCCGGCTTCTTCTATGTATTCGTGTGTTTTGCCGTCGGTCCATATCAGCTGATGGTAACCTTGTTGTTGTGCCAGACGAGCAGGGTACAAAGAAGCGGCGTAGTTGCCTGCGGCTTTGGCATAACCGGTGCCGCCGGCTACAGCACGCGTGTAGTGGGTTTCTATCTTCACCTTCACCGGCTCGATGTAGTATTTGCTCACAGGGCAAGTAAAGATGATGAACTTGTACGTATTGGATGGGCGTACGCCTATAAACTCATCGGTAGCAAACATGAACGGACGGATATAGAGCGAGTAGCCTTCGCGTTGTGGAATCCAGTCTTTATCCAGTTTCAACAGCTCGCGCAAGCCCTCCATAAATATCTCTTCAGGAATGGGCGGCATGCACATGCGCTCGGCAGAACGTAGCATGCGTTTGTAGTTGTCGTAGGGGCGGAAAACCAAAATTTCGCCTTGTTCGCTTTTGTATGCTTTCAAGCCTTCGAAAATAGATTGACCATAATGGAGCGTAGCCATTGCCGGGCTGAAAGTCAAGGGGGCAAAAGGTACTATTTTACACGACTTCCATTCCCCGTCGGCATAGTCGGCAACGAGCATATGGTCGGAGAAAACATGCCCGAAACGCAGATTGTCGAAGTCCACTTCGGGCAAACGCGATTTTGCAGTCGTTTGTATTTCTATGTTCATTAGGTCGTTTATTTTTGAATTACAGCTTTGAAGGTTTCCAAGGTGTCTCGTCTATGTTGAGCTCTACATGCAACAAACGACAAAGGGCAAATAGGTAGTCCGACAAGCGGTTCAGAAAACGAATGATGCGCTCATCTACCGCCTGTTGTTGATGTAAAGCGACAACCGCACGCTCGGCACGCCGGCACACACAACGTGCCACATGGGTGTGGGAGATGCTCAGATGTCCGCCCGGCAGGATAAAATAGCGCATAGGCGGCGTGCGCTCATTGATGTCATCGATGAGCTTTTCGAGCTTGGTTATAGCGTCTTCTTCCAATGGAGGAAGTTCCATTTTATTGCGTTCGGGGTCGGCAGCAAGCAGCGAGCCAATCACAAACAGTTTATTTTGGATGTCGAGCATGATGTCCTTTCTTGCGCTGTGTTCTGGCAAGTCGCGCAGCAAGCCTATATAGGCGTTCAGTTCATCGACATTGCCGTAGGCTTCGATGCGAATATGTGATTTAGGCAGTCGTGTGCCACCCAAAATGGAGGTTTCGCCTTTGTCGCCTGTTTTTGTGTAAATACGTGCCATGGAAGGTGCATCTTAATCAGGTGAAGAGGAGGAGGCTGGTTGCCATCACGCTTGCGAATGTACAAAAAAAACTTCAATGAAAATTGTATTTTTTCTGTTTTTACTTGTGCTCTTTTTGGATACTAAAACGTGGTAGCACTTCCGACAGAAAGGAAATGTGCCCATCGTGAATATCAAGGTGGGTAACCATACGTATTGCTCGCTCGCCGAAGGTAGAAATCAGGATGCCACGTTCTTTGAGGGCGGCTTGCCACTTATGGGCTTTTAAGGGAGCCCGCAGCTCGGCAATGACTATGTTGGTTTCTACAGGATACACTTCCTGCACGTCGGGATGCGCTTGGAGCAATTCGCCCAATAGCTTGGCACGCCGGTGGTCTTCTTGTAAGCGTTCGATGTGATGTTGGAGCGCATAAAGCCCTGCGGCTGCCAGCATACCAGCTTGTCGCCAGCCACCCCCCATGACTTTGCGTATGCGGCGCGCCTTACGTATGAGTTCTTTGCTACCAAGTAAGAGGGAGCCTACAGGACAGCCCAAGCCCTTAGATAAGCACACCGAAAGGCTATCGAACAGCCGACCGAAGTCTTGTGGGTCGCTGCCTTGTGCTACAATGGCATTGAACAGTCGGGCGCCGTCGAGGTGCAGTTTTAGCCCATGCTTAAGGCACACTTCTTTGATTCGACGGATTTCATCCAAATCATAGCACACACCGCCAGCCTTGTTGACCGTATTTTCGAGTGAAACCAAACGACTGACAGGAAAATGCACGTCGTCGGGGTTGATGTGGGCAGCGACCTGTTCGGCGGTCAGGCGCCCGCGGTTGCCTTCTATTAGGCGCACCGACACCAACGAGTTGGAGGCTAAACCGCCGCCTTCATACAAGTAGATGTGCGAAAGGCGGTCGCATATCACTTCGTCGTTGGGTTGTGTTTGGGCGCGTATGGCTATTTGGTTGCTCATGGTGCCCGAAACACAAAAAAGAGCTGCTTCTACACCGAATAAGCGTGCAGCAAAAGCTTCCAGTTCATTGACGGTGGGGTCTTCGCCATACACGTCGTCGCCTACGGGTGCTTGGAGCATGGCTTCGCGCATACCCGCTGTAGGACGGCTGACAGTATCACTGCGCAAATCAACTATCATGGCAATCTCACTTTTTGCGGATTGGGCAAGTCGCTTTCAATCAAACCATCACGCAGGCGTACGATGCGTTCGGCATAACTGGCAATGTCGTCTTCGTGGGTAACCATGATAATGGTATTGCCTTGTGCGTGAATCTGGTTGAACAGCTCCATGATTTCGTAGGAAGTTTTCGAATCTAAGTTACCGGTGGGTTCGTCGGCAAGCAAAATACTGGGATTGTTGACAAGTGCTCGGGCAATAGCCACGCGTTGCCGCTGCCCGCCCGACAGCTCGTTGGGTTTATGGTGTGCCCTATCTGCTAGCCCTACATTTTCGAGTGCCTGCATGGCGCGCGCTATGCGCTCCGACTTTTTATATCCTGCATAAATCAGCGGGAGTGCCACGTTGTCAAGGGCATTCATGCGTGGCAGCAGGTTGAAAGTTTGAAACACAAAGCCTATTTCTTTATTGCGCACCTCTGCCAGTTCGTCTTCGTTCATTTGACTCACATCCTTTTGGTTAAGGAAGTAACGTCCCGAAGTGGGCGTATCCAAACAACCAATGATATTCATGAGGGTGGACTTGCCCGAGCCGGAGGGTCCCATAAAGGCTACATATTCTCCTTTCTTTACTTGTATGTTGATGTCTTTAAGGGCTTCTACCTGTTGGGTGCCCATGATATACACCTTTCGAATATGCTGCATTTCGATGATGGTGGGCGTATCGCTCATAACTTATTGGGTTCTTTGCTCAAGAAACGCTTGTTGTTTTTCATAAATTGCCTGAAACTCCCGGAAATCTTTTTCGGGCATCAGGCGCTGCAAGTTTTTCAGTTCTTGTTCGGCATAGGAAGTGGCACCGATGCGCAACGCTTGCAGTACATATGCCTTTGTCAAGGGGATGGAGTTTTCGTTTTGACGCAAAGCTGTGATGAGCAAATGGTAGGCTTCCATTTCTTTGCCTTCTGCATTGAGCAATGCTACAGCACGTAAGTAAGCAGGGGCGTAAAAAGGCAGCGCTTCGTTGCTGCGACGATACCATTGCAAAGCTTCTTGGGTCTGTTTTTTCGATTCTGCTAACACGCCTTGCGCATAATATACATACAGACGGTCGAAAGCAGACATTTGGCTTTCGTAGCTTTGTATGAGTTCGGCTAAGCGTGCCACTTGGGCTGTTTCGGCGGCTTGCCGTATAGCAAGCTGTGCATACAGGCTCTTCAGCCAAGGCGCCTGCAGGCTTTGAGGAGGTGCTATCAGGTATTTGCTGGCTTCTTGCAGTTGCCCAGCTGCCAGCAGGCGTTCTGCCCAGTGGTATTGTGCCCATAGCTTATACTTGGGGCTCTGCAAGTAGTCGAGGTATTCATGCAGCTTGTCGGGCGCTAAGTCGTTGCGGTAATACAAGAAAGCAAAGGTTTTCCATTCTTCCCAGTCGGTGGAGGGGGCAGCCGCTTGCAGTACTTCCGGCATAGCATCTATGAAAGCTTGCATGTACGCCAAAGGCTGTGCCTTTTGTGTTGCCAGCAGCTTCCACCATGGCAATGCTTCTTGTATCTTACCTTGGGCTGTAAGTGCCAGTGCCAGGGTGAGCTGAGCCTTGGGCTGTCCCAAACTGGCGGCGTAACCTACGGCTTGGGCAGCTGCTTCGTAATTGCCATGTTCTATGTACCAAGCTGCCAACAAGGGCGCATGCATTGCCCCACCTTGTGTGAGGCTGCGCAGCGCGCTGAAGGCGTCGCCGCAACGTTTGGACCCGTAGTAAAGATAAATAGCCTTGGCGAGCAGCAGTTCCTGCCCAAAGGCTTCACGCCATGGTATGTAGGAAAGGCAGCGTTCGAGGTAGGTCAAGGAAGGGGGCTCGTTGCCGCTGTTGATATGCGCCAGAGTATAATTTGCCAAATACATGCTTTCGGCATAGGTGAGGCTGCTGTCTTTAAACCATTCTTCTTTAAAAGGAAGTGGCAAGCTATCGCCGGTGCGTAGGGCAGCTAAATAGGCATTGGCTAAGGCAGCGGGCTCTTCTGTGGTAGCGAGCAGCTTATGGGGGATGGCTTCCTTCCCAAGAGGATGACGCCCCAGAACAGCTGACAAGTTGGCTGCAAACAGTTTGCTGCCCAAGCCTGCTTTTTGGGCTTTTTCAAGATAGAAAAGAGCCGAGTCAGCAATCCCAAAATGAGCGTAAGCCAAAGCGAGGTTATTATAGAGGCGATTGGAATGAGGAAACCATCGGCTGCCTTCTTTCAGCTTTTCAATTGCTTGGATAAAAAGTTGTCGTTCGGCATATTGGGCGGCTACTTTCAAAAAGCTTTGCTCCAAAGGCTCTTGTTCCATGTTGTAGAACAGAGCATTTAGATATCCTTCGGTGTTTTTTTTGCTAAGCTCTATAAAGGCAAGGGCATAGTGTACGTGTGGGTTTTTGGTATTGTAACGATTGGACAGCCCGTAGTAAGTAGCAGCAAAGTCAGTGTCGCCGTTTAGCAGGTAACTGTCGCCTGTCAGTGCATAATAAGCAGCCTGTATGCGATTGATGGGGGTAAGATAGCCCGTATAAACCAATATAGTGATGATAAAGAAAGCTATCCCGCGGGCAAGGTAGTTGGGAATAGCATGCTGGCTTTCGTCTTGATAGAGTATATCGTACAAATTGGCTGATTGGCTGCGGCGGTAGTTGACAAACACATAGAGCCAAGTAACAAGCCCAAAGACAGAAAAACTCAGCAAGACCACGACTTGAAAGGCTTTTTGCAGAGATGCCTCACCTATTTGGTAGGCGTAGGCTTGCACACCTACGCTGATGGTTGCCAAGACGAGATACAGCGCTTTGCTTTGTGAAGGTGTGGGGCATATCTTTCGCCAAGCCGGTGACTTATCAATAAAGAAAAAGCCGGCGGTTAGTGCAAGGAGCATCCACACATTCGTATGGATGAGCGCCCAGTCAGTAGAGAACCAATGCATGTGCTGAGCAAGCAGCAAGCCCAAGTTCAACAGATACAGAAGGGTAAACCATGAGAAGTGCTTTAAATTGCTTTGAGTGTCGGCAGCTTCGGAGCGCCCAGTGAGGGCAAGCAGGGCATAAGGAATTTGCGCAGAGATTAAAAATATGAATATCAAGGCGATGCTTAAAGGCACCCAAAGGCTAAAATGCGCAGCAAAGGCAAGGGGGGCAGGGTAGGTACTGCGCAGCATAATGAGTGCAAGGAAGGCAGCATGTAGGGTAAAAAACACAATGAAGCGCTGCAAAAAGCTACTTCTTGGCTTGCGTTTTTGCATCCACCAAAGCAGGGCAGGTGTGGCAACACTCATGCCAATGACCAAGGCTATGGTAGGGAAAGGCAGGCGCAGTTTCAACAGAGGCAGGGATGAGAGTGCGTAATACAAAACAGCTATCAACGAAGCGCCCATCCACTGTTCTCGTTTCATGGCACCGACAAGTGCAAGCAGGAGGCTCAACGCCACCACCCAGCCCCATGAAAACAACAGGCTATAAAGGGGCGAGAACTGCCATTCTTTTGCATTGAACAATTGTTCGTAAACGGGGTAGTCCACCTCTACGGGCAGCAAGAAGAGTCCCTCTTGTAGCTGCTCTAATGGCAGCGTAATGAAAGCCAGCTGTTCGTCTATGGTGAAAGGAAGCTGCAATTCAAAACCAGAAAGCCACCCGTGCAGCAAAAGAACGATACAGGTGGCTAAAAGGAAGAATAAAAAATAAGAAAGAATGGTTTGACGCTGCATAGGGCATTTTTTTGTGGATTCTATTCAATGACCTTCGGCACACGAAAGTAGTTGCTGTCTTTTTTGGGGGCGTTGCGCAGCGCACGCGCATGAGGCAATGCCGGTGCTGGTTCATCTTCGCGTAGTACGTTATTTTCTTCCGACATGTGGATAAGCGGCTCTACTCCGTTGGTATCTATTTTCTCGAGTTGGTCGACCCATTCGATGATTTTATTCAGGTCATTCAACATAGTTTGGGCTTCTGATTCATCAAACTCCAGACGAGCAAGATGTGCTATTTTCTGCAAGGTGTCCAAAGATACTTTCATAGGAATTATGTTTTTCGATTTGCGCTTACTTACGCAAAGCTACAGAATTTCTTCCATTGGATGGGGCACAGTATTTTAAGTCAGGGTAGTAGGCTTTCAACGCTTGGTAGATGGCATCATAGGTGCGCTGTTTGATGTGCTCGAGGTCTTGTTCGGTGCATCCTTTGGTTTGCACTGGAGGCAAAACCACTGCCTCCAGACGATGGTAGCGGGGCAAAAAGCGGTGGTCGTCGGGCAGCACTTTCCAATTATACGGAAAAGCAATGGGTATAATGGGGATTTGCAAGTCGATGGCTACTTTGAAAGCACCATCTTTGAAAGGTGCCAGCCGGTCGAGTTCGTGCACTCGTATGCCTCCTTCGGGAAAGATGATGATGCTGCGCCCTTGTTGTGCGGCTTTACGCATGTGAAGCAGTGCTTTGTAGGAGGCGGTTGTGCTTTCCCGCTTCACGGGAATATGTAGCTTGGCAAACATGCGCCCAAAAAGAGGGATTCGGCTTAGGCTGTCTTTGCCTACAAACACATGTCTTGGGGGGGCTATCAGACCCATCAAGACGATGTCGAGATAGGAGTTGTGGTTGCTGCAAAGCACATACACTGCCCGAGACGAAGGGTGGAAGTGGTAGTGTACTTCGAAGGGCAGTCCGCTGCCCCTCAAAAAGCACCATGCCCAAAATCGGTTCAGATAGCCAATCAGAGCATAGGCACGGCTATAATAGGCAAGCCAAAACAAAGGATACAGACATACAAAAGGAATAAGAAACCATAACAAGCACCATATGGAGTAAATTCTGCGTAGTAATGTTGTCATAGGGGATAAGGGGTTCCGAAGTTTGTTTTAGAATGGTGGCATGTCGTCAAAAGGGTCGGTTGGTGGTAGTTGCTTGTTGTCGGGTGAGGAATCGTCTTCCAAATCTTCGTTCAGGCGGCTTTGTACCCGTATTGTCTGCGCTCTTTGTGTGAAGGGCTGCACGTGGTCTACGAAAGCAGGTTCATGAGCAAAAGCCCCCAGATTGAAGTTGTCGAGGTTGGTGAATTTGGTGAACTCGTTGATATAACGCAAACGAACGCTGCCCAGCGCTCCATTCCTGTGCTTGGCAATAATCACCTCACCCACACCTGCCGTAGGATTGCCCTCTTCGTCTTCGGTGATGCCATAGTATTCGGGGCGATAAAGAAAGAGTACTAGGTCGGCGTCTTGCTCAATAGAGCCCGATTCGCGTAAATCGGAGAGCTGAGGGCGTTTGTCGCCACCACGTTGCTCCACGGCGCGCGACAGCTGCGACAGCGCAATTACTGGAATATCCAGCTCTTTGGCTATGTTTTTCAGCGAGCGGGAAATGTAGGCAATTTCTTGTTCGCGGTTGCCTTTGTTGCCTTGCTCGCCACCACTCATCAACTGCAGGTAGTCCACGGCAATCAACTGGATGTTGTGTTGGGCTTTGAGGCGTCGCGCTTTGGCGCGCAGCTCCAATACCGAGAGAGCGGGGGTGTCGTCAATAAATATTTTGGATTGCTCCAGTTTGGCAATGCGCTGGTGCATACGGCTCCATTCGGCTTCGCTCAACTTACCCTGTTTGAGCTGTGTGCTGCTTATTTCGGCTTCGGCTGCAATTAAACGGTTGATAAGCTGCACAGCAGACATCTCCAAAGAAAATACTGCTACGGGCAGGTTGAAATCCACAGCTGCATTGCGCAGTGCCGAAAGGATGAAAGCCGTTTTACCCATCCCCGGGCGTGCAGCAATGATAATCAAGTCGGACTTCTGCCAGCCGGCGGTGTAGCGGTCTAGTTCTGTGAATCCGGTAGGCACGCCTGTGAGCCCGTCGTTCATGTCTTTTTTATTGGCAAGCTCGCGCAACGACTGTTGTATTACGCTCTGTATGTCTAAGTAGTTGCGTCGTATGTTTTTTTCCGACACCTTGAAAAACGAGTGTTCGGCATAATCGAGCAACTCAAACACATCGGTTTTGTTTTCTATGGCTTTTTGCTGAATCTCTTCCGAGATGCGAATCAAGTCGCGTTTTAGTGCGTATTCGCTGAGGATGCGGGCATGATATTCGAGGTTGGCAGCCGAGTTGATTTTGGTGGTGAGTTCACCCAAGTAAACAGGACCCCCTACCATTTCCAGCTTTCCTGCCTTGCGCAGTACGTCGGTGACGGCTATGATGTCAATAGGGTGCCCTTCTTTGAAAAGCTGCTCAATAGCCCGATATATCTCTTGGTGTTGTGGACGGTAGAAGCTCTCGGGTGTGAGGATATCAGCTACATCTACAATAGCCTCTTTTTCAAACAGCAAAGCGCCCAACACCGCTTCTTCCACTTCTATAGCTTGTGGAAGCGATTGTATGCGCTCTTTTTGAAGCATTCTGTAGGATTCTATGTCTTTTTTGGGGTTTATAGAGGAATGTGCCATAGCCGGTATAAGAGGAGGTTATTGGGTTACGTTACTTGAGAGAAAAGGTTTTTATGCAAAGATAAGAAATCGAATAGGCTGCAAAAATGCAAAGCTCCTGCTTTTGTGGCATGGGCTTTTTATTGAAAAAAAGAAAAGGAGTCCTCTGCCATGGGCAAAGTACCTTGTTTTTGCCGGTTGCTTTTTTTTAAAGAAGGGAAGAAGCCGCATTTTTTGCTTGCTTTGTAGGCAAATAGAACCCAAAACCTACAAAGAAGGCAGGTTTCTTTTCCAGATACCTGCCTTTTGCAAGCTTTGATATATGAGAGGGCTTAGTAGTGCAATATTTTTATGTTGTTGAAGCTGAAGCGTGTTTGTGCCCATTTTTTCAGCTTCTGCTCTTGTTCTTGTCGTTTGTAGTGCGGCACTGTATGCTCCCAGCGTATGAGTAAAATAGGTATTGTGTCTTTGTTACCTTCAGGCAAGAGGTTCACCACTTCGGCTACGCTTAGCGCTTTCAGTCCTTCGTATTGAGTGTAGGCTTCGCGTACAAAGGCTTCTTTTTCAAGAGAGTTCTGCTGTTGAGTTTGAGCCCAATGCTGCAGGCTGTCGATGAGCGCTTGCTTACGGCGCAACTCTTCTTCGGTTTTCGAAAACATCTTTTGCATGAGTTCCTTTTCAATACGGTTGCCTACTTCACTCGCCAGTCGGCTTTCTATTTGAGACAACTCCGAGAAGCTGATTCCGTCTTCTTGGTGCAAGATAAGCTCTGTGTTCTTCAGCCCGTAGTCATTTAGTTTACCTTTCAGCACTTCGTATTTGATAGAGTCCACCTGCTTGCCCAACAGATACACATGTAGGCGGTGTAATTGGTTGTTTGCGTCGTATTCTATTTTGCTCAATACCACTTCTATGTCTCCGTTTTTCTGTATTGCATTGATAAATCTGTTTACATTGGTTTCGTAAATAGTTTTTTGCACCACTCCCCAAAATAACCATGCGCTGGGCAATACAATTAGCAACACACTCACTATTATGTACTTCTGAAAGCGCTTAGCTTGTTCTTTGTCTGGCACTTGAGCATACGGAAAACGTAGGTAACGCACTATCAGGTAAGTAGCTAAAGCTATAAATACACAGTTCAGCAAGAAGAGGTAGGAGGCACCCAGAAAGAAGTTCCATTTCATATGAGCCAAGCCGTAGCTGGCGGTGCAGAGTGGTGGCATAAGTGCAGTGGCGATGGCTACGCCCGGAATCACATTGCCTTTTTCTTTGCGTGTGGTACCAATGATGCCCGCTAACCCCCCGAAGAAGGCAATGCCTACATCCAAGATAGTGGGTTGAGTGCGGGCTACCAGTTCGGCTTGTTCTGTATCGATGGGGGTTATCAAGAAATAAAGGGTTGCCGTAAACAAGCTGACCCCAACCATCAAAATGAAGTTGCGTACGGCTTTTTTGAGCATGACAAAGTCGTTGGTGCCTATTGCCATGCCTACACCTAAAATAGGACCCATCAAGGGAGAAATCAACATGGCACCGATAACCACTGCAGTAGAGTTGGTATTTAAGCCTATAGAAGCAATGAATATAGAGCAGATAAGTATCCACACGCGGTGCCCGCTGAAGTAAATGTCTTTGGCGATGGCTTTGGCACTGCTCTCTATGTCGAGGTCTTCTTGCAAGGAAAACCGGTGTTGCAGCAAGTTCAGTAGTTCGTGTTTGATTTGCTGCCACAGCTGCTTATTCGAGGGCTGGGGGGTGGGGTTTGCTTGTTCCATATGTTTCTATGGTTGGCTTTACGTATCTTTGAACAAACCTATTGAAAAAAGTTGAAATCGAAAACGCATGAGGATAGACTCGCAGCAGCAAAGATGGTCAGTAGCAAGCCATCGTTATTTTTGGATATTGCTTGCTTTAGGCGTCAAGATACTGTTCAATTTTTTGATATCCAAGCAAGTGGCATTAGTCTTTGGCGAAGAGGGCATTACAGTACTGATGCACTTCTTGAATTTTGTGGCTTTGTTGTCCTTTTTGCCTATCGAAGGCGTACACCGGGCATGGCTAAGCATCGCAGGCAAAAAGCCGCTGCAGGTCAATACAGAGCTGTGGATAGCCGCCCATTTTTGGGATATTGCAATCTTCTTAGTTATCATTGTCGTTCCCACATTTTTTTTACGGCACTTTCTTAGTCTTTTTTATTTTGATGCTCTGCAATACTTTGGCGTTTTGGCATCGATACTGGCGTATATTTTTCTGCACCTTTTTCTGCAGTATTTCTTGTGGGCAAGGTCCTATGTTTGGTATGGCATGGTCAATGTGTTGTTATCGGCGTGTAGTTTTTTAGCGGTGTATTGGGCAAGCCGTTTCGGTGAGCTCTCTTTTGTACTTACCGCCTTGGCGATAAGTTACTGGCTTCCTTTGTTGTTGGTGGTATTGATGGCTGCTCCCCCATTGCCCCCTTTGCAAAAAAAGTGGTGGTTGGCTTTGTACGAAGACTACCAGATATATTGGCAGTTCATTCTGCTGGCGCTGGTAGGTGTGCTACTCGACAAGCTGCTTGCTTTCGAAGTACGTCTGTGGGCGGTCGATACCTTCGGCATCATTGACACCGGTTATTGGCAGGCACTGGTGCGGGTGTCGGAATTGCTGGTAGGTATGCTTTTGGCTTTCTTGGCGGCTGCCTATTATCCAATGGCTTGCCAAATGCCCGATGGCAGAAGCGCATGGGTTTATACTGTCCGTCAGTTACGGGTGGCAGTCCCTTTAGTTTTGGTAGTGATGTTTTTGCTTTGGCTGAGCAGCGAGTGGTGGCTGGCTTTACTGTATGATGCTCCTTTTGTGCGAGCGGCTGCATGGAGTCACTGGCAGCTCACGGGCGATTTCTTCCGTATGCTGAGCTGCTGGGGGGCGCTGCTGCTGTTGGCAAGGCAATCTTTGATGATGTATTTAGTCATGCAATTGTTGTCGGTTGTGGTTTATTTGCTATCTTTAGCTTCCTTGTATCAGCTGCATGCCGTGGAGGCACTTCCTATGGCATATGCTATTGAACACCTCGTATATGCAGCAGCACTCTATGCTTACATACTATGGAAACGCCCTTAGTGTCTGTCATTGCTTTGTGTTACAACCATGCTCCTTATTTGGAACAGGCGCTGTGGTCGGTGGTTGGGCAGACTTATCCTTGTGTGGAGTTGCTAATAGTAGATGATGCCAGCCGCGATGCATCCAAAGTGCGCATCATCGAGTGGATGGAAAACTACTACCATGAATGTGCACGACAGAGCATCAAGCCGAGAGCTATCCGCACTTTCTTTTTTGAAAAGAACAAAGGCAACTGTCGGGCTTTCAATTATGCCCTTCAATGGGCAAAAGGAAAGTACGTTATTGATTTTTCTACGGATGATGTTTTGCTTGAAAAGCACATAGAAACCCATGTGCGGCAGCTCGAGCAGCATCCCGAAGCGGGTGTGAGTTTTTCCAACGCATGGTATATAGACGCACAAGGCAAGGTATTAGGCACGCATTACCCCATAGATGAAGCAGAGCACGCCAAAATAGCAGTACCTTCCGGCAACGTGAAAGTGCCTGTTTTGCGTAGTGCTTTTATCTGCACGCCTACTATGGTGATACGTTCAGCCCTTCTGCATCGCTTGGGGGGCTACAATGAGTCGTTGAGTTATGAAGATTTTGACTTTTGGGTGCGGGCATCGGCTTGCACCTCTTTTTTGTTTGTAGATGCCTGTACAGTCATGAAGCGGCAGACCGCCGTTTCACACGGCAGTGGTTTTTATGCACCTGCCCCCAATGCCCACTTGCGCAGCACTCTGCGAGTTACGCACAAAGCCCTGTCTTTGTGTCAAACCGAAGAGGAATACCGGGCGCTGGCTTATCGTACCTTTTATCATTGGCGCTTAGCTATCTATGTGGGTGACAAAGAAGCAGCGCAAGGCTTTGAAGAAGTCTTGCGCTGTTCGGCATTGCGTGCTTACTTGTCTCGCCCGGCATGGATGATGGGCAAACTACTTTCTTTGGGCTACTGGCGTCCTTTTTACCTGTTTTACTTGCGTTGTCGCCATTCTCTATGTCGTAGATTGCGATGAAGCGGAGTGGGGCATGTCCTCATCGCCCATGACCCCTGCCAACACAATAAAGTAAATAGATACGAACACCAAAGCGCCCAGGGTGAGCTCGCCGGCGTAGTCAGCACCCAAAACAAAAAAGAGCACTAAGAATAGCGTCAAAACAAGTAGCAACACCAGCGAGCTGACAAACAGTCGGTATTTGGCTTTCTGACTCATGGTAGTTGTGCTTTTGGTATTTACGATACCCAAAGCTATGGTTTTGGTCGGCACAGCCAAATGACCGGCATCATTGAAAGCTAACGCCTTGAGTGAGTTTAGTCAACGAGGCGTAGGCGGGGAATGTCTTTTGTTTGTGGGGCATATCGATAAACATGCGGCACCTCCGTGGGGCGGTAGTGGGCTGCCAGTAGGGGGATGCGCTTGCTGATTTCTTCCCAGCGATGCATGCTATCGACAATCAGGGCAGGGGGCGACTGCAAGAGTGCTCGGGCAAGACCTTCGCAGCTGCCGTAATGGTTCAATTGGTCCAAGTAGCGGCGGCTTAGTTTGTAGTCGAAGAAAGGGGTAGCGCTCCGGTAGTGCCGGTACCATTCATAATCATAACCAATGACCCATACCCGCGTGCTTCCATGCATTTGTGCCTGTAATACTGGAGGTGTATGGCTGCTTGTTATTGTTGTACCGAAAAACAACAGACTGCCTCCCCACAGCGGTAGAATCCAGGCACAAAGCTCTTGAATCCATTTTTTCTTCAAGAGAAGCAAATAGTGGGCAGCATAAAAAGCCACTATGGTCAACAGCAAATAGAAATTATACCACTGCCTGAAATCACCGAACCAAAAAAGCAAGAAAGCGGCAATGCCCATCCAAAAGAAGGTCATCTGCGCACGCACCTGATAGTTGATGAACTGAGGGCTTTGCCAAGTGCCAATGAGAAAGACAGCAGCGCAAAGCGCAAGAGAGGTGCCCCATCTCAGCATGCTGTCGGTATTGAGAAAGACGCTTCGTGCCGGTTGTACTGCCTGCAATAGCCAATGGGTTGCCATATCGCTGAATTCGCCACGCCAGTAAAAGAAGAGTACTACCAACAGTAAAGGCATACTTGCCGTGAATACAAAACTCAGCTGTTGGGTGATGTTGGTATTGGAGTAAAGGAAATAGGCAAAAATACAAGCCGGTATCAGCCACCCATAGGGCAAATGCGCAAGCATTGCCAAGCTCATAAAAAAGCCGGCTTCCAGCAGATAGCTTTTTTGTGTTCCTTCTTCTATTTGCCGTATGCTATAATAAATTACCCACGTGAGGGCGGGCAGGGCAATCAGTTCGGGGCTGAGCACCAAAAAAGCAGGGTGAGCATTGAAAAAGACAGCCATAAAAAAGCCGGTGAGCACATGTCGCTGGTTATAAAGGCGCAGTTGCATGCACAAAGCATTGAATCGCAAAAGGACCCACAAGCCCAAGACAGCAGCCACCAGACGGAAGGCAAACAAAGGAAAATCATCCAATAAAGACAATAACCAATAAACGCTTGCCGACAGAGGCGAGGTCGATACCCAGAGGTCTTTGTACAGCAGGTCGCCTTCTTGCAGGCGTTTGCCTATCTCTATGAAGGAAATCTCTTCGGGGAGTGCCTCGGGGTATTGCAGAAAAAGCAATATCCGGAAAGCTGCAAACAAAACAATCAGTAACAAATAGTGCAGAATGCTGTCGTTTCTGAGTAAGCGAACCAAGAGCAAGGCTGTCGTTGTTTAAATAACAAATCCTGCCGAAAATTAAACTTTTTATTGAAATAAATTTGTCTTAACTTTGCACGCATGAACAGCATAGAAACCAAAAGGTTAGCTTAGCTGTTGCAATTAGAACGAATTCAACAAGATGAATACCAGAAGACAGCGTCGCGTGGCTCACCTTATCCAAGAAGAGGTAGCCGACATTTTTCAGAACGACACCAAAGGCATCCTTCCAAAAGCACTTATTACCGTCACACACACCGAAGTAACCGCCGACCTTTCCATTGCCAAAATATACTTGAGTATTTACGCAACACAAGACAAGAAGGAAGTATTGGCAGACATACAGGAGCAAGCCAAGTGGATACGTCATCAGTTGGCACTGCGCATTGGCAAACAGATACGCATCATGCCCGAATTGCGCTTTTTGTTAGATGATACCTTAGAACAAGCCGAAAAGATAGAAAAAATACTGAAGAGCATCGAAATCCCCCCTGAAGATAAAGATTACGGCTTGGACGCCTACAAAAAGTTGGATGACCTCGAAGGAGCAAAAGACGAAGAAGAATAAGCATGCGTTACAATCCTGTAAAACAACGAATCAGCGATACCTTCCAGCATCGTCCTTTTTTGCGAAAGCTGCTGTTTGGTCTTTTACGCATGATTTTGTTGCGGGTGTGGTATGTGCGCCGGGCTATCCGTCAGTGGGCAAAGCACAGGAAAGGGCAGCCGCAACATATTTTGGATGCAGGCGCTGGCTTGGGGCAACACGCCTTTTACTTGGCAAGCCGCTGTAAAGACTGGAGTGTGCTGGCGGTGGATGTCAACGTTACTGATATTTGCAGAAACAACCGCCTCTTTGACTGCGAGAAATACCCGAACCTGTATTTCAAAACAGCCGACTTGCTCACCTTCTCGCAGCCCGATGCCTTCGACTTGGTGTTGGCTATCGACGTGCTCGAATACATAGAACAAGACGAGGTGGTGCTTCGCAACTTTTACACCTCCTTGCGCCCCGATGGCATGTTGCTGGTATATGTGCCCTCTCTGATGTCTTTGCGTGAAGGCAAGAACAATAAACCGTTCTGCGAAGAGCAGGTGCGTGCTGGTTATAGCAAAGAAGAGCTATGCAACAAACTACGAGCTGCCGGCTTCCGCCATATCAAAGTCCGTTATGTCTATGCTAAGCCGGGCATTTGGTCGTGGCGCCTATCGGTGAAACTCCCCATGCAGTGGCTCAATTATACCAAAAAAGCAGCTTTTTTCCTGCCTCTATACTACTTGCTGGTTTATCCGGTGTGCGTGGTATTGAACTATCTTGATATGTGGGGCAACCATGAAGAAGGTGAAGCCATCTTGGCAATGGCATTCAAATAAAGTTTTCATACTGCCGGGAACTTTCCATCTTTCGGTAGGTGTTGCAAAAAACGGGCAAGCTGGCTTACCGCTGCTTGGCGAAAAGCACAAGTAGAGGAAAGTCCGGGCAGCATAGAGCAGCGTACTTCCTAACAGGAAGGCTCCTGCCTGATGAGGGTAGGGGACAGACAGTGCCACAGAAAACAAACCGCCGATGGCTCCTGCGCAAGCGGAGTACAGGCAAGGGTGAAAAGGTGGGGTAAGAGCCCACCGCTCCGGTGGTGACATGCGGAGGCACGGTAAACCTTACGCGCTGAAAGACCAAATAGGCTGGCAAGTACCTGTTCATGAGAAGGTACTAAGGGTGGCTCGCCCGACGCCAGTGGGTAGGTCGTTGGAGCTTGGCAGCGATGCCAAGCCTAGATAAATGGTAAGCGCCCTTCTTATTAGATGAAGGGAACAGAACCCGGCTTACAGGCTTGCCCGCTCCTTTTACAGGAGCTTGGTGTGGATGTCAATAGGATTGCTTAAAATACGGTGTACAGGGCACTTTTCAGCTATTTCCAGCAGGCGTTGCCGTTGGTCAGCATCCAATTTGCCCAGCAGCTTTATCTGTCGGTAGATGTGCGTTACTGGTGGTTGCCCCTTTTCGGTTTCTATCGATAATTCCAACTCTATGCCATCGAGCTCGAAACCCTTGCGGTCGGCATACATGCGCAGGGTGGCGGCAGTACAGCTTGCCAAGGCTGCCAGTATATATTCTGCCGGTGTAGGTCCACTGTCGGCACCGCCGGATTCTATGGGCTCATCTGCCAAAAAAGTGTGTTGGCGCGCTTTAAGTTGCACGCGGTAGTGTTCTTTCCCAATAGAAGCTGTGAGTGTGGTTTTTTGAGTCATAAACTATGGATTTGATTGATAGCTACTTGCTGGATGGCTTCTTCTATCTCCTCTCCGGATACCTCCTCATTGACCAGTGCGTGCCCTATTTTACCCAACAAGGTACAAAGAATTTTGCCACCTTCATTTTTTTTGTCTTGAGTGCACAGCTGGGTGATGGCTTTTATGTCTTTCGAGCTGAACAACACCTTGGGGTAATGGGTGTCGATGAAGGTGGCAAGCTGCTGATATTCTTGCGGGGTGATATATTGCCTTTGAAGGCTTATATAAGCTTCTGCTTTGATACCCAACGCTACGGCTTCACCGTGCAACAAAGGCGAATGGCTTTGCAGGCAATAGCTTTCTATGGCATGCCCTATGGTGTGTCCGAAGTTCAGGGCTTTGCGCAATCCTTTTTCATGAGGGTCGGCGGCTACAATTGCCGACTTGATGCCAAGCGAACGGGCTATGACATCGGGCGTTGCCTTTAGGCTATTTGCTTGTAGCTGCTTATGCCATTCGTCGGCGTCGGCAATCAAAAGATGTTTGATGTGTTCGGCAAAACCGGCTATTATTTCCTTTTGAGGAAGTGTGTTTAAAAAAATGCTGCCTATAAACACCGCGATGGGATTCTGAAATACTCCGATGTGGTTTTTCAAGTCCATGAAATCTATGCCCACTTTGCCGCCGATGCTGGCATCCAACTGTGAGAGCAGCGTAGTGGGGCAGTGCACAAAGCGGATGCCGCGCTTGTAAGTAGCGGCACAAAATCCACCCATGTCGCACAACACGCCACCTCCCAAGTTAAGCAGCAGAGCAGAGCGGTCAGCAGCATGCGTTGTCAGTTGCGCCCATATTTCCCGGCAAGTATCGAGGTTTTTATGCTCTTCACCTGCCGGAACGCACAGCAAAGTATGAGGGGGCAGTGCTTCTTGCAAGAGAGGGTAGCAGTAGCGCTGCGTGTTTTCATCGCAAAGTACAAACAGTTGGGAATAAATCTGCCGGCTTAGAAAAAAAGAGAGGCTACCGCTTATATCGTCTTCGACAACCACAGGATAAGGCAATGGCAAATCAAGTGGATTCATGGTCGGGCTTCGTCTTTGCTTGGCTTTTGCATGACTTCTGTTTGTATGCGTATAGATTCCACGTGAATCAGCTTGTAGATTTCTGCTATCAACTCGGTATTCAAGTCGTTTTGTTTTGCCCACTCGGAGCGGCTGTGGAAGACTTGGTTCCAGCGTTCAAGTTGGAAGATGGTAATGCCCTTTTCTTTTTTGTACTCTCCAATCTGTTCTACAATGTCCATACGTTTGGCAAGCAGCTCCACTATTTCGTAGTCTATGTTGTCTATTTTTTGACGCAGACTTTCCAATATATTGGCATCTAAGGGGTCTTCTATGTTGGGGTGGCGCAGCTCGAGCCGTTGCAGTAGTTCGCGCAGGCTGTAAGGGGTGATTTGTTGCTCAGCATCACTCCACGCTTCTTTCGGATTGCGATGCACCTCAATCATCATGCCCTCGTAGTTCAAGTCCAATGCTTTCTGCACGATACGCAATAGCAGATCGCGCCGTCCGGCTATGTGGCTCGGGTCGCAGATAAGCGGCATGTTGGGCAACAGGCGTTTCAGCTCAATGGGTATCTGCCACATGGGCGGGTTGCGGTATTTGCTTTCTTCATAGGTAGAAAAGCCCCGGTGAATCACAGCCATCTTACGGATGCCCGCCCCATGTAGGCGCTCTATGGCGCCTAACCACAATTTAAGGTCTGGGTTTACAGGATTTTTTATCATCACAGGTACATCTACTCCACGCAGGGCATCGGCAATGTCTTGCACGTTGAAAGGGTTGACCGTAGTGCGGGCGCCTATCCACAAAACATCTACTTCGTGTTTAAGTGCCAGTTCTATGTGCTGAGGGGTGGCTACTTCTATGCAGAAAGGCAGCCCTGTGGCTTTTTTTACGGCTTGCACCCAAGGCAAGGCTTTGGCGCCGTGCCCTTCGAAAGAGCCCGGGCGTGTGCGTGGTTTCCATATGCCTGCGCGTAGGGCATGCACGCCTACCTCTTTCAATTTGAGGCAGGTTTCAAAAAGCTGCTCTTCGGTTTCGGCACTACAGGGACCGGCAATAACCAAGGGTCCTTGATGTGGGAGCCATGTTTTTAAGTCGGCAATGTCAAGTTGTACACTCATAGCTGTGAGTTCTGGGTTTATATTCCACAAAAGTACAGAAAGCGGCTTGCTTAATAAAATACAACAAAGCAAGCCGGCGCATAGTTCTGTACGAGACTAATGTGGGCGTAGTTGCTCTATGAGGTCTTCGCGTAAGTGATAGAGACTTTTTTCCAAGCCCGCAGGGTAAAGGTGTGGATTTACAAAACGCTTGATGCTGCTGTGCAACTTATCGAGTTCGCTTTGCCTGTGGTGGCGAATGCTTTTCAAGGTAGGTGGGTCATATATCAGTTTGCCTTTTTCAAATATCGGTATTAGCAAATCTTTGCTTTCGAAGGCTTCGTTTGAAAGGCGTTTGCGTCGGATGGGGTCTTGGGGGTCTACTATGGTGAAGCTGTTGCCTGTGGGTGGGTTCAGTTCATCATAAATCATGTCGCCCACATAAAGCCCGCGCGAGGCATCGTAGAAGCGCTTGACCTGCAGCTTGCCGGGTATTGACACCTTGACGCTTTGCTCCGATAGCTTGATTTTATATTCCCATTTGCCTGTTTGGGTATCTTTCAGCGCAGCTATTTTGTACACGCCACCCAAAGCAGGTTGGTCAAAGGCTGTAACCAGCTTGGTGCCAATGCCCCATATGTCGATGCGTGCCCCCTGTTGTTTGAGACTCTCGACTATGTGCTCGTCTAAATCGTTACTGGCTACAATTTTGGTATTGTGGAAGCCGGCGTCGTCGAGCAGCTTGCGGGCTTCTATGCTCAAATAAGCTAAGTCGCCGGAGTCAAGGCGTATGCCTGCCAACTCGTAGCCCCGGGCACGCAGTGCTTGTCCTACTTGTATGGCTTTCTTCACCCCTTCGATGGTGTCGTAGGTATCTACCAGCAGAATGCAGTTGTTGGGCATGGCTTGCGCATAGGCTTGAAAGGCTTCTGCTTCGCTGTCGAACGACATCACCCAGCTGTGGGCATGGGTGCCTTTGACAGGAATACCCAGCAGCTTGCCTGCCAGCACGTTGGAGGTGCCGTCGCACCCGCCAATATAGGCGGCGCGCGAAGCAGAAAAGCCCCCGTCGATACCTTGGGCACGACGCAGACCAAACTCCAACACTGGGTCTTCCTTAGCTGCCAATCGGATGCGGGCTGCCTTAGTGGCTATGAGTGTTTGAAAATTCATGATGTTGAGCAGGGGCGTTTCTAATATCTGGCACTGCCACAAAGGACCTTGTATGCGCAATAAAGGCTCATTGGGAAAAACCACGCTCCCTTCGGGTACCGCCATCAGGTCGCAGCTGAAACAGCTGTTTTTTAGAAAATTCAAAAATGCCTCCTCAAACAAAGGTTTGCCGTCGTTGCCGGTGAGTGTTGCCAAATAGTGTAGGTCGGCATCGGTAAAAGAGAAATGCTGCAGGTAATCTATGACGTCTTCTAAACCGCATGTTATGGTAAATCCACCCTGAAAGGGATGTTTGCGAAAATAAAGATGAAAAATAGCTTCTTGCTCTGCTTTGCCGCTTTTCCAGTAGGCGTAAGCCATCGTGATTTGGTAGAAGTCGGTATGCAGGCTCAACGATTCCTTGTAAAGACGTGTATGCATAAGCGCATGCTTTTTTGAACGCAATAAATTGAAAATAATTTTTATTTTTGGAATAAGTATGTGCAGTTTTTCAAAGTGTTTTTATGAAAGGCAAGGCGGTTCAGAACAAATTTCCTTCTATTATTCGCAGGCGCATGTTCTATAGTACTGCTGCGGCTACCCTCTTGGTGATGTTTGCAGTTTGGAGTTCGTGGCGCTTATGGCAGACTACCGAGGACGAGCATGCCTACATAGAAGAAGTGTTGTACCCTTCGCAGCGGCACTTGCTTTCAGTGAGCCGTTTGGTTGAGCGTACCAACCAAGCCACACTTTTTCGCATCTTGTTTGATGATGAAAAATATGAACTGGAGCATAGTCGGCTGTGGAAATATGAAATACAACCCCTGATGGATAGCCTCCAAGCGCAAGAGCGCACTTGGCATAGTGTTGATGACCGCACCTTGCTCCAAGATGTAACCATCAGCCTGCAGAAGCTTTATATTCAGCAGTTTGCTTTTATTAAAAAGTACAAAATAGACAAGGCTTTCAAGAGTGAGCAGGAAATGTATGAGCAGGCATTGGAAGAAGTGAAGCGAGAAGGCGCTACGCCCAGCCTTTTCAATACTCCCGTGGTGAAAGATTCGCTTGCCGAAGTCGCTGTTACAGACTCCTTGCCGCAAGAGCTACCAGAGGGTTTCCCCTCTGACGGGAAAGAAAGCAGCTTGCTTGATGCACCCACAGAAACAAGAACCAGCAATCCTTTGCTGCAGGAATATCAACGCAGAGTGGCACCTATAGCCGATAAAGTGCAGGCAGAGACAGCACGCCTGTTGCTGAACTTCGACGGGCAGTTGCGTTTGTCGCGCGAGCTGGTCGCCCGCAATCGCCTGCTGATGATTATAGAAGGGGTGATTGTTTTGATTGTCCTGTTTGTGTTGATGCTTTTGGGAAGCCGCTGGGCTTATGTGCGCTTATCTTCTGGTTTGCGTCGCCTGCATCATTTCTTTGCTGAGTTGGCTCAGACGAATGTGCCCGCAACAGTGCCTGTTTCACAAGACGAGCTGGGGCGTTTGTGCGTTGATGGGATACAAATACGTGAAAACATGCAGATTATCCGAAATTTTGCCGAAGAGGTTGCCAAAGGGCACTTAGAAGCTGAGTTGGAAGGCTTGCCCGAAGGCGAGGTGGCGGTTTCCTTGAAGAAGATGCGGCAGGCGCTCATCGAGGTGGCTCAGCAAGAAAGAGAGCGCAGTTGGATAACCGAAGGCTTAAATCTCTTTGCCGATATATTGCGTCGTACCGACGACGTACAGGCGATGTACGATGAATTGATGCGTGAGCTGGTGCGTTATGTGGGCGCTCAACAAGCCGCTCTTTTCGTTTTGAAAAGCGAAGAAGACGAAGAGACGCACTTGGAACTGACCTCTTTTTACGCTTTTGACCGCAAACGCCTGATGAAAAAAGAGATAAGCAAAGGAGAAGGTTTGGTGGGGCAATGCTGGGTGGAAGGCAACACCATCTATTTACTGAAGGTGCCGGAGCAGTATGTAGAAATTAGTGGTGGCATGGGAAGTGAAAAGCCTCGCTCTTTGTTGATAGTACCCTTGAAAGCACGCGACAGAACCTTAGGGGTGTTGGAGCTGGCTTCTTTTCATCCGATGGGTGAAAAAGAGCGTCGTTTTGTCGAAGAGCTTGCAAGCGACATAGGCTCAACCCTCTTTTCGTTGCAAAGCGCCGAACAAACGCGCCGTCTGTTGGAAGAGTCGCGCCTCATTACCGAACAGATGCGCCTGCAGGAAGAAGAGTTGCAAAAGGAAATTAACCGTCTGGTAGGAGAAGTCAGACAACTGAAATATGAGAGCAAAGAATATCGCACCTTGCTGGATGCCATTCGTGAAAAAGCCATTGTGATGGAGTTTGACAGCAACGGCAACTTTATCTACGTAAACGAGCGTTTTTGTGAAATCACTGGCTTCGAGAAAGAGGACCTTCTCGGTAAGTCGCGCATGATATATGCGCCGGCAGACGCTGACCCCGCTGAATTTAACCTGCTGTGGTCACAGTTGAGCAGCGGTGTTTATCTGGAAAAAGAGCTCAAACGCTCCCGTAAAGACGGTACGCCTTTTTGGTTGCGCGCACAGTTGTTCCCTATCCATGACGAAAAAGGTGAATTCAAAAAAGTATTGTGTATAGCCACCGACATCACGGGTAAGGTGCAAAGCACGCAGCGCATGATGCGTTCGCAACAGGAGTTGAGTGCCAAGCAGCTTGCCTTTGAGCGCGCATGCATTAGTATAGAAACCGATAAACATTTTCATATTTTGGACATCAATGAGTATGCCTGTCGTTTGTTGGGCATTGAACGTGAGCAAGCATTGCATGCTCATCTCGATGAACTGGTGCTGGGGCGTCTTGATTTTGATGACCTCCTCCGCCGCCTTGAGCAAGATGAGGTAGTCAGTGGCGATGTACTGATGGCTGCCCAAGATTTTCAGTACAAATATGTGCGCTTGACTGCAGTGGCTGCCCGAAACATCAATCAAGAAATAGAGCACGTCTTTTTCATTGGTTTAGACTTGTCGGCAGATAAACACCGCGAGATAGATTTGCAAGCAAAAGTGGAAGCTCTCGAGAAAAAAGTTTATCGTTTAGAGCGAAATATTGAAGAGCTCAAACAGCTTTAGTACTTTTGGGCTGTTTCAACTATATAAAATGATGTCCACACTGTTTGTTTTGAGTGAACAGCCATCTATTGCCCATCACTTTTTGGCAGATGTACGCTCATTGGAAAAGCAACGAGACCGGCGTCTTTTTTGGGAGAGCATGGAACGCCTGGGCTATTTGCTGGCTTACGAGCTCTCTAAGCAACTTCGCTATGAGTGGGTCACCGTGACCACCCCCTTAGGTACCAAACAGCACTATTGCTTGTCGTCGCCTCTGGTGCTGGGAGTTATTTTAAGGGCGGCTATTCCTCTCTACGAAGGGGTGCGTCGTATGTTCCCCGAAGCCGATACCGCTTTTGTAGGGGAATATCGCAAAGAAGGAAGTGAAAAGAAAGGAGCAGCAGGGGTAGAAATAGAGCAGTTTTACGCTGCTACTCCTTCGCTTTCAGGGCGCACCCTCATTTTGATAGACCCCATGTTGGCTACTGGCAAGTCTATTGTAACGGCTTACCGTGCCCTGACAGACAAGGGAGGTACACCACAAGCCTTGCATATTATCTCGGTGATTGCGGCTCGTCAAGGGGTCGAGTATGTGCAAAAGCATCTGCCCGGCGTGCATTGCTGGACAGCAGACTTAGACCCTGCCCTGAATGATAAGGCATACATTGTACCCGGCTTGGGCGATGCCGGCGATTTGGCTTTTGGCGAGAAACTGTAATGTAAGCACAAGCCCGAATGCTGTGTTTGCGCTTTTATTGCCTTGTTACATGAAGTGAGCAATGGCATGCTCCTTTGTGCTCCGATTAAAAGGAAAGTAGGCATACCAGCGTTTTTCTCAGAGGCATAAAAAAAGAGGGACTTTAAGAAAGCCCCTCTTTTTAAGTATTTTGGCTTGTGAAGGTGCCGTTTATCTTTGCACTACATATTTCATTACCACCCTCTTACCTGTGCCTGAATTTTCAATGCTTTCTACTTTTATCACCCCTTTTTTGCCCATATCATTAACGAAAGAATATGTTCCACCTTGGGTAATGACTATATATTCTTGGCTGCTGCTGAAGCTTAATTCGTCCACATCATCGGCAGTGGCAGTAGCGGGGCTTAGCGTGGTGGTGGCAAAATAGGTGTTGGTACTGGAAGATTTGTTTGCCCCGGCAGAACCAAAGTTGAAGTTGGTGCCAAACAAGGCAGCATCATTATCGGAAGCGCGCAAAGCAGGAGAGATTAGGACAATTTTATCGGGACCTACGCTGCCACCGGTAGTTCGTCCGAGCGTAATATCTATTTTGCTGGCATCGGTGTTGGAAAGAGCGTCCACTTGCGAAGTGGTATATACTGTTCCGTTGTCAGTGCGCAGATAGCTGCCTTCGATAGCACCTTGGTCTCCTAAGGTAACTGTTACTATGCTGCTAAGAAGTGGTGCAGAACCTCCGGAACCAACATTCACGTTTTCTACTCGACCGCTGCCAGCTTGACCCACCGTAAAGAAGAACGAACGCTCTACGGTACGCCCGCCGTTGGCGCCTCTGTCTTTGGCACTTACCCGTACTTGTACTCGCGTGCCGTTAATCAAGTTGCTGGAAACAGGGACATTTAAAGTAGCTTCATAAGTAGTATTGTCTTCGGTGAAGCCGCTTTTCTTGGGGTAGTTTTCAAGGTTTTGAACCGGCAAGCCGGAGACAATTAGCTCCACATTCACCAATCTTAGCTTTTCTGGAGCATAGATTTTTACACCTAATGTGAAGGTGGTGCCAGTGTTGAAAGCATAGGTAGCATCTGGTGTGCTTGTGAAGTCAATAGTAGGTAGCGGGGCTTCAGGGTCCTTTTTACAAGAGCTAAGAAATACGACACTGGCTGCTACCAGTAAGTTCAGTAGGATTAAATTCATTTTTCTCATAGGACAAAATAGTTTTTGTTGCACTCTTGCATGCTTTTCAAATTTTGTGCCATGCTTATATTTAACACAAAAAAACCTGCCTTTAAGGCAGGTTTTGGGAAATTCATGAGGCTTTGTAAATCTTAGGGGAATTTTACGCCTCTGGGATTCATTCCATTGATATCAATCAAAGGAATGTTGGCATTGTAAGCCTGATTGATACGACGCAAGAAAATATTTGCCAAGATGGCATATCCTTTAGGCGTGGGGTGCACTTGGTCTATAGAGAAGAAACCACCACTGAAAGGATTGCCATTGACTTGTACACCCTCGATGCCTGCGCCACTCAATACTTGTAAGAGATAAGAGTTAGAATTTATTACCGGAATGTTCTTGGCACTTGCAATTTGTTGAATAATGGTATTGAAGGTAGTTACCGCAGCGATGGCTTGAGCAAGCTCGCCTTGGTCCAACACGTCTCTGTCAGCAATAGGGGTAGGAGTGTCTGGAACGTTGTCGCTATCGGTATCGCTCATCCAGCCGAGACCCGTGGCTATTTGACCTGCATAGCCCGTGGGGTTGGCAGGGTTTAGGAAGTGATAAAGTAGTAAGTCTTGAGATGGGTTCATTTTACGTACTTCTATTACTGTAGGAGTACTGGGGTCGTCCACCACTATCACGGGAAAGTTATTGCCTGCTACGAAGTTGGGGTTGCTATAGCCAGCTGCTTGGTAAGCAGCATTGAAGGCAGCAGCTGTAGCTGCATTTGGTATCGGGATGACGGGGAAGTTTCCCCCATTTTGCTGGCGAATTAAAGTATTGGGTGCATACACATAAGGGATAGAAGTTACGTTGGGTATGTCGGCAATGATGCCCTTGGCTCCATTTTCTGTGAGCTTGTCAATTAAAGCTTGATAGTTGGCTTGGAAGGTAGCACTAGGGGTAATAGTGCCACTGCCACCACTGGTTACAAAGCCCAATACGTCGTTGTTGCCTATCCAGCAGGTGAAGAAAGTGGGCGAAGCCTCGCCTACCAGGTCAATATAAGAAGTAGGCGTTCCCGGCTTCAAACGTTCAAAGAAAGGATTGGCTTGGCTATAGGCTGCGTTTTGTAGGTGGGCTACTGCAATACCCGGAATGCCCAAGTTGTTGGGTAGCGGACCGCTATAAGCGGTAAGTTGTGCTCCACCGGGCAACGTTTGACCCGTAGTAGCCAAATTGTTGGTTTCTGTTCCTACGATTGGTATGCCATTGCTGTCGAAGCCAGTTATTTTGAAGTAACCACTGCCGTTTTCTTTTCCTTCGGGGAAGTAGGCTTGCACAAAATCTCCCCCACCTACCAATTTGAATTGCTTAGCAATCAAGTTAGGATAAGAAGCTTCGATGGCTTCGTTATAAAGACCTCCATCCATGTAGCCTGCGGTAAGCGAGTTGCCTACGGCTACGTACTTGGTCAGGTCGATTTCGCTGCCTTTGCTGATGGGGGAGTCTATTTCAGGTTGGCAGGCAGTAAAGCCCAAGGCAGCTGCTATGGCTATGTATAATATGTTCTTCTTCATGGCTCTTCTATTTTTTTACACTTTTACATCATTAGAAATTGTAAGATACGCCAAACGAGGGGATGTATGCTTGAGTTTTGAAGGTGCCGCTGATAGTATTGGCATCGCTGGCTGCCAACTGGCTACGCTTTTCTTTGTTTACGAACAAGAAGCCTGCGTTGATGTTCAGCTTGCCCAAGGAGTAACCCAAGCCGGCAGTCAAGCCCAAAGCGTTGGCATCGGGGGTTTCAGCAGTCATATAGCCCTGAGGAACAGGTGTAAAGTCATAATAAGCACCGATACGTGCTTTGAGCGCATCGGTTACACCATATTCAGCACCAATGCCCAAGGTCAAAGCATCTTTGTATTTACGTTTCGATACAGACCGGGTAGCACCGGCTATGGGGTCTTGGAATTCAAACTTCAGTTCTTTGTAATCACTCCACTGCGTATAGCGTAAGTCGGTAGCCACAGTAAGCTTGTCGTTGCTGTAGGCAAAACCAAGGGTGAGCACAGCCGGCAGAGGCAGCGAAGAGCTGAACTTGGTGTCTTGCAAGTTTGCATTTTGTTGGAATGTTTGGCTTGTGCCGGTCAGGTCAAAAGTTACATCGCCATTTTTTACTTCCGACGTCACTTTCGAGCGGTAGTTCAAACCAAAAGAAAACCCATCGGGCGATTTTACGAACAAGCCCAGATTGTATCCAAGGGCTGTTTCGGTAGTGCCGCTGAATTTTACTTCGGCGAAGTTCCCAGTGGTCGGATCGGGAATGCCTCTTTTGAGGTCGATGCTACCCACGACCACATCCAAGCCGGCGCCAATGCCTATGTAGTCGCTCAGCATAAATGAAACGGTAGGCTGAATGTAAATAGCGCGCAATGACAATTCGCGCAAATAGGATTGTTTAGCCCACCCATCTTCCCACTTGACAGTAGAGCCGAAGGGAGTGAAAACGCCAACCCCTGCCTTCAGGCGCTTCACACCATTGGCATTTTCTGGACCAAAGCCAAAAGCTGCATACAGGTAGAAAGGCAGCGATACCGGGTTGTCGGTTTTGGCTTCGGAGTAGTAAGGCTCACTCTCTAAGTAGGAGACGCGCGAGATAATGGGGCTTACCCCCGCCGATACTACGTTACCCTCGAGCATCGCCACAGCCCCAGGGTTGAAGAACATACTGGCTGCATCGGGCACGGCAGTGGCTACATTGCCCATGCTGGTTTGCCTAACACCTTGCAATACCACTTGGAAGCCGCCGGCGTAAGCCGCAAAGCTACTAGCACCGACCAATAGGCTAAGTACTAATTTTTTCATAATACATTACGTTTTGTTTTTACTGATAATACAAAGCAAATATAAAATAAGTATTCATTCATGATAAAAAAAATTGCAATTTTTTAATTGTACTATGCAACTTTTGTGGTTTTTTATACTGAGAAAGCAAAGAATTATAAAAATTAAAAATGCATGAAGCCTACAATACATAACATAGTAGGATGAATTTTCATATGTTTTGTAATATTGTAAGTTGAAAAAACTGAAAAAAGAGTTCCAGTGCCTATGATACAGGAAGAAGACAAAGCAGCAGAAATTGCTCTTCGCTTAGATGCCATCGCTGCCAATTTGTTATATCCAAGCGAAACAGATGAACCTTTTGAGGGTTTTTACTGGCTGATAGAAAAAACAGAAGGTGCTCTTACGAAAGAAGAGGTGCGTGCAATATTGGATTTGCCGGACGAGGTGCCCATAGAAGAGCGTCGCTTCGATGCTTTCTTTTACCCTGTAGCAGTACCGCAAGACTGGCATAGTGAAGAAGAGTTGGAGTTGGTAAACCAATTCCAAGAGATGATTTTTGAGCTTCGGAAGCTGCTACGCAAGCCACAAGTGTTTGTGGTGGGCGGCGAGGTGGAGAAAGAGGTTTATATTGTAGGCAAGGTAAAAGAACATAACTTCTGGGCAGGCTTAAAAACGAAGATAGTAGAGACCTGATGAGGAGGAAAAACAAAAAGCGGGGCAAGTAAAAACGCCCCGCTTTTGTTGTTTGGGTGGTAGCTGTGCCTATTGCAACAATCCTTCATATTTTTGAAGCCACTGTTTGTATTGAGTAGCTTCTGGCAGCTTGTACTGCTCAAAGACCTGTACGATATGGTTGAGTGTGTACAAGTTTGCCATGAGGTTGTTGGAGTAAAGGTCTTGTTGTCGGAGCGCGTACTCTATTTCCTCTTTGGCTCTTCTTGCCATGACCTCTGCTATTTCTTTGGCTTTGGTGGTTTCATCTACCAGCAAGAGCAGTTGAATGTATTGAACGGAATACACATCGTAAGGAACCGAGGCGTCGGGCATGAGGCGCAGGCTTTCGAGTAGCACCTTTTGGGCTTTGTCTTTCTTACCTTCCATAATCAGCTGTTCTGCCAAGCGGGCAAAAGCATTGCGAGCAATGAGTACAAAGCGGCGATAGTCTTCGTTGTAGTGTATGTCAGGGCGGTCAAGATTTCGCCAAAACGTCTTCTGCATCATGGTTTCGTACATGATGTCGGTATTTACGAATAGGTCGCCTGCAGCGCCCAGCTTGATGGGGGTAAGACGGTAAGCAAAGCCCTCAACTTGCAGGTAAGGCTCCAGCCCCATGTAGTCGGAGCTACCCAAGGTAGGGGCAAAGTAAATGGGGCGTTCCCATCCGTTGGCATTGTTGGTAGCTATCACATTTAAGACAGCCAAGCTGTTTTTGAAGAACTGCCCGGTGGGCAAGGTCCATTCCATTTGCGCAGGTAGGTCTTCGGCTTTGCCTGCGGGCAGCCAGTTTTTTACTTTTTCAGGGTTTAGGTTCAGTTTCAAATATACCTTGTTAGAGGGGAGAATGGCAATTGCCTGTCCATATTCAGGGTTGGGTACACGCACTACAGGGTGGTTTTCCTGCAACAGCTTGAAGAAAGTATTCAGGTCGACCCCTTTTTCATAGAGCGCCTTGGCTTGGGTTTCGCCCAGCTGTGGTGCTGGTGTAACAATCACCTGCTCGTTGACTCCGGCAGCAAAGTCTTTTTCTTCCATCGAAATGGGCAGGGGCGCTGATTCATACACTTGTCTTTTCATTTGCGAAATGTACCAGTCGGTAGCAAAGAGGCTGAGGTTGCACACGCGCACGTCGGTGCGGAAGCCTTCTACTTCCTGTACATACCACAGAGGGAAGGTATCGTTGTCGCCTGCGGTGAACAAGATGGCATTGGGCGCACAGGAGTTCAGTATGTTCTTTGCTATATCGATTTGGAAGTAGCGGTCCGAACGGTCGTGGTCGTCCCAGCCTTCGGCAGCCATGATACCCGGCACGGGCAGGCACAGCACAGTAGCCAAAGCAGCTTGCAGCTGTTTATTTTTCAAGAAGCTGCCTACCAAGTCGGCTAAAGCCATCACGCCGAAGCCTATCCACATGGCAAAAGCGTAGAATGAGCCTACATAAATATAGTCACGTTCGCGTGGCTCAACGGGCGGGGAATTCAGATAAAGCACTAAGGCAATGCCCATAAAAAAGAAGAGCAGAAGGGTGAAATAAAACACTTGACGGTTGCGCCCATAAGCAAAAAATAAGCCCAGGATGCCCAACAGAAGTGGCAGGCTATAGTATTGGTTTCTGCCTTTATTTTTCGCTAACAGCTCGGGTAAATCTTGGTTGCTGTCCCAAGGTGCCAAGAAACCAGCATTTTGAATGTCGCTTTCTCTGCCGGCAAAATTCCACATAAAGTAACGGAAATACATATGCCCGATTTGGTGCTTCAGTAAGAAGGCGATGTTGTCGGCAAAGGTGGGCTCTTCCCCTTCTCGCAAGCCCAATATTTGACGATACACACGCCCATGATTCCCCTCTCGGCTATAGATGCGCGGGAAGAGCATGTTTTTGTTGTAGATGTATTTCTCTTTGTAGTCGTAAATTACATATTTGCCCTGTGCTTCATCTTTCCGATAAAGCGGCGCTACCTTCTCGCTGCGGATGGGGCGAGCGG
Source organism: Thermonema lapsum (assembly GCF_011761635.1). Classification (NCBI taxonomy): domain Bacteria; kingdom Pseudomonadati; phylum Bacteroidota; class Cytophagia; order Cytophagales; family Thermonemataceae; genus Thermonema; species Thermonema lapsum. The sequence goes on from NZ_JAASRN010000003.1 coordinate 91,741, forward strand.
TAAACACCGGACCATAAAGCAAGGGACGATCGCCATATTGCTCGCGTTTCAAGTAAGAAACGATACGTATGGCATCGCTGGGGGCGTTTTCATTGATAGGTGGGTTGAATTGCGCCCGTATCAACACAATACCATAGGAGCCGTAGCCTATCAAAACGAGCGTAAGCATGAGCAGTGCCAAATGGAGGGCGTGTTTTTGCTTGCGTAAGCTAAAGACCAGTGCCCAGACCAGCCCCCCCAACAGCAAAAGGCTAAAGAAGATGAGACCGCTGTTGAAAGGCAGCCCCAAGCTATTTACAAAGAAGATTTCGAACTTGCCAGCAAGTTCGGGCAAGCCCGGAATGATAAATACGATGATTGCCAGAATGATGGCACCCCCAATAGCCATTGCCCATAGCGCGCCCCATAAGGTAGGCGCAGCTTGTTTTTCCTGCTGTTTTTTGTAATAATAAATCAAAGCAAGGGCAGGCAAGCATACCAAGTTGAGGATGTGCACACCGATGGAAAGTCCTACCATATAAGCAATGAGCAACAGCCAGCGTTGGGCTTTTTGAACGTCGCTTTCTCGTTCCCATTTAAGCATTGCCCAAATGACAAATGCCGTAAAGAACGAGGACATAGCGTACACTTCGGCTTCTACGGCAGAAAACCAAAACGAATCGCTGAAAGCATAGGCAAGCGCACCGATGCTCGAAGCCCCTATCACCAGCAGGGTGTCGGCAGCAGAGGGGGCTTGCCGACGCTCGGCAGGCAGCAGCTTGAGCGCCAACATGCTGATGCTCCAGAAAAGGAAAAGGATAGTGAAACCACTGGCAAGCGCCGAGCTTAAGTTGATGTAGTAAGCTACTTTATACACATCGCCGGCTGCCAAAAAAGAGAACAAACGGTTAAAAAGCAAGAAGAAAGGAGCCCCCGGTGGGTGAGGTACTTCCAGTTTGTATGAACAGGCGATAAATTCGCCGCAATCCCAGAAACTGGCAGTAGGTTCCAGTGTCAGCCAATAGACAGTGGTGGCAATGAGAAAAACAAGCCAGCCGACTATGGTATTCATTCGTTGAAAATGCTGCATTGCTGTAGTTTTTTGTTGTTTTGCTTTTTTAGAATTCAGAAAAACACCATACACTTTGGCGGCTTAATATTACAAAAAACCCAAAGACAAAAGAAACCGCCACAACGGCTTGTTGCGGCGGTCTGGTCATTCAAAGAAGGGAATGAAACACTATACGTTGTCTGCGGCGTTGCTCTCTTGCAGCAAATAGGCTTTGATGAAATCGTCCAGCTCGCCATCCAATACAGACTGCACATCGCTGGTTTCTACTCCTGTGCGCAGGTCTTTGACCAACTTATAGGGGTGTAGCACATAGTTGCGGATTTGCGAGCCCCATTCAATCTTCTTTTTGGTGCTTTCTATCTTAGCACGTTCTTCTTCGCGCTTTTGCAATTCCAACTGATAGAGGCGGGAGCGCAGCATTTGCAAGGCTTTTTCCCGGTTTTGGTGCTGCGAGCGCTCTTGCTGGCATTCTACTACGATGCCCGACGGAAGGTGGCGTACCCGGACGGCAGTTTCTACTTTATTTACGTTTTGTCCGCCTTTACCTCCGGAGCGGAAGGTATCCCACTCCAAGTCGGCAGGGTTGATTTCTATTTCTATGTTGTCGTCTACTACCGGGTACACAAACACCGAAGCAAAAGAAGTATGGCGGCGCCCACTGGCATCGAAGGGCGATACCCGCACCAAGCGGTGCACGCCTATTTCGGATTTCAGGTAACCATAGGCAAAATCGCCTTCTACCTCTATAGAAGCCGATTTGATGCCGGCTACCTCACCGGCTTGATAGTTGAGCTCGTGCACTTGGTAGCCATGCTTTTCTGCCCACATCATATACATGCGCAGCAGCATCGATGCCCAGTCTTGGCTTTCAGTGCCGCCGGCACCCGGGTTGATTTCTAAGATGGCACTGAGTGCGTCTTCTTCGCGCCCAAGCATGCGTTTGAGCTCCAGGTCTTGAAGCATGCGCAGTGCTTCTTGGTAGCTTTGCTCCACCTCGGCTTCGCTGCCCTCGCCCAGTTCCATGAACTCATAGAGCACCTCCAAGTCTTCTACTTTGCGCAGCAGCGCTTCATAAGGAAGCACCCATCCCTTGAGTCGCTTGATTTGCTGCATGGTCTTTTGTGCCTCTTCGGGGGCATCCCAAAAGCCGGCTTGTGTGGTTTTTTTCTCTAATTGTTGGATTTCTTCTTTTCGCCGAGCGTAGTCAAAGATAACCTCCCAAAGCCGCAACACCGGCTTTTAATTCCTTTAGTTGTTCTTGTGTCATGATTGACCGCTTGTTTTGTTTTTCTGCAAATATACGTGATTCGTACTTAATTATTATAAGAGACAAAAGAAACCACAAGCGCTGCCTGTCTCTTTGCACAGAGCACTGTATCGCTTGTCATTTTGGCTTTCATGTAGCGGCTTTTGTCATTTCCTTAGGCAGCCTGTCGTGGTAAACGCAGCACGGCGCAGTAAGCAAGCTCCCTCTTAACCAAGCAACAAGAAGGAAGCGATTGCCGGCTTGCGCTCGAAACAACGAAGAGGGAGACCCAAAATCACCATTGGGCAGGGCGAAATAACCAAGGGACCATAGGAAAAGGAGCTGCTTGAAAGCAGACAGCCGCACAAAAGAATAGTACATATTTTTATTTTGATGCATGTAATGATTCTCGTGGTAAAATTTTGAAAAAGCAATTTTCATTTCTTTTGCTTAAAAAGATATTTTGCTTTGTATGAAAAAGATGCCTGCTTATTCTTGTGTGATGTTTAAATTTTGTCTAAAAATTTGGTTTCATGAAAAGAAAATATATATATTTGGACCGTATGTTTATCTTTAAACAAAAACAAAAAAGTCTTATGAGAAATCGTGTACTCATGAGTTTTGTCTTGGCGCTGTTGACAAGCCTCTGGGCTTTTGCGCAAGACAGAACAATCTCCGGTACTGTTAAAGATGACCAGGGACAACCCCTGCCCGGAGCCAGCGTGTATGTGAAGGACAATCCTTCCATTGGGACAGTGACCGATGCCAACGGTAGCTTTACGCTGACCGTGCCCGAGGGCGCTACTCTGGTGGTGGATTTCGTAGGGTATGAACAGCAGGTGATTGCCGTAGGTACCCAAACCTCTTTGAATGTAGCGCTTAAGCCCATCGGCTTGAAGGAAGTAGTGGTTACCTCTTATGGTACCATCGACAAGCTGAGCATCAGTGGTGCGGTAGCGGCGGTCAAAGGCGAAGAATTTGAAAACCTGCCGCTGCAAACCTTTGACCGCGCCGTACAAGGGCGCCTTTCAGGTGTATTGGTGCAAGCTACCAGTGGTGCACCCGGTGGCGCTTTGACGGTCCGTATCCGTGGTACAGGCTCTGCTTTGGCTTCTAATGCACCGCTTTACATAGTGGATGGTGTACAGATACGAGAAGGTGGTCTTTCTGCACAAGGCTCTAACAACGTGTTGGGCGGTATCAACCCCAACGACATTGAGTCTATTCAGGTATTGAAAGACGCCTCGGCGGCTGCCATCTATGGTGCACAGGCTGCCAATGGGGTAGTGATTATTCGCACCAAACGTGGCAAGGGCAAAGCCAGATTTGACTTAAATGTGCAGGAAGGTATCAACCAGCCCTTGAACCCTTACAAAGTATTGAATGGACCTCAATTTGCACAAATCAAGAAAGAAGCTTGGGAAAACAGGTTCGGACCCGGTACCTACTATCCTACTGGGGCAGCCCGCTATGGCGACCCTAATGACCCGAACCTGACCAACTTCGACTGGGTGAATGAGCTGTTCCGGACGGGACGCCTAAGCTCTTATTCGTTGTCTGCAAGCAAAGGGGATGACAGAGGCTCCTTCTTTGTGAGCGGTGCCTATGACAGACAAGATGGACAAATCATCAAAAACTACTGGGAACGTTACGTTTTGCGTTTGAATACCTCGCAACAGCTTTCGGATCGCTTGTCCGTGGATATGACTTTGAACGTATCGAACCAGGAAATATTTGGGGCAATTTCTAATGACATTGTAACGAGTGGAACAGTAGGAAATTTCTTGAACTCGCCATTCTTTGGTGCCTTTGTGAGTACGCCTACTACCAGTCCTTATAACCCCGATGGTAGCTATGCTCGGCGCACCGATGGTTTGTGGGCTTTTAACTACAACATCGTGCAAGGAGTGAACGAGGAGCGTCGTGAAGGCTCTATCTTCAAAACCATAGGCTCCGTGCAGATGAACTATAAGATTGTAGAAGGGCTGAGACTGGTGGCTTTTGGTGGTATAGACTATTCGGTGAACAAAGACTTCAACTTCCGCCCAGCTACTATTCCTGCTTTTGCTGCCAACAATGGTTTGATTTCAGAAACTTATCGCCGTACTTTTGACTACAATACCAGTGCCACCTTAAACTTCCAGCGTACCTTTGCAGATGTACACAACGTAGCTGCCATTGCAGGGGGTGAGGTGCGTCGCGAGACATTTACCAGAACCTTCGCACAAGGAAGAAACCTACCCAACCAAGGCTTGACCGGCTTAGATGCTGTGGCTACTCCTCTTGCTGTAAGTGGTGCTACCAGTGAATACATACGCCAAGGTATTTTTGGTAAAGTACAATACAACTATGCTGGCAAATACTACTTAGATGCCACCCTGCGTCGGGATGGTACCTCGCGTTTCGGTGCAAAGAATCGCTACGGTACTTTCTGGGGTGTGTCGGGCGCATGGGCTATCACTGAGGAAGACTTTATGGACGGGGTAGCTTTCTTGTCTAACTTGAAGCTGCGTGTGGGCTATGGAAAAGTGGGCAATGCCGAAATTGGTAACTTCCGTAACCTCACTACCTTTGCTTCTGGTGGGCAGTATTTGGCGGGTCCTGCACTTCGTCCCAATGTGTTGGGTAATGATCTCTTGACATGGGAGACTTCTTATCAAACCAACATAGGTTTGGATTTTGGCTTGTTTGCTGATCGCTTGTATGGTTCCATTGACCTCTGGGATAGAAAGAACCAAGACTTGCTCTTGCCCGTGGATTTGGTGGACGATGCAGGAAGTCCTAACTCTATCACCGGCAATACCGATGCAGTCATCCGCAACCGTGGGATAGACATAGAGATTGGAGGTATACCCTTGGACAAAGGCGATTTCAAATGGACCTCTTCTTTTAACATCTCTTTCTTGCAAAACAAAGTAGAGCAACTTCCGAACAATCAAGAGCGCCTGAGTGTAGGGGTCACTACCTTGCACAAAGGACAGCCCATAGGCGTATGGTGGTTGCCCGAATATGCAGGGGTAAACTCGGCAAATGGTATTCCGATGTACTATGATGTCGACGGAAACATTACCTATCAGCCTACCCTGCAAGACAATAAATTCTTGGGCTCTAATACTCCCAGATTCTTTGGTGGCTGGAACAACGTCTTCTCCTACAAGGGACTGTCGCTGACTGTGTTCTTCCAGTACCAAATTGGCAACAAAACTTTCAACGGCGACTTCTGGGCAAACCTCTTGAACGGTGCACCTGACGGCAGCAACCAGTCTGTGTTGATTCTGGACCGCTGGCAGCAGCCGGGTGACATTACCAATATACCCAAACCTATTGAAGGTGGGGTGTATTCGAATGGTGGTGGTTTCTTCGCTTCAAGCTTCTATTTGGAAGATGCTTCTTATGTGCGCTTGAAGCAGCTGACGCTATCGTATGATGTGCCACAAAACATCATGAAGTCGATAGGTGCTCGTAGCCTGCGCGTGTATGTGCAGGGCTTGAACCTGTGGACCTGGACCAAGTCCAACCTGATGGACCCCGAGGTAGTGAATGCCAATGCCTTGAATGGTGCTTTGGCTTCAACCATCATCAACTATCCTAACCCCAAACAAATTAGTGCCGGTATCCAGTTAGGTTTCTAACTCAAAAGACAATCAGACTATGAGAAAAATATATTTGTTCATATTGAGCGCCTTGCTCATGGGAGGTATTACCTCCTGTGACTTGGACGTAAAGCCCAACACAGCGGTAACTGAGGATCTTTTAACCGACTCGACTGTAGCACTTGGCTTCTTGAATTCAGCTTATAGAAACATGCACGTCTTTGGCTATTATGGTCAACAAATGATGGTCATGGGCGATGTGCTGGCAGACAACGCTGAAATTGCCAATAACACAGGGCGCTATGTGGCTCAAAATGCCAATCAGATTTATGCACACTATACCTTCTGGTTCAATGCTTATGCTGTCATCAACTATGCTAACTACGCCATAGCCAAAACAGACGAGCTGTTGAACGCAGGTAAGATTAGACAAACTACTGCTAACCAAATCAAAGGGCAGGCGCTTTTCTTGCGTGCGCTTTGCCACTTTGATGTTGCTCGCGCTTATGGCTATGAGCCGGGAAAAGAAGTGAATGGCTGGGATTTGAGTGCTGTTATTCGCACCGCACCTATCAAAGGGGCTTCAGATGCCCAACCCAAACCTCGTGCTACCAACACAGAGGTGTATGCGCAAGTAGAGCAGGACTTATTAGAAGCCATTACTTTGTTGGATGGATTTAACCCAACAGATGTACGGCGTCGCGCAAACAAAGCCGCTGCCCAAGCCCTCTTGGCTCGCTTGTATCTCTACAAAGGTGATTGGGCTAACGCCGAAACTTATGCACAGGACGCTTTAAGTTCCACAACGGCTACGATTTCACCAGCTGCTAGTGTAGTAAGCGATTGGGCTGCTGCTAATGTCCCCCATCGGGAGTCCATCTTTGAGCTGGATATCAACCCCGGCACAGACTGGAGCACTGTAGATGGCGTGAACAATTCCTTGAGTTCATTGACTAACAACTACACTTCGGGTAACAACTTTAGCGTGCAGGCATCAGCCGACCTGTTGACGCTGTTGAATTCGGAAGGTGGCGCCGACGTTCGCAAAAATTTTTGGGACCAAGACACTGGAACTGGGTTCTATAGATTGAGAAAGTGGCGTGGCGGTAAAGGAGGAGATCCCAACTGCCGCAACATCCCGGTCATTCGTTACTCCGAGGTATTGCTGATTCAAGCTGAAGCCGAAGCGCGCCAAGGTAAAGACCCTGAAGCTCAAACTACTATCAATACCTTGCGTAGCAACCGCGGTTTGCCAAATACTTCAGACACTGGTTCAGCACTTATCGACCTCATCATGAATGAGCGTCGTAAAGAGCTGATGTTCGAAGGGCATCGTTTCTTTGACCTCAAACGCTTGGGGCTAGACATCCGGAAAGACGATGGAGCTCCCTTGCCCTACAACGACTTCAAAGTGTTGGCACCGCTTTCTAACCAGGACATCATTACCTCGGGTAATGTATTAAAACAAAACCCCGGATACAATTAATAATTATTTTGAGGTAGCCGGCTACTTGCCGGTTACCTCTTCATTGGTTTGTGTATTTATAGAAGCATTAAAAAGTTAAAGAACTATGAAAAAGATACTCTATTCCATGGGCGTATTTGTCACGAGTGCTTTCTTGCTAAGCTCGTGTAAAATAGAAGACCCCGGTACCTCCATCAAGTATGATGGACAATCCTTTGTCGAGTTTGATATTCTTACCTCAGGTAATGTACTTCCACCAGATGGAATCGATATTGTTGAGGATGGTGTACCTACGGTGAAATCTTTTAAAATAAACTTAGTGGGAAAAGTTCCCCAGCAAGAAGTGAAGATTAAGGTCTCTGTATTGGGCGCTTCTACTGCCGTAGCCGGAACACATTATAACTTGCCCAGCACGGAGGTTACCATTCCTGCCGGACAAACATCTGGGAATCTAGTAGTCGAAATCTTAGATGATAATTTAACTGTAGGGCGGTTTGATACGTTGTGGCTCGTTCTTGAGGGTGGAGATGGATACGTACCTGCTGAGAAATTTAAAAACTTGCCTTATGTCTTTGGGGTATGTCCTTTTAATATTAATACCTTCACTGGTAATTACAACTGCGATGAGCCGGGTTACAAGGTATATCCTGTAAAGTTCACTCGAGTTTCCGGAACAACTGTTAAAAACGATAATTTCTGGGATGTAGGGGCGCAGATTAACTACGTTTTTGCCGCAGATGGTAGCTCAGTAACCATTCCCACTCAACCGTTTGTATATGGACCTTACAACTTAGTAGTAGATGGCGCAAGCCCCTCAAAGCCTAGCACCTGCAGTGGCTCTTTCAAGGTGGACTATGAGGTGCGCTTCCAGGCAGGAGGAGTTGTTGAGAATAATACTCATACCTTCACTAAGAGATAACTTCTTACTTTATTTTATGTAGGTTGGAGGCTATAGGCATCGCAAGATGCCTATAGTCGTTTAGAGAAGGGCTTCATTGATGTTGAAACATAGAATTTCATCATAAAATCAAGAAAACCATGAACTACTTCTTTGAGAAGGTCACTCGGCTATGGATGTTGTGTGTTTTCTTGCTGGGGGGGCAAGTGTATGCCCAGCAACAAACCAACAAAGCGCGCTTGCTGGAGCTGGCGCAGCAGTATACCCATGAATATGAGGCGGCACGCGAGCGGGTGGCACAATACGCTGCTGCTAAGGGAGTAAGGACCCGGGTGGAATTGCCCAACGGCAAAGTCATAGAGATAGTAGATGTAACCCCCGACGGTCAGCCCATTTACCGAGAAACCAAGAATGCAGGAGCAGCCGCCACCATAGGCACCAACCACTTGCATCCGGGAGGCAGGCTGGGGCTTAACCTCACCGGCAAAGGCATGTTCGTAGGCGTGTGGGATGGCGGCAATGTGCGTGCTTCTCACCAGGAGTTCGGAGGGCGGGTAATCGCTGCCAACGACGGACCCTCTCTCAGCGCACACGCTACCCACGTAACGGGCACCATGATAGCTGCCGGCGTGAACCCTGCTGCCAAAGGCATGGCGCCCGAAGCCGAAGCCCACACCTACTACTGGAACAACGATTTGGCAGAGATGGCGCAGGAGGCAGCCAACGGCTTGCTGGTATCGAATCACTCCTATGGCACCGTGCAGGGGTGGTATAACAGTGGCTCCGGATGGCAATGGACCGGTGGCAGCGGAAACGAAGACCCCGACTTTGGGGCTTACACCGCGCTGTCAAGAGCTATTGACAACGTGGCATACAACGCACCTTATTACCTGATCTGCTGGGCTGCTGGCAATGATAATAATGATGTCGGTATCGGACCACAGCCACCCGATTGTTCCATTGACGGTGGCGACTGCATAGGACCGGAAGGAATGGCTAAAAATATTTTGGCAGTAGGGGCTGTACGAACAAACTCTAACTACACTGGACCTTCCAGCGTGGAGCTGGCAAACTTTAGTTCTCGAGGACCCGCCGACGACGGACGCATCAAGCCCGACATTACAGCGGCTGGTGTGAACCTTACCTCCTCGGTGAGCAGCGCCGATAATGCCTACGGCCCAATGAGCGGCACTTCTATGGCTACCCCAAACTTATCGGGTTCTTTGATTTTGCTCCAGCAGCTTTATTATCAGCTGCATGGGCGATACATGCGCTCGGCAACCCTTAAAGGCTTGGTGATTCAAACTGCCAAAGAAGCAGGCGCTCACCCTGGACCCGACCACTGGTATGGTTGGGGGCTCGCCGACATAGAGCATGCTGCCAAAGTGATATGGGAAGAAAATGGGCAGAACATTCGCATCATAGAATCCACATTGAACAACGGGAGCACCTATTCGTTTACTTTTTATACAGACGGAACTGCCCCGGTGGTGCTTACCCTGTGCTGGACCGATGTGCCGAGCAACCATCTGTCAAGCGGACTGGACGACCCTACGCCCACCTTGGTCAACGACTTGGATGTGAAGATTATCGATGCTTCTGACCCTTCCAATGTGTATTTCCCATGGATTGGTCCTACTACGCCTACCGGACCGGCTACTAAGGGGGTGAACAATGTGGACAACGTGGAAAAAATAGAATTTACCCCAGCGGCGCCAGGAAATTATACTGTGATAGTGTCGCACAAAGGCACGCTTGAAAACGCACCTCAAGCATTTTCTATTATCTTGGAAGCGCCGGATGCCTCGGCATCCAGTGCGGTGCTTTATTGGAAGGGCGGCAGCGGCGACTTGGCAGACCCTACTCGTTGGGCAACCGCTCCTGATGGCACAGGCTCCGGCATGCCCGATGCTACCAAACGTTTGGTGTTTGGTGCCAATGCTTTTACAGGTGATGGCAACCTCCTGACGCTCTCGCAAGATATCGATGCCGCTCAAATCTATTGGACAGCTTCTGGGAACCAGCAGCTGAATCTGCAAGGCAATACGCTCAATGTAAGAGGTTCGTTTTTAATAAATGGAGGAAAGCTAAATGTTACCGGAGCCGGCACTGTCTTATTGGGTAGCAACTCCGGAGATTTAATAGCCAATCTGAACGAATCGGATTGGAGCATGGCTAACGTCTCTGTGCTGATGCTGGACCCCAATGCCAAAGCTGACTTTCAAAATGTAGCTTCATTGGGTACGCTTACCCTCTATCAAGGAGAAGCCGACTTCTCCGGTGAGACTTTCAGGGTGCAAAACATTTACCCCAGTGGAAACTCGCAGAAAAAGCTGAACTTAGAGAATGCGGTGCTTACCGTTGAGCAAGACATCGACCTCAACAGTGCCAACTTGAATGTTGTGTCGGCAGGTGCCCGCATCAATACCTCACCTTCAGCCACTGTTTCTTTGTCTCTGAAAAACCAAATCTATGACTTCGACATTACGGTCGATAATGGGGCTACGCTATCTGTGAATGGTTTAGATGGAGCTTCTTTGAAACGCCTGACACTCAACAGCGGCAGCTTGATAGTGAATAATGACCTTGCCGTGCAAAGGCTTACAGCCATGCCGGCTACTGCTATTCGAATAAAGGCTGCCAAAACCTTGTCGATAGGCGAGGGCTCTGCTATCACGGGAAGTGCTTCCAATGCTACTACGCTTTCCGGTGTAGGCGGAAGTGCCCAATTATCGTCAATGAATAACATGAAACTATGCGCTTCTCATTTAGTGATTAATGATGTAAACGTAATAGCTCCATTGGTGGCTACTGCTACGCAAAGCACATTGACCAATGCAAGCGGGTGGTTGCAGCAAGCTTGCGGCGAGGTACTGTTTGCTGATTTTACTGCCCAATATTCTTGTGTAGCAAGAGGAACTACTTTCTTTAATAATCAATCCAGTGGTAATATCCAAAGCTATCTGTGGGATTTCGGCGACGGTGCCACCTCAACTGAGCCTTATCCTACGCATACTTATGCGACGATGGGTAACTATCTGGTTACTCTTACCGTCTCCGATGGCACCAATACGCACATAAACAGCAAGACCATTCAGGTAAACAACTACAACTATACCTCTGAACCTTATTTGTCATATGTAAGTGGAAAGTTGTATGTGAATGGAAATGTTGGCTTTTACCGTTGGTTCAAAGACGGTGTTCTTATTCCTGACTTCACCAGCAATGGCTTGCCAGTAGGTAATTATGGTATTGGGGATTACTATGCAGTGGTAGGCAATACCAATTGTGCTTACCGAACCCAACCCTTGTTTGTAAATGGGCTTGCCCAGGAGATATCGGAGGGTATAGAGTTGTATCCCAATCCATTTGCTGATGAGCTGCATGTGGAGCTAAGCCATGCATGGCAGGGTGAGCTGGAAATCATCATTACCGACCTCGCAGGACGCACACAACAAACTTGTAAAAAAACTAAAAAAGGCTTCTCCTTTGTAGAGACCTTACCTGTGAAGTTGTCACCGGGGGTTTACATATTTACCATTAAAACCGATGATTTCTTAGTTCATAAACGCATCGTAAAGCAATAAATCTTGATACTTTTCGTTTGAGTGAAAGAGTTAAACTGTTAAAATATCCATCTCTTATGCTACGATTATTTCAAATTATTTCGACTACCCTACTTACACTTCTCTGTGTTGCAGGCTACGCCCAAATTTCAAATTTAACAGCCTTTGATGGCACACCGATTAAAGAAAACAGGTATCCGAATGTAAAAGGTTCGCCTTGGCTGGTGGATGCCTGGCTGGATGGGGAAGTCTGGGGTGAAGGTGAGCAGCGCCTGAAAAATGTAAAGCTGCGCTACGATGAGTATGCCGATGACGTAGTACTGTTCAAAGAGGGAAAAAGTTTTCGACTGAACCCGGCAACCATTCGGGGCTTTGTGGTCTATGTTCCTGAATCTTCGGATTTGGAAGCCAAGCCTTACGTGTATAAGAATGGCTACCCGGAAGTAGATAATAACAGTAAAAACACCTTCTACAGGGTGCTGTATGAAGGCAAGAAAGCTGTCTTCTTGTATCGCACGAAAGTAGAGCTTTTTGAGAATGCACCTACTTATGGTTCTGCTGTAAATGAAACATCTTTTGTGCGCAAGAAGCGCTATTATATCTACAAAGATGGCAAAATGCATCCGGTACTTCTCAATAAAAAAGACATATTGAATGCATTGAACGACAAAGCGGCAGAAGCATATGCAGCAAAAAATAAAATGAAGCTGAAGAAAGAAGAGGAAATCATTCAGCTGATGGCAGCCGTAGAGTCCATGTAAGCAAAAAGCCTGCTTTCAAGAAAAGGTCAAAAGCCCCCAGGTGGGGGCTTTTGCTATTGATGTACTTGGCTTCTGTATCTTTGCAGAAAAAAACAGCTATGAGTCATTATCATGAGCCGGTGATGTTGAAGGAGGTACTGGCGTTTGTGCCTGCATTTACTGAGCCCAAAGAATCTTTGTTGTTTTTAGATTTAACCTTTGGAGGCGGAGGGCACAGTCGCGCTATTTTGCAAAACATGCCCGAAAGGGCGGCTCTGTGGGCTTTCGACCAAGACAGCGACGCTGCCATGCAAGCCAAGCAAATCACCGACCCCCGCTTTCGATTCTTTCAGGCAAATTTTCGTTTTTTCGGTCAATTCCTTGAAGCGCAAGCCCAAGAAGGCGCCGATTTTATTTTGGCAGACTTGGGGGTTTCCTCGCATCAGTTCGATACTCCGGAGCGGGGCTTCTCTTTTCGCTTTCCCCAAGAGCCGCTCGATATGCGCATGAACCGGCAGGCGCCGCTTTCTGCTGCCGACATCTTGAACAACTACAGTGCCGAAGAGTTGCAGCGGGTATTGAGCTGGTATGGTGAAGTAAAAAATGCCCGCACCTTGGCAAAAAGCATCTTAGCTGCCCGCTCGGTGCGTCCCTTACGTACAGTAGCCGATTTAAATGCAGTAATAGAGAAGCACGCCCCCCGCCATAAAGCCCAACAGTACTTTGCCAAGGTATATCAGGCAATACGCATAGAGGTGAATGATGAAATGGGGGCGCTGCGTGAAATGCTTAAGCAGGCTGCCAAATACTTGCGCCCCGGTGGACGTATTGTCGTGATTTCTTATCATTCTTTGGAAGACCGTCTGGTAAAACACTTCTTTGCTACGGGTAGTTTCCGTGGACAGGAGCCCCCGCGCGATTTGTATGGCAACCTACTGACTCCCTTGCAGCCGGTAACCCGTAAGGCTTTGGGACCGTCCGAAGAAGAAATACGGCGCAATCCACGTGCCCGCAGTGCCAAACTGCGGGTGGCTGAGCGGATAACATAGGAACCTACCGCCAGCTGTAGGTTTGCTTTTTAGCCCCTTTCTGTGCATCTTTAAATGCTGCAACAAGAAATACCATGGCAGAAAATACATACAAAAAGCCGCCTTTTCAAACAGAAAGCAAACGCCCTGGCGGTCTGTTTCGTTGGATAGACAAATTGTTGAATTTAGACTTTTTGCTCGATGACAAACACCGAAAGAACGTAGTGCCTTATCTGCTTTTTTCGGCATTGCTGGCAATCGTTTATATCGCCAACAGGCACTATGCCGAGCGTAGTCAGCACCGTCTGATGCAGCTGCGTAGGGAGGTAAACAACCTGCGTACGGAATACACCACCCGTAAAGCAGATTATATGAGCTTGACCCGCCAGTCGGTGGTGAAGCAAAAAGCACAAAAGCTGGGACTGGAAAGCGGGCACAAACCCCCTTATGTCATTCGGTTGGACGACTAAAAAAGCAAAGCCTTGAATATCAAGCAATCGATACTTTTGCGTGTGCGCCTTTCTTTTTTGATGGTAGCAGCAGTGGCAACGGCAATTGTGGCGCGCATGGTGTACTTGCAGTTCGTGGAAGGCGATTATTGGCGACAGAAAGCCGAGCGCCGCGACGTGCGCTTACAACCTATCCCCGCCCTGCGTGGCAATATACTGGCAGATGACCAACGTCTGCTTGCCACCTCATTGCCTTTTTACAAAATAGCCTTCGACCCCATGGCGCCCGATGAAGCTACTTTCAAGGCGGGCATCGACTCTTTGGCGTGGTATGCTGCCAGCTTCTTTCAAGACCGTAGTTCCCAGCAATACAAACAGCTGTTTGTGAATGCCCGAAAGCAAGGACGCCGTTACTTGCCTCTGGGCGACAAAGCAGTGGACCACAGTGCCATGCAGAAAATTATACAGTGGCCCATCTTGCGCAAGGGGCGCCTGAGAGGTGGCATCATCATTGAGCAGGAAACGCGCCGCTTTAATCCCTTTCATTCACTAGCACGCCGCACTATTGGCTACGTCAACAACGAAGGGCGTGGAATCGTAGGTATCGAGCTGAGTTTCGATAAATATTTGCGGGGAAAGCCCGGACAAGCAGTGTATAGGCGTTCGGCAGGCAACCAATGGGTGCCCTTTCACGATGGTTCATACATAGAACCACAAGACGGCATGGATGTTTATACTACCCTCGATATCAACATTCAGGATGTAGCACACCATGCTTTGCTCAAAGCCTTGATAGAAAATGATGCTGATTTTGGTTGTGTGGTGGTCATGGAAGTAGCAACTGGGGCTATCAAAGCTATGGTCAACCTCGGGCGAATAGATAGCGCGCACTATGCCGAAGACTACAACTATGCCATAGGCAGTAAAGGCAGCACCGACCCGGGTTCTGTGTTTAAGTTGGCTTCTGTGATGGCACTTTTTGAAGATAATCCACAGCTCTCACTCGATACATTGGTGGAAACCGGCAACGGTCAATATCGTTTTTGGGATGTAGTATTGCGCGACCCCAAACCCAGCGGTTACGGAACCATCACTCTGCAGCAAGCCTTTGAGTATTCTTCAAGTATAGGCATAGCTCGCTTGGTCTATGAACACTTCAAAGCCAACCCCCAACGCTTTATCAACTACTTGCATCAGTTTGGATTGAGCACCCCCCTTGATTTTCAATTGGTAGGCGAGGTCAAACCCTACATCAAAAACACCAACGACCCCACTTGGAGCCGTCTGTCGCTACCATGGATAGCCATAGGCTATGAAACGGTGGTGTCGCCGCTGCAGCTACTTGTCTTCTACAATGCCGTGGCAAATAATGGAAAGATGATTCAGCCCTTCATTGTAGATGAAATCAGAGATAAAGATGGGCGTTTAATTGTGGACTATGAACCCGTAGTATTGCGCGAGCAGATTTGCTCACCCCAAACCCTCGACAAAGCCCGGCGCCTGCTGGAAGGTGTAGTGGAAAGAGGCACTGCGCAGAATATCAAAAGCAATCGATACAAGATAGCAGGAAAAACGAGTACTTCTCAAAAATTCAAAAATGGGCAGTACATCAAAGAATACCATACGGCGTTTGCTGGTTATTTCCCCGCCGACAAACCCAAATATAGCTGCATTGTGGTGATAGACAATCCCCGGCGCAATTTGCAGTACGGGGGCGAAGTATCAGCGCCCGTCTTTCGCAAGATAGCCGATGAAATTTATAGTATGGACCTCAGCCTTCACAGCGATAAGGTAATCACGCGCCACCGTGTAAAGAACAAGCAAATTCCCTATAATGAAATAGGCAGGGCAGGGGATTTGTGGCGTATATTCGATGAGCTGGGCATTCCACAAAAGAAAATGGAAGGCGTAGATGAATACAGCTGGGTGTTTTCTTCTACGGCTTCCGACAGTACGGTGATTTGGAAACCGCTGCTGCTCGATGACGATAATATGCCAGATGTGCGTGGCATGAGCCTGCGCGATGCACTTTTTATCCTTGAAAATAAAGGCTTGAATGTGTGGGTGAAGGGCAAAGGTAAGGTAGTGAATCAAAGCATCGAGCCGGGTAGGGCTATCCAACGAGGGCAGTCCGTTACTCTGCATCTGGAGCATCCATAACATTGGATAATGACAAAAGGGAAGGAGTGCCTTCCCTTTTTTGGGCTTGCGTGTAAATAAGTAAAAACAAAGGCTGCTTATTGGTGCAAGAATAAAAAGAGCACAAAAAGAGCACACAGAAAGTAAGGCACCAAAGAAGCAGCGCCGGCATAGTCCTTTGCCATGCGTTGCCCAAAGAAAAGCATGAGCAACGAAATAGCAGAGAGTAGCACACCCCAAAAAGCTACTTCGCTATTTCCGCTAAAGAGCAACCAAACCACCCCTACGGTGGATACTACTCCCGAAGCTACCTCCATCAGGGTGAGCACGCCTAAGAGCAAGGGTACCATCCCTTTGAGCAGACTCTTGGCAAAGTGTTCTTTGAGCCAGCTAAGATTGCCTTGCCAGTCAAACACTTTGTCCAAGCCCGATTGCAGGAACAAAATAGCAAAAAATGCTGCGCCTAAGCATTGTAGTAAAGCCAAAGAGTGAGTAAATGTTTCCATTTTGCGTGTCTTTTTGGTGAATGTCAAGGAAAGTTAGCGAAAAAATAAAAAATGCCTGCATAAGTGTGGGTCGTAGGTGTTTTGTGTGTTTGCCCTTGCGACTATGTCGCTTTGTCTGTTTTATTTTCCTTTTTGTCATTTCGAACCATAGCGAGCAACCTATTGCTTGTGGTGGTTGGGAAGGAGGAGCCTGAAATTTCGCACTACGCTCCGCTCCATTTGAAATGCAGTCTGTGCTATGGCGCTGCCTGATGCAAAACAAGCGCTGTGGTTGCAGCGAGTGGCGTTTTTCTTCGCTTAAAAATACAGAATGCGCGTGTGTGGATGCTTCTTTAGGTAGCTTCTGATAATATGATGTTGGTCTTTGTAGTCGGGATATGCCTGCAGGAAATCATGTCTTTGAGCCAAAATCTCTTCCTCACTCAGCTGAGCAGGTACATAGCCAAATCCTAAGTACTGGTTATTTTCGATTAAAACGAAGGCTTTTTCATGGCTGTGGCGCCCACGCTCAAAGATAAGCATATTGCCAGAGGCAGCACCGGCTAAGTGACTGAATGCCTGTTGTACTCTTTGATTGTAGCTTTCGGGCGGTTCAGCTCCTATGCATGCCCCTCGGCACAAACCCACATGGTAGTCAAAGCAGGCATGGCGGCTGTCGTACAGGTGGGACAGTTTCATGCACAATTCATGTTTTTTGACCAAGTGGTAAAGATATTCGCGTCCTTTGGCTATGTCAGGAAAAAATTGCAGGGCTGTGCCCCGTAGCTTTTCGGTTTTTTGTATGCTTAAACGTAAATAACCGGCTTCGTCGGGTGTCATTGCCAACACAGCTTGAAAATGCTTGCGCCTTTGTGCACGATTAAAAGGCGGTTTAAGCTGCTTGATGAGGTGGTTTTCTAACAACAGAGCTACAAGCTCGCTGCCGGTGAGGCGGTAATCCACTGCCCGCACTCTTTCTTTTAAGCGCAGTCGCCGCCCTTGTTTCTCGCTTACTTGAAAGTGCTGCAACACGCGCCGGTAGATGTTGCGGCTTTTGCCCAAATAAAGCGTTTCTCCGTTTTCGTCTTTAAAAAAATACACACCCGTGTCTTCGGGAAGATTTTCTATCTCGCAGCGTTCTATGTAGGGCGGAAGGCTTACAGCTTGAATTTCTTCTTGCACAATCGCCTGTTGGGCTTGTGTTTCGCTTATTTGAATTAGCTTTTGCAGCAAGGTGGCAGTTACTTCGGCATCGCCCAAAGCCCGATGGCGGGCGCGGTTGGGAATATCGAGGGCTTCACTTATGGTGTTTAGCCCATGTTTGGGGAGATACGGCATCAGCAGGCGCGACAGTCGCAGGGTGCAAAGGGTGGGGCGACGATAGCGATAGCCCAACTCATGGAAGGCGGCTTTGAGAAATGAATAGTCGAATTGAACATTGTGTGCCACAAACACACAGCCTTCAGTAAGCTCCACTATTTCCTTAGCAATTTCGAAAAAACGAGGTGCTTCCTTCACCATGTCATCAGATATGCCTGTAAGTCGGCTGATGGCTGGCGGTATTTTACTTTCTGGATTGACCAAGCTGCTGAAGCGTTTGATTTCGCGCTTTCCGTCGTGGATGATGATGGCTATGTCTATGATTTTATCGAGCAGCGGGCGACTTCCCGTCGTCTCTAAGTCAACAACTGCGTATAACATCTTTTAGCACATAATGCTGCAAAGTTAATAACTTTACCCAAGCTGCGAGGATTACCATAGGTGCTTTGCTTTTGCTCTGGCGAAACAATAAAAAACATATGAAATGGTTTACGCCCCTGTCGTTTGAAACGCTTCGTCTGCCGATGCTCTCTTATGGGCAGCGTATTCTTTGCATTGGTTCTTGCTTTGCCGATGAAATGGGGAAATTATTGACAGAAGCTAAATTCTCGGTATTGAACAACCCTTTTGGGGTGCTTTTCAATCCCGTATCACTTTATCGCTGTTATTCGGCTGCTGTGTATGCTCAGGAAGCAGCATGGCAGGAAGGGGTGTTGAAAGTATCCGAAGACCTTTATCTACACTATGACTGCCATTCCAAAGTGTATGGCAGTTCTGAACAGTCGCTTATAGAGCGCATCATGTCTATCGGTGCGGAAGTGCGTGCTTGGCAGCCCGAAATCATATTGCTGACTTTAGGCACCTCCATTGTGTATGAGCACTGTGCGAGTGGTAAAGTAGTGGCGAACTGTCATAAGCAGCCGGCAAGTCTTTTTCGCAAGCGCACTTTGCAACTTGCAGAAATAGTGGAGGCACTCAACCACCTACATGCGTTGTGGAAAGGTGCCAAAGCTTGGATAGTAACCGTCAGCCCGGTGCGCCATGTGAAAGAGGGTTTGGTGGAAAACCAATACAGCAAATCGCTGCTGCGTGTGGCGGTGGAAGCATGGCGGCAACAGCATGAAAACATCTTCTATTTCCCTTCTTACGAAATCATGATAGACGAGCTTCGGGATTATCGTTTTTATGCCGAAGACTTGGTGCACCCTTCCGCACAGGCTATTGGCTACATATGGGACGTATTCACTGCCCATTGCTTCGAGGCAGAAACGCAAAAGACCTATGTTGCGTGGCGGAAGTTAAGCCAACAGCTTGCGCATCGTGCCTTGTTTCCGCATACAGCAGAAAACAAGCAGCGGCTGCAGCGTCTGCTTTCAGCATTGCAGCGCTTGTCAACTAAACTGCCTTTGCATGAAGAAATAGCCCAAGTGCAAAGGCAGCTTCAAGAAGCCGACACGTTTCATTAAATGCGCCCCCTGTTACCCTGTTGCCACACATTGTTTTTCGCTTTTTCGGCAGGGTCTTCTTCTTTGGGGCGGTTTTGGGTCGAAAGAATACGGTAAATCAGCTTTTCGAGGGGGCTTACGATGGCTGCCAATGCCACATTGGCTATGACCTTGAAAATGGTAACATTGCCCACCTTTTGTTCGATGTATCCCTCAATGATATTTTCATTGATAAACTCAAACACAATAAGCAAGGTGGTGATAGCCAGAATGATGCTGACTTTATGCCCCCGTTTTTTGGTGCCAAAGTAAAAAGAGGCAACGAGTAGGCTCAGAAAGAAAGCTATCTCTGCTGCATAGAACCACCATTGCTCCCAATAGGGAGGGGCTATTTTGAACGCAAAAGAGGTGTATATTTTATTTTCTACTCCGTCGCTGTTGGCGGCTTTCACTTGAAACTCATATTCACCTGGTGGCAAGTTGGTGTAGGTGGCTTTTCGCTGTGTGGTCCATTCGCTCCACTCCTTGTCGAATCCTTTGAGATAGTATTGATAGCGTACCCGCTCCGGAATAGTAAAATGTATGCCTATGAATTCAAAAGTAATATAGTTTTGGTTGTAGGGAAGCACTACAGCATACTTTTCGCCTTCTTTTGGGCGGGGCAGGTTGAAGTAGGTATCTATGCTGTCGGCATATTGCCGCCAGTCCACTTCTTTGCCGAATAAACGCACCGAGGTAATGTGCGTGATAGGTGGCATCGGGTTAGGACGGTCTTCTTTAGGGTTGTATTTCACTACTCCATTGAAAGCCCCAAACCACAAGTTGCCTTCCTTGTCTTTGGCTACGGCGTTGGGGTATGTCTGAATGAGTTTGAAGCCATCGATATAGCCGTAATACTTGAAACGGCTTTTTTTGTCGAACTTATCCACCCCATTTCGGTGTCCGAGCCACAGATTTCCTTCATTGTCTTCAATGATAGACCATACATTTTGGGCACTGAGTTGGTCTTTCTTGCCGTAGCAGGTGAAGCAGTTGGTTTGCGTAGGGCTTGCGTTGTCGTGCATACGGCAAAGCCCATTTTCAGTGGCTATCCATATAGTGCCGCTACGGTCTTCGTAGATAGACAATACCAAGTTGTTGGCTAATCCATTTTGAACGGTGAAGTTGATGAACTTTTTGCCATCAAAGCGGCTCAAGCCTTTGTAACTGCCAAACCAGAGGCGCCCTCGGCTATCACGTAGAGCCGCGCGGATGTAGTTGCTGGGCAGCCCTTGTTTTTCGGTATAATGAAGTACCTTTTCACCATCGAAACGAAGCAGACCGTTGTCGGTTCCTACCCAAATGTGCCCCAAATCATCTTCGGTAATACAGTACACGTAATCGTCTGCACGGGTTTCTGGATTGTTGAAGACTTTGAAGGTGCCATTGCTATAGCGGCAGAAACCGCCACCGGCAGTACCTATCCAAAGGGTACCGTCTTGCGATTCAAAGAGTGTGCGTATAAAATTGTTGGGCAATCCGTTTTCGCTGGTGAATACCTTGAAGTTTTGCTTACCATCGTATCGTACCAAACCATTGCCCAAGGTGCCGAACCACAAATAACCCTGCACGTCTTGCAATATGGAGGTAACCGCTCTACCTATGACAAAAGGTTGCGCCAATATGTCGAAACGCCGGTTGGCTAATTTGGACAAACCCGCATCGGTGCCAAACCATAGATTCAGGTTGCGGTCTTGATAAATAACGTTTATCTCATTGCTGATGAGCCCGTTCAGTGTGGTGAGTGTCTCGTGAATGGTATCGGCGACAATTGAGAAGGCACCATCCAAGCTGCCAAACCACAGTTTGCCATCTTGTGTCTTGCTTGCGGCGAATATGTTTTTGTCTATTAAATTAAGTACTATGGGCGAGATGTTGCCTCGCGCATCCATTTTGGCTAAGCCATTGGACGTACCGAACCAAAGGTACCCACTTTCATCTTCGATGATACAGTTCACAATGCGGCTGGGCAAGCCGTCCTCTTCGGTGAATGTTTTGAAGTAACGGGTGTCATAACGAACGACTCCATTGGAAGTGGCAATCCATATATAGTGCTCCCTGTCTTGGTAAATATACCAAGCGCGGTTGCTGGGCAATCCGTTTTGGGTGGTATAATTGGTAAACTTCTTTCCATCGAAGCGGCTGACACCGCCAGTAGTGGCAAACCACAAAAAACCCTTGTTGTCCTCGAAGATGTAGTAAACGTCGTCGCTGACGAGCCCGTTTTTGGTGGTGAAGTTTTGAAAAGTGCGCCCATCGAAGCGGCTAACACCGGCACGTGTGGCTATCCACAAATTCAGTTTACTGTCTTGAATGATGTGGTTGACGTTGTTGCTGGGTAAGCCGTGCTCGGTGGTGTACTCTTGAAAAGTAGCGCCGTCGAAGCGACAAATGCCCCCTTCGGTAGCCAACCACAAAAAGCCGTTGTAGTCTTCTACAATGGCACGGATGTGAGACTCGGGGAGTCCTTCTACCAAGCTATAATTACGAAATGGATAAATTTGAGCCGCTGCCGAGTAAATTACTGCCAAAAAAATTGAAAAAATGAGCCCAACGCTGCGCATTTTGTTAAGGTTTTTTTTTCTTAGTAAGAACTTTTTTGTTTTTTCTCTACTTCTTTGTTGTAAACAGCTTTTTTATTTCCTTGTAGCTGTTTTAACTCTCGTTCCAACTCTTGTATGCGGGCTTGTAATTGTCTGATTTGTACGTCTTTGTTGCGGCTGCTTTGATATTTTGTTTCGTAAACTTGCACTTCTTTGACCAGAGTTTCGCGTTCATTTTCGAGCATCTCCAGCCGTTGGCGGTAGGCATAGACCGAAGCTTTACCTTCGAGAGCGAGATAGCGTTGAGACTCTAATTCCCGCTGCAGGGCTTGGTACTTGTACATGGGCACACACCCACTGCCCAAAAAAAGCATGATTATTGATAAGCGCAAATATTTCATGGTTTCAATAAAGTTATCCCTCACAATGATATAAATATAATCATTTGTGAGGGATAGTAGTCAAAAGGAGTGGGTAAAACGGTGTAAGAAAAGTATTTATTTTTAGGGCTTTGACAACTTAAGTTGGTAAAGCAATCTGTTTTCTGCTATCTCTTCGGGGCGACTAAGAAAGAGCAGGGTGGCAAGACTTCCCACACGCCATGTCTCTATCATATTGTCGTAAAAGGGGCTACCCGGGTTGCCCGACTGCCCGCCAGGATAAATGCCCCATGCCTGTACCACTTCGCCCAATTGCACCACCATGCGCCACGAGGGACCATGTGTGCTGCCTGTGGCATTGACCATGCGGCTGCCGCCGCCTATTTCCAGGGGACCAGTGCCGAAGCCGGGTATTTTTGCTAAGTGGTCTATGTGCGTGTTTTTGTGCTTCCACCACTGCCAATCCTCTCCTATATTTCCGTATTTGTTTTGCAACTGGTCAATGGTCTGTTGGAATGAGCGGATGGCTATTGCCCGGTAGTCTTCTACTTCTATGGTCTGGCGGTCGTCGAACCAGCGGGCAGTGGTATCTATGACTGCCAGCCGCAAAGTCATCTCCAGTTCGGGATAACGCATGGGGGCAGGGAAGTCGTCATACCATATGCTTCGAGTGAAGTTGTCCCACCATTCTTCAAAGATGGTGGCGGCAATGGATTGTGCGTTGTTTTCGAAGTTCCAGTTTTCTAGCAACTCAAATGCTTTCTGATAATTGCCCTTGAGCTTGCTGCCGCGAAGACGTGCCAGCAAGAAGGGAAGCACTTCCCGTGCCAATACATTCAGTTCATCGTTTTGCAGGCTGCGCATGTCTTCGAATGAAGCGCGTCGTAAACCGGACAGCACCTCGTTGATGCGCAAACCGCGGTCGGCAGACACATAATCCCAACCCAAATAATAGGGGTATTGCTTTTCTGAAACACTGTGTTGGTTGGCAGAGCTCACAAAGCCGCGTTTAGGGTTCAGCACATGGGGGTTGTGTGCATGCGGCAAATACCCTTGCCACGCATAGCTGCTGTCGGTGCCGGGCAAGATGAATTTTCCTTGCTCTTTCCAGCGAAGTGGATGCCGCCCGTTGACCCACAAGGCTATGTTGTTTTCGCTGTCGGCATATACGAAATTCTGCGATGGGCAGGCAAAATACTCTAGTGCCTTCACAAAATCATCGTAGTTGGTAGCCCGGTTAAGTAGGTAAAAAGTTTTTAATTCGACAGAAGGCTCATGCGCTACCCATTTGATGGCATGTGCTGGGGGGAGCTGCAACCCCAAATTGGGCAACGGACGCTTGGTAACGGCTACCGGTCCCCAAACTGTATAAGGCACTTCCTCTACCACGCTTTCGCCATTGCGCAATTGGATGACCTCTTTACGCATCTCTACTGCTTTCCACTGCCCATTGAAGCGATATTCTTTGTAGGTTTTGTCTTTGAATTCAATGCGGTACAGGTCTAATACATCGGCGTAGCTGTTGGTAACACCCCAAGCGATGCGCTCATTGAAGCCAATGACTACGCCCGGAGCACCCGGTAATGAAACACCATATACGTTGCATCCGGGGGCATGCAATTGCACCTCATACCAGATGGAAGGCAAACGCAGTTGCAGGTGAGGGTCGTTGGCTAAAAGCGGGCGCCCGGTAACACTCTTTTTGCCGCTTATAGCCCAGTTGTTGCTGCCCTTGGGATAGTTCTTCTCTTGGGTAGTACCGGTTTTGACCAGTAGTTGAGCCATGCCGCTAAGTACAGAGTCTATGTCTTTGGGTTGTTTAGGCACTGGCAGTGGCTTGAAATCCAGGGGGGTATCTTCCGGAATCACCGGCACCTCGCGATAGGGGCGGTTGCTGAATACGCTGTCGATGGTTGCTTTGCCATATTGAGCCAAAGCATAAGAAAGCGAGTAGTCGCTGCTGCCGTTAGCACTCAGGTCAAAAGCCATATATTTGAGCAAGAGGGCTGTTTTAAGTGGCGACCATGCTTCCGGCTTGTAGTCTAAAATCTTGTATTCCAAAGGCAGCGAACCTTCGTCGATTTGAGCGATGTAGGCATTCACCCCTTCGGTATAGGCTTCCATGACCATACGACAGACAGAGTCTGCCATGTGGGCTTCAAGGGCTTTTTCGGCGGCATACACCATGCCTATGCGGCGTTGAAAGCGGTCGAAATCTAAAGCGCGTTCACCTACGATTTCGGAGAGGCGCCCAGCAGCTGCCCGCGTTTGGAAATCCATTTGCCAAAGCCGGTGCATGGCAGTTACATAACCTTGGGCATAATAAAGGTCATGGTCGTTTTTGGCGAAGATGTGCGGCACCAAGCGGTCGTCAAACAATATGCTGACCTCGTCGTGTAAGCCGGGCAAACTTAATTGCTGCACTTTTTTGGAAGCCACAGGTGGTTCAGCATTTGCCCAGAACCCCTTGAATGGGTCAAAGAATTTGCCTATGGGGGGCAGTGTTTGCAACTCTTGCGGTATATGCTTTTTGAGTAGTGGCACCTCACTGAGGCGGTGGTGCAGCGAATACACAAGAGCAAAGGTTAAAAAATTAAGAATAAGCGTAAAAATCCATCGAAACATAGGCAGGGCTTTTTAGAAAGGTATGGGCATTTATTCTTCTTGAAAGCAAGCACGCAATTGATCTAGCAAATCGCTCAATAGATTGGCTTTTTCTTCTGTCAGGCTATGCAATTTTTCTTCAAAACGGTCTTGCTCTGTATCTACTTTTTTCAGCAAATTCAGCCCTTCTTCTGTAATCAATATATTGACGGTGCGGCGGTCAAGCTGCGAAGTTTCTTTGATTACCAGCCCTTTGCGCAGCAGGCGGTCCACAATTCGTGATGCGTTGGAGCCGCGGTCAATCATGCGTTCGGCAATATAAGACGTACTGACAGGATTAGGGTGGGCGCCTCGCAAAATACGCAATACGTTGTACTGCGATACACTCAGCTGGTAGGGGCGTAGCAGTTGGATTTGCTTGAGATTCATCCAAGAGCTGGTGTATAGCAGATTGACCACCATACGTTGGTAAGGTGTCTTGAACTTCTTGGTTTGCAATATCGCTTTTTCAATACTCATGTTAAGTAGAGGGGAGTTGTTTTCTGAGATGCAAAGGTAAGGTTTAAGGTGCTTCTTCGTAAGATTTCATCCTTTCCTTGTTGTACTTCCCTTCTTTCACGTCTTTAATGAAACGGGACCACGCAAAAGGGTTGAGCAGTGAAAGTGTGGGCAAGAAGGTTCGGTTGTGCAGTTGATAGGTCTGCTGGTTTATGTAGTTGCGATAGTTGAGCGAACCATCGAGCTCCATTTGATAAGCGGCACGAGCCACAAAGCTAGCGCGCAAGTTCTCCTTGAGTAGCTTAGTGCGTTCATCTTCAAGCTCTACGCTCAAAAAAGCCTCCTTGAACTGCAGTTCTGTTCTATAGGGAAAAATCTCCACGGCTTTCAACTGATAGACCTCCACGTCCAGTGCCAAGCGCACGGTATAGGGTGCTCTTTTATCTTGTGGTACCACATAAAAAGAGCGTTCATAGCCAATGTGAGAAAAATAAAGCGTATCCCCCGGCATCACATTGATTTGAAAACGCCCGTCGATATCGCTTACAGTGCCCACATTAGCCGAAGGGATAAGGATGGTAGTCCCTACTAAGGGCTTTTCTGTTTCTTTGTCTATTACATAACCGGTAAGGGGGAACGAAATGCCCTGTGCTTGCGCTTGCATCGCAACGCATCCAATCAACACAAACAGTGCCCCAATGATTTTTTTCATAACTGCTTAGTTTTGTGCTTAAAAATAATAAAAAGCATTCTAAAAACGAAAGGTTGTCATACACTCACATGTGTGCTTGAATTTATTTGGGTGTAAGTGAATCATTTTTTAAAAAACTTAGTACCTTTGCACCCGGTAATAAACACAAAACAGTATATCGTTCATAGTAAATAAATTACTTATGGCAAGCATAACATTAAGACCGGACGAGATTTCTGCCATTTTGCGTGAACAGCTCTCTAATGTGAAAACAGAGACCGAACTCGAAGAGGTAGGTACTGTCCTTCAAGTGGGCGATGGTGTAGCCCGTATTTATGGACTTACTAAAGTACAAGCGGGTGAATTGCTCGAGTTTGAAAATGGTATCAAAGCCTTAGCCTTGAACTTGGAAGAGGACAACGTGGGGGCTGTATTGTTGGGTGAAGGCACTGTAAAAGAAGGCGACACCGTGAAACGTACCAAGCGCATTGCCAGCGTAAAAGTAGGTGAAGGCATGCTTGGGCGTGTGGTGAATACCTTGGGCGAACCTATTGACGGCAAAGGTCCTATTCAGGGCGAACTGGTAGAAATGCCGCTGGAGCGCAAAGCCCCTGGTGTTATCTACCGTCAGCCGGTAAAACAACCCTTGCAAACAGGAATCAAGGCTATCGATGCCATGATTCCTATCGGTCGTGGTCAGCGTGAGTTGATTATTGGCGACCGTCAGACCGGTAAAACAGCCGTAGCCCTCGACACCATTATCAACCAAAAAGAATATTATGAGCGTGGCGAGCCCGTTTACTGTATCTATGTGGCTTGTGGGCAGAAAGCAAGTACCATTGCACAAGTGGTAGCCACACTTGAAAAATACGGCGCCATGCCTTACACCATTGTGGTAGCTGCCCCTGCTTCTTTCCCGGCACCTATGCAGTTCTTTGCACCTTTCACCGGGGCTGCCATCGGTGAGTACTTCCGCGATACCGGACGCCATGCTTTGGTGGTTTATGATGACTTGTCGAAGCAAGCAGTAGCTTACCGTGAAGTATCGCTCTTGTTGCGTCGTCCGCCCGGACGCGAAGCTTATCCCGGTGATATCTTCTATTTGCACTCCCGCCTTTTGGAGCGTGCGGCAAAAATCATCGAATCGGATGAAATCGCTGCTCAAATGAACGACTTGCCCGAATCGCTCAAGGGCAAAGTGAAAGGAGGGGGCTCTTTGACCGCACTTCCCATTATCGAAACACAAGCCGGCGACGTATCGGCTTACATTCCCACCAACGTAATCTCTATTACCGACGGTCAGATATTCTTGGAGTCGAACCTCTTCAACGCTGGTATCCGTCCTGCTATCAACGTGGGTATTTCGGTATCGCGCGTGGGTGGTTCTGCCCAAATCAAATCTATGAAGAAGGTAGCCGGTACCTTGAAACTGGACCAAGCACAGTTCCGCGAACTTGAAGCCTTCGCCAAATTTGGTTCTGACTTAGATGCCGCTACCAAACTTATCATTGAGCGCGGTCGTCGCAACCTCGAGATATTGAAGCAGCCTCAATACTCTCCGGTGCCCGTAGAAGAGCAAGTGGCTATCATCTACGTGGCAAACAAGGGCTGCTTGGATGAAGTGCCGGTACATAAGGTGCGTAGCTTCGAAAAAGAGTTTTTGCAGCTAATGCGTGCAGAACACAAAGACATCTTGGAAAATCTGAAAGCCGGCAAACTCGAAGACGCCGACACCCAAAAAATGGAGGAGTTGGCACGCCGCTTGGCAAAACAATTTGCAGCCTAAGGGCATTGTAAACCACAAACGCATGTAGAGAGAGGCAAACTCCTCTCTCTTTTCCCAAAACCGGAAAGATAGAACAATATGGCGAGTTTAAAAGAGATACGAAATAGAATCCGTTCGGTCATCTCGACGCAGCAAATCACCAAAGCCATGAAGATGGTAGCGGCAGCTAAGTTGCGTCGTGCCCAAGACCGTATCCTGCGGATGCGCCCTTATGCTCAGTCTTTGAAAGGCATCTTGCAAAATCTTTCGGCAAACTTAGACGCTTCGCAGATTCAAAGCCCTTACTTGGAAGAACGCCCCGTGGAGCGTGTGCTCCTGATTGTGTTGACTTCTGACCGTGGTTTGTGTGGTGCTTTTAACAACAACCTTGCAAAAGTCGCACAACAAGCCATTCATCAACAATACGAAGCGCAGTATCAAGCCGGTAAACTCGACCTGCTTTGTATCGGAAAAAAAGGCTACGAATACTTTGTGCGTCGTGGCTACTCGGTGGTGCATCCCGAATACGTGGACCTGTTCACCCGTTTGGACTTCGACCATGTCTTGACAGTAGCTGAGCAACTGTTGAGCTGGTATGCGCAGGGTACCTATGACCGCATCGATGTCTTTTACAATGAGTTTAAAAACGTAGCAACGCAAATTCCACGACAAGAGCAGTTGTTGCCTGCCTCTGCCGACATGGCAGACAATACTGCCCAAGCCGGCACCTCTATGGAATACATCCTCGAGCCTTCAGCAGAAGCGATTGTTACCGACTTGATTCCCCAAATCATCAAAGTACAATTCTTCAAGGCACTGCTTGAATCAAACGCTGCCGAGCAGGGTGCCCGTATGATGGCAATGGATAAAGCCACAGAAAATGCCGGCGAGCTGTTGCGTACACTCCGTCTTACCTACAATCGCACGCGTCAGGCGGTGATTACCAAAGAAATTATAGAGATTGTGAGTGGGGCTAGAGCTTTGGAAGAGGCATAAGCACTTTGATTCTGTGCAATAATTCTATTCTATAAAGGGCTTCGCTGCGGTGAAGCCCTTTTGTTTTTTCTGCAGGAAAAAATATGCCTGTTGTAGTACATAAAAATTAATCTTGCCATAAGGAAGTGGCAACATACGGGTGCTACTTTTAAGGCATCCACACAACAAACCCTCAACATCTGTAACTATGAAACCTATTGCACTTCTTTTGCTCTGGCTTTTGCTTACCTTTTTTACTTTGTTTGCGCAAGCCCAAGACACGCTTTACCTCGCCTTTGGGTCTAACATCGACCAGTCGGAACAAAACAAAGCCTTGGTTTCGGCTTTGTGTGCTTACCTTACCGAAGAGCTGCACGTGCCCCTCTATCCGGTGATGACCAAAGGGGCGGGTGCCTTTGTGGAGATATGCCGTGCACAACAAATAGACATCGCTTTAGTGAACACCTTAGGTTATGTACTTGCAAAATATCAAATGGACATAGAACCGCTGCTGGTGGTAGCTACACCCGACGGCAAGCCTATAGCTTATCGCAGCTGCCTTTTGGCAAATGCCCAAAGTGGCATAGAATCGGTAGATGAGCTGATGGAGCAAGGCAGTCGCCATGTTTTCTTGTTTGTGAATCCGGGCTCCACTTCGGGGCATCTCATTCCTCGCCTTCAACTGAAGCGCTTGGGATTAGAGCCCGAGTTGGTCTTTCAGGACATCGCCTTTGGCGGTGACCATAAAACCACTGCCCGTTTGATAGCCGAAGGTGAGTTTCAAGTGGGAGCCTGCTCTTACACCGACTTGGAAGCCATGATAGCAGCCGGCAAGCTCGATGCCTCTCGGCTGAAAATCTTGTGGAAATCGGAGCCAATAGTAAACGGTCCGGTGGCAGTACGCACCTCTTTGTCTGTGGAAATGAAAGAAAAAATAGCTGCTGCTTTTAAAAATATGCCTCTCAAAAAGCCTGATTTACACGAAAAGGTAATACATCTTTGGCATAATACCCACGGCAAAGAAGTACATTACGTGCGCGCTGAAGACCGTTTTTATGACTACATTCGTGAGATAGCCTCTTCTATGGAAGAACTCGCACTACTGGTATCCTTATATACCAATTGAGAGAAGCCGTATGCACATAGCGCCTCACTGAAAAAGTGCCCTGTTATAGAGCACTTTTTCTTTTTTGCTTACTTTATGAAGAGGATTGAGAACATGGTATCGACTTAAAACAAGTTAAACCACTGACCTTGCGCCTGAGCCTTTTTATTCTTGTGATAGAAAAGACAATCTGGAAAAAACACAAATTGAGGGATATGTCCCGCTCGTGGACAACAACCTCCTTGCTCACCCCTTAGACTGTGGCTAAAGTCCAAGAGCTGCTTGTGTGAATCATACAACCATTCATGAAAGCAGGTATTTATCCGTTTGCGCTTGTCGCCTGCCTGAACAATTGCATTTATTTGCCACATTTCTTGTATCTTTAAAGTTGAGTAACTCTTAAAGTTATGAGGTACCCCTTAGCGCTTTTTTTGTTCGCCCTTTCTGTGACAGCTGCATACTCGTGGGGATTTTTTGCGCACCGACACATCAACCGGCAGGCTGTTTTTTCGCTGCCACCCGAAATGATTGTTTTTTTTAAAAAACATATTGTTTACATCACCGAGAATGCAGTGAACCCCGACAGGCGGCGCTATGCCGTGGAAGGCGAAGCTCCACGTCATTACATAGATATAGACGTGTATGACAAATACTTCAACGACAGCGCTGTATATAAAATGCCCCGCTTCTGGAACGAAGCCGTAGCTATGTTTGGTGAAGACACCCTGCAGGCATACGGCATCGTCCCTTGGCACGTAGAGCGCATGCGTTATCGTTTGACAGAAGCTTTTCGAAGAAAAGACGCGCGTGAAATATTGCGCCTTTCGGCAGATATAGGGCACTACATTGCCGATGCCAATGTGCCTTTGCACACAACCGAAAACTATAACGGGCAGCTGACCGGGCAAAGGGGCATTCACGGCTTGTGGGAAAGCCGCCTACCCGAGCTTTTCTTCGATGATTACGACCTATGGGTGGGCAAAGCTGAATATATTCAAAAGCCCCAACTATACATATGGCAAGGCGTAGTTTTGGCACACGAAGCCTTGGACTCGGTTTTTGTTTTTGAGCGCAAAGCCACAGAAATGCTCCCTCCCGACAAAAAATATTCTTTTGTCGAGCGCAATGGCATCACCGTGCGCACCTACTCCTATGATTTCTGTGATTTGTTTCATCGTTTGCTTGCCGGACAAGTGGAGCGTCGTTTGCGGGCATCCATCAAGATGGTGGCAGATTTCTGGTTTACTTGTTGGGTCGATGCTGGGCAGCCCGACCTGCGCGAGCTGCTTCATTTTGAGTTTACTCCCGAAGAGCTGGAGCAAATGAAAAAAGAAGAAGAAGAGTGGGAGAAAGCGCCGAAATTGCCTGTTCGCCCACATGAATCCACCCGTTTACGTCCCTCGGCAGATACACCTGCCTATGCGCATGTGTGCCCGCATGACGCACTTTTCTAAAATCCCCTGTTTGCAGCTTCTACGACATGTACTCTTCCCGCTTGCTTAGCCTCCTGAAAAAAAGGCAATAAGCTGTAAAAAAGGTTTGCAAAGATGAAAAAAATATCTAAATTTGCACCTCGTTTGCACGAAGTGCGTGCAAGCCTTAACTATGTTGTATAAAAACCAAACAAATGCCAGGAATTATTGGAAAAAAAATCGGCATGACTAGCATCTACGGTGCCAATGGGGAGCTTATCCCATGCACAGTGATAGAAGCTGGTCCTTGCGTGGTAACGCAAGTGAAGACGATCGAGAAGGACGGCTATAAAGCCGTTCAGCTGGGTTTTGGGGAGCGTAAAGAGAAAAACACCCCCAAGCCTCTGTTGGGTCATTTCCAAAAAGCAGGCACTACCCCCAAAATGAAACTCGTTGAGTTCAAGGACTTCGAAAAAGAGTTCAATTTGGGTGATGTAGTACGTATCGAAGACGTCTTCGAGGAAGGTGAGTACGTAGACGTCGTAGGTACTTCTAAGGGTAAAGGCTTCCAAGGGGTTGTAAAACGCCATGGTTTTGCTGGTGTAGGCGAAAGCACCCACGGTCAGCACAACCGTGAACGTGCGCCCGGTTCTATTGGTGCTTCTTCGTTCCCTTCTCGTGTATTCAAAGGGAAGCGCATGGCTGGTCGCACAGGCAATGACCGCGTGACCATCCAAAACTTGCGTGTTTTGAAAATCTACCCTGAGAAAAACCTCATTCTGGTGAGTGGGTCTGTACCCGGTGCTAAAAATTCATTTGTCATATTAGAGAAGTAACATCATGGAGTTAGCAGTATACAATATCAATGGGGAAGACACAGGGCGCAAAGTGACCCTGTCTGATGAGGTCTTCGGCATTACGCCCAACGACCACCTCATCTATTTGGATGTAAAACGTTACTTGGCAAATCAACGCCAAGGTACCCACAAAACCAAAGAACGTAGCGAAATCTCCGGCTCTACCCGCAAACTCAGAAGGCAAAAAGGTACCGGCTTTGCCCGTATCGGTGATATCAAATCGCCTTTATTGCGCGGAGGTGGACGCATCTTTGGACCCAAACCACGCGACTACAGCTTCAAGCTGAATAAGAAAGAAACTCGCTTGGCGCGTAAGTCAGCTTTGGCTTACAAAGCAAAAGAAAACAACATCCTAGTGTTGGAAAACTTCAGCTTTGAGCAGCCCAAAACCAAGCAATTCTTGGCTATCTTGCAAAAACTGGGCTTGGACAGCACCAAAACCCTGTTTGTATTACCAGGTTTGGACAAGATAGTTTACCTCTCTGCTCGCAACCTGCCCAAAGCACAAGTGTTGCCCGCTGAGCAAATCAATACCTATGCCATCTTGAATGCAGAGAAATTGGTGATTTGCGAAGGCGCTATCGAAAAAATCGAAAACACCTTAAATGCCTAAGACGAGTCATGAAAGAGCTAACGGATATCATCATAAGACCCCACCTCTCGGAAAAGGCTACAGCGTTGCACGAAAAAGGTGTTTACACCTTCATCGTCAACGATAAAGCCAACAAGGTGGAAATCAAAAAAGCCGTCGAAGCTATGTACGGCGTAACTGTAAAATCGGTGCGCACCCTGCGCTATCAAGGAAAAGTGAAAACCCGCTATACCAAGTCGCAAGTATTGACCGGGCGCACGCCTGCTTTCAAGAAAGCACTGGTGCAAGTAGCCGAGGGTGATTTTATCGACATCTACGAAGTATAACCTAAGCCTGTAGAAAACCTATAGTGCTTCACTGATAAAGAAGAAACAATGGCAGTAAAAAAATTAAAACCCATAACTCCCGGACAGCGCCACCGTATAGCGCCTGTCTTCGACGACATCACCACCGACACCCCCGAAAAGAGCTTGCTTAAGCCCTTGAAAAAAACCGGAGGGCGCAACAACCAAGGGCGTCGCAGTGCCCGCTATATCGGTGGTGGACACAAGCGCATGTATCGTATCATCGACTTCAAGCGCGACAAGTGGGATATCCCCGCCACTGTAAAAACCATCGAATATGACCCCAACCGCAGTGCACGTATTGCCTTGGTGGTGTATAAAGATGGTGAAAAGCGCTATATCATTGCTCCGCAGGGCTTGCAAGTAGGGCAAACCATCGTAGCAGGTGAAAACGTGGCTCCCGAGGTAGGCAATGCCTTACCCCTCAAAAACATACCGTTGGGTACCATCGTGCACAACATCGAGCTGAAGCCCGGCAAAGGTGGGGTCATGGCACGCAGTGCCGGTACTTATGCACAGCTGGTAGCAAAAGAAGATAAGTATGTTACGCTTAAGCTGCCTTCTGGCGAAATGCGTATGGTTTTGGGGAACTGTATGGCAACCGTGGGGGCTGTATCTAACCCCGACCACATGAACGTTACCATTGGTAAAGCCGGGCGTTCTCGTTGGCTGGGACGCCGTCCGCGCACTCGTGGTGTAGCAATGAACCCCATCGATCACCCCATGGGTGGTGGTGAAGGTCGTGCCTCTGGTGGGCATCCGCGTTCTCGTACCGGCTTGTATGCAAAAGGTAAGAAAACCCGCAATCCGAAGAAAGCTTCAAGCCGCCTAATCATCAGTAGAAGAAAAAAATAAGCTAAGTACCTATGGCACGTTCTCTAAAAAAAGGACCATACGTTGATTTTCGTCTTTTGAAAAAGATTGAAAAAATAAATGCTTCGGGGAAGAAAACCGTTATCAAAACTTGGTCGCGTCGTTCTACTATCTCCCCCGAGTTCATTGGACATACCTTCGCCGTACACAACGGAAACAAACACATCCCTGTGTATGTCACTGAGCAAATGGTAGGACATAAACTGGGTGAATTTGCCCCTACCCGCAACTTCAGAGGGCACGCTGATAAGAAAGACAAAAAGAAAAGTTAAAACGAACGAGTAGCATCATCTATTACTCGGAAAAGAATTGACTATGGAAGCAATTGCAAAACTGAGAAACGAACCCTCCTCGCCTCGCAAAATGCGTTTGGTGGCTGACCTTATCAGAGGAATGGAGGTAACTCATGCCTTGGCGGTGCTCAAATACAGCCCCAAGCATGCCGCACGCCGACTGGAAAAACTCTTGTTGTCAGCCATCGCCAACTGGGAACAAAAATATCCTGAGGCTGATATCGAAGAAGCCGGATTGTATGTAAAAGAAATCCGTGTAGATGGCGGGCGCATGTTGAAGCGTCTCAGACCGGCTCCACAAGGACGTGCTTACCGTATCCGTAAGCGTTCAAATCATGTAACCATTGTAGTGGCTGCACGCGAACAAGCTCAATACAGCCCCGCAGAAGAAGTAAACAACGAAACCGAAGCATAAAACATGGGACAAAAGGTTAATCCAATAGGCTTACGACTGGGTATTATAAAAGGTTGGGAGTCCAACTGGTATGCCGATAAACGCGACTTCAAAGACAAATTATACGAGGATTACCAGATTCGTCAATATATTGAAGCGCGTGTACCTAAAGGGAGCATCTCTAAAATCGCTATCGAGCGCACGCTCAAGCGGGTGACCATTACTATTCACACTGCCCGCCCCGGTGTGATTATCGGTAAAGGAGGAGCCGAAGTAGACAAGCTGCGTGAAGAGCTGAAAAAACTCACCGGCAAAGACGTTCAACTCAACATCTTCGAAATCAAACGCCCCGAGTTAGATGCTCGCTTGGTGGCTGAATCCATAGCACAACAACTGCGTGCACGTGTCTCTTATCGCCGTGCTATGAAGCAAGCCATCGAGGCAGCCATGCGGGTAGGTGCCGAAGGTATCAAAATCCGCTTGTCTGGTCGTTTGGGGGGTGCCGAAATGGCGCGTAGCGAAGAATACAAAGAGGGGCGTGTGCCGCTGCATACCCTCCGTGCCGATATCGACTATGCCCTTGCCGAAGCTTTGACCACCTATGGTCTCATTGGGGTGAAAGTGTGGATATTCAAAGGCGAGGTGTACGAAAAACCCGACTTCTACAACTTGGGCGAAGAAAAGAAGCAGCGTAAAAGAGGTGGAGGAGCTACTGAAGGGCGTGCGCGTCGTGCTCGTAGAAGAAAGCGCAACAACTAAGCGACAGATTACTCGAATTAAAACGAAAGAATCATGTTACAGCCTAAAAGAACCATATATAGAAAGCAGCAAAAAGGGCGCACCGAAGGGGTCGCTACGCGCGGCTTCAGCATTGCCTTTGGTGATTTTGCCATCAAGGCTCTTGAGCCCGGATGGATTACCGCCCGCCAAATAGAAGCGGCTCGTATTGCCATGACCCGTGCCATGAAGCGTGAAGGGCGCGTTTGGATTCGCATCTTCCCCGACAAACCCATCACCAAAAAACCCGCAGAGGTGCGTATGGGTAAAGGGAAAGGGAACCCTGAATATTGGGTAGCGCCTGTGAAAGCCGGAACCATCTTGTTTGAAATCGATGGCGTAAGACCCGAACTAGCACAAGAAGCCCTGCGCTTAGCAGCTCAGAAGCTGCCTATCCGTACCAAGTTTGTTGTGCGCCATGATTATGTAGGTTAATTCTAAAAGAGCAAGTATTATGAAAATGCAAGAAATACGGGCGTTGAGCACAGCAGAGCTGCAAGCTAAGCTGAAAGAGGAAAAGCGCAACCTTCAAAAACTGCGCTTTGCCAACGCTATTTCACCCATAGAGAACCCTATGAGAATTCGTGAAACCAAAAAGCTCATCGCGCGCATCCTGACCGAACTGCGTGCACGCGAATTGGGCATCGCACCTTCAAAAGCTGAATAAGACCTATGGAAGCAACAAAAGTCGTAAGAAATAGACGCAAAGAACGTGTGGGCAAAGTCGTATCCAACAAAATGGATAAGTCGATTGTGGTAGCTGTTGAG
Organism: Thermonema lapsum; assembly: GCF_011761635.1. Lineage (NCBI taxonomy): Bacteria > Pseudomonadati > Bacteroidota > Cytophagia > Cytophagales > Thermonemataceae > Thermonema > Thermonema lapsum. The sequence continues at coordinate 128,076 of NZ_JAASRN010000003.1, forward strand.
CGTAAAGTAAAACACCCTATGTACGGTAAGTTCATGCTCAAGACTACCAAATTTATGGCACACGACGAGAAAAACGAGTGCGGCATCGGCGATATCGTCCGCATTATGGAGTGCCGCCCCTTGAGCAAAAGAAAACGCTGGAGATTAGTTGAAATCATTGAAAAGGCTAAATAATCATGATAAGACAAGAGTCAAGACTCAAAGTAGCCGATAATACCGGTGCCAAAGAGGTACTGTGCATTCGTGTATTGGGTGGTAGCGGTAAAAAATATGCTACCGTAGGCGACCAAATCGTGGTCAGCGTAAAATCAGCCACCCCCAACGGTACTGCCAAAAAAGGCATGGTGTCCAGAGCGGTGATTGTACGCACTAAAAAAGAAGTGCGCCGCAGAGACGGGTCTTATATTCGCTTCGAAGACAACGCCGTAGTGCTGCTCAACAACCAAGGAGAAATGCGTGGTACTCGTATCTTCGGTCCCGTAGCACGCGAATTGCGTGAAAAACAATTCATGAAAATCGTTTCATTGGCTCCAGAAGTATTGTAATTATGGAAAGGAAATATAATAAGCAACCTAAGCTCAACATCAAGACTGGCGACCAAGTAAAAGTGATTGCTGGTGATGAGCGCGGTAAAACAGGTGTAGTAAAAAAGGTGCTCCGCAAAGAGCATCGTGTGATTGTGGAAGGGCTCAACATAGTCAAAAAACATGTGAAACCGTCGGCACAAAACCCACAAGGCGGTATCATTGAAATGGAAGCCCCCATCCACATCAGCAATGTGATGCTGATTGACCCCAAAACGGGGGAACCTACCCGTGTAGGTCGTCGTCGTGACGAAAACGGTAAGTTGAGAAGATATTCAAAGAAAACTAACGAATTCATAGACTAAGATGGGAAATAAAGTTGCAAATTACACGCCCAACTTAAAGAAGCACTACAGAGAACAAGTAGTGCCCGCGCTGATGAAGAAATTCAATTACAAGTCAGTGATGCAAGCGCCCCGTTTGGTGAAAATTGTCATCAACAAGGGGATAGGAGCGGCTGTAGCCGACAAAAAACTTGTAGATCAAGGAATAGAAGAGTTGACCGCCATCACTGGACAGCGCGCAGTGCCCACTATTGCCAAAAAATCGGTATCGAACTTTAAGCTACGTGAAGGCATGCCTATTGGTGCTAAAGTTACCTTGCGTGGCGACCGCATGTATGAGTTCCTCGAGCGTTTGATTATGGTGGCGCTGCCTCGTGTGCGCGACTTTGAGGGGGTAAGTGACCGCGGTTTCGATGGACGTGGTAACTATACCTTAGGGATAAAAGAGCAAATCATCTTCCCTGAGATTAGTATTGATAAAGTAAGCAAAATTTCAGGTATGGATGTCACCTTTGTGACTACTGCCGAAACCGACGAAGAAGCTTACGAACTCCTTAAAGAATTAGGAATGCCTTTTGCAAACGCTCACAAAAAATAAAATAGACTATGGCAAAAGAATCCATAAAAGCCAGAGAACGAAAAAGACAAAAAATGGTGGCGCTCTATGCCGAAAAACGCAAGCGCCTGAAAGAAGAAGGCAACTGGGAAGCGCTTGACAAACTGCCGCGCAACTCCTCTCCAGTACGCCTTCGCAACCGTTGCTCTATTACCGGGCGCCCCCGCGGATATATGCGTAAATTCGGGCTTTGCCGTAACATGTTCCGCAAACTGGCTTCAGAAGGTAAAATACCGGGAGTAGTCAAAGCCAGTTGGTAATCCAATGATTTATTGGATTTTTCAATGGCGTTTCATATATTTGCAAGCCAATTTTGAAAAAAGAGAAAAACGCAAGCAATATGCATACTGATCCAATTGCCGATTACCTAACGCGCATTCGTAACGCGGTACGTGCAGGGCACCGCATCGTGGAAGTACCTGCTTCGAACCTGAAGAAGGAAATCACTAAGGTGCTCTTCGATAAAGGCTACATCTTGAATTATAAATTCGACGATAGCACCCCGCAAGGCACCATCAAAATAGCCTTGAAATATCATCCGATAACCAAGGAACCGGCTATCGTTGATATCAAACGCATCAGTAAACCCGGTTTGCGCAAGTATGCCAAGGCATCGGAGCTGCCGCGTGTATTGAACGGCTTAGGAATTGCTATCCTTTCTACTTCGAAAGGTGTCATGTCTGACAAAGAAGCACGCAAGCTGAATGTAGGTGGCGAAGTGCTTTGCTACGTGTACTAATTTCAAACGTAAAGAAAATGTCAAGAATAGGCAAAAAACCAATCGTAATACCTGACAAGGTGACCGTTAGCGTTTCGCCTGAAAACGTAGTCACCATTAAGGGACCCAAAGGGGAGTTGTCGCAGCAGGTAAACCCTGCCATCACCGTAGAAGTGGTGGATAAAGCCATTGTGCTCAAGCGCCCCGACGAAAGCAAACAAATGCGCGCCTATCATGGCTTGTATCGCGCACTCCTGAACAATATGGTGATAGGAGTAACCGAGGGATACAAGAAAGAAATGGAACTGGTAGGGGTAGGTTATCGCGCGACTGTAAATGGCAACGTTATTGAATTTGCTTTGGGTTATTCGCACCCCATTTTCTTTGTTCTGCCTCCCGAAGTAAAAGCAACGGCAACAGCCGAAAAAGGGAAAAACCCTACGATTATTTTGGAAAGCATCGACAAGCAATTATTGGGGCATGTGGCTGCCAAAATACGCTCCTTCCGTAAGCCTGAGCCTTACAAAGGAAAGGGTATTCGTTTTGTGGGTGAACAAGTTAGAAGAAAAGCAGGTAAAGCTGCAGCTAAAAAATAATCATTATGGCTACAAAAGAGCAACTTAAAAAAATAGAGCGTCGAGCACGCATCAAAAAAGGCTTGCGCAAACGCATTCGTGGAACTGCCGAGCGCCCGCGCTTATGCGTCTTCCGTTCCAATAGACGTATTTACGCACAAATCATCAACGATGAGCTAGGTGTTACCTTGGCAGCTGCCTCTTCTTATGACCTCAAAACCGACTCCTTAAACGTAGAGGTAGCTAAGCAAGTAGGTAAGCTGATAGCAGAGCGTGCCGTAGCCAATGGCATTAAAAAAGTAGTTTTTGACCGAAACGGCTACCTGTATCACGGGCGTGTGAAAGCTTTGGCAGAAGGTGCTCGTGAAGGAGGTTTGGAATTCTAACCTAAAACAGATAGAAAGAACAATGGCTAAAAAAACTATACGTGTAAGCAACGATGACCTTAAGCATCGCGTGGTAGCTATCAAACGCGTTGCGAAGGTGGTAAAGGGGGGTCGTCGTTTCAGCTTTGCTGCTATCGTAGTAGTAGGTAACGAAAACGGCATTGTGGGTTACGGCTTGGGTAAAGCCGCCGAAGTAACCGATGCCATCACTAAAGGCATAGAAGATGCCAAGAAAAACCTCATCGAAGTACCTGTAATTAAAGGTACCATCCCGCATGATGTGTATGGCAAATATGACGGTAGCCGCGTGATGCTGCGCCCTGCCTCTGATGGTACCGGAGTTATTGCCGGTGGTGCCATGCGTGCCGTGCTTGAAAGTGCCGGTATTCACAACGTATTGGCTAAAGCGTTGGGTTCTACCAACCCGCACAACGCCATCAAGGCTACCTTTGATGCCTTGATGAAGCTGCGTGCACCCCATGTGGTAGCTATGCACCGTGGCGTAACTTTGGACAAAGTATTTAACGGATAAAACAAATGGCAAGAGTCAAAATCAAACAAGTAAAAAGCTTGATTAACCGCCCCAAAAAACAGCGTCAAACCATCGAAGCCCTGGGGTTAGGTAAAATCAACAAAACTGTTGAGCACGAATTGAACCCTGCCATTGAAGGGATGATTCGTAAAGTGGCTCATCTTATCGAAGTAGAATATTTGTCTTAATATCGTTTTTAGCGTTCAGCGAAAGCGAGTTAAATTAGAAAACAATATGAAATTACACACTCTAAAACCTGCAAAGGGCGCTACCAAAAAAAGAAAGCGCATCGGGCGTGGACCCGGCTCGGGGCGCGGGGGAACCTCTACCCGTGGACACAAAGGACATAAGTCCCGCTCAGGCTATTCTCAAAAACTGGGTTTTGAAGGTGGGCAAATGCCCCTTCAACGCCGTGTGCCCAAGTTTGGCTTTAAAAACCCCTTCCGTGTAGAATACAAGCCCATCAATTTGGACACTCTACAATCTTTGGCTGAAACCTACAAGCTCGACTCCATCGATATCCATACGCTCAGAGAGCATGGCTTGGCTTCTAAGAAAGACTTGGTGAAAATCTTGGGACGTGGCGAGCTGAAAACCAAGCTGAATGTAGCAGCCCATGCTTTCTCTGCTTCGGCAAAAGCCGCTATCGAAAACTTAGGTGGAACAGCTACGCTTATTGAGTCATAATCATGAAGAAGCTTATCAATACATTTAAGGATATATTCTCTATCCCCGAACTTAAGCGGCGCATCATCAACACCATCTTGTTGTTGATGGTGTTCCGTTTAGGTTCTTATGTGGTATTACCCGGGATAGACCCAACCAAGCTCCAGTCTTCTTTTCAAGACATCCGAGGGCTGCTCGATACTTTCTTGGGTGGGGCTTTTGGGCGTGCCTCTATCTTTGCCCTGGGCATCATGCCTTATATTTCTGCCTCTATTGTGGTGCAGTTGCTTACTGTGGCACTGCCCGAATTCCAAAAGATGCAGCGCAAAGAAGGGGAAGCAGGACGCAAAAAATTAACTCGCATCACACGCCTGCTGACCATCGCCATCACCCTTGTGCAGTCTTTTGCTTTCTTGGCTACTATCAATAGCGACGCACTGGTGGTAAGCCGTTCTTTCTTTACCTTCTCTTCTGTTATCTTGCTGACTACCGGCACCATCTTTTGTATGTGGCTGGGTGAACGCATCACAGAGCGGGGGATTGGCAACGGTATATCTCTGCTTATTATGATTGGTATCATCTCGCGCTTTCCCAAAGCTATCTACCAAGAGGTAGAAACCGCATTGGTAGGGGTTGGTGGCGAGCTGAAATTAGTCTTGGAAGCAGTGGTGCTGATTTTGGTTGTGATGGGTATCGTTATGCTTACACAAGCCGTGCGTAATGTGCCGGTGCAGTATGCCAAACAAGTGGTGGGCAACAAAGTGTGGGGCGGGCGTCGCCAAATGCTGCCTTTGCGCCTCAATGCCGCAGGGGTGATGCCTATCATCTTCGCACAGTCCTTGATGTTTCTGCCTGCTATGCTTGCCGGCTTGTTTGCAAGCCCTGATAGCGATTTGGCTGTTACTATAGGCATGTTCTCGAATCCTTTCACCTGGCAATACAACCTGGTGTTTGGCATTCTCATCATTCTATTCACTTTCTTCTATACAGCCATCACCATTGACCCGCGTCAGATAGCAGACGACCTGAAAAGGAGCGGCGGTTTTATTCCCGGCATAAAGCCTGGTGAGCCCACGGCTCATTATATCGATAGCATCTTATCAAAAATCACTTTGCCAGGCTCTATCTTCCTGGCTATTGTAGCCATCATTCCTGCCATTGTGCAGTATTTTGGTGTATCGAGTGATTTTGCACAGTTCTATGGCGGTACCTCACTTTTGATTATGGTGGGTGTAGTAGCCGATACCGTGCAACAGGTAGATGCTTATTTGATTCAAAAACGTTATGAATCGTTGATGAAAAGCGGACAAATAAGCTCGCCCGTTGGCGGTACAATAGATGTGGCATAGCACTATGATTTACTTAAAAACAGAAGAAGAAATTGAGCTGATGCGTCAGAGTGCGCAAATCCTGGCAAAAGCACATGCCGAAGTAGCCAAGCATGTGAAGGCAGGGGTTACTACAGCTCAACTCGACGCCATCGCCGAAGCCTTCATCCGTGATCATGGTGCTATTCCCTCGTTTAAAAACTATAGTGGATTCCCTGCATCACTTTGCATTTCGGTAAACGAGCAAGTGGTACATGGCATCCCTGGAAATTACACCCTAAAAGATGGAGACATCGTTTCTATTGATTGTGGGGTGTTTAAAAATGGCTTCCATAGCGACAGCGCTTATACCTACGCCGTAGGTGAGGTGAGTCAGGAAGTCAAGCGCTTGTTACAAGTAACCAAAGAAGCCCTTTACAAAGGCATAGAGCAAGCCGTAGAGGGGAATCGCATGGGAGATATAGGCTTTGCCATTCAGCACTACGTTCAAGCCCATGGCTTTTCTGTAGTGCGTCAGTTGGTAGGACATGGCATCGGACGTTCCTTGCATGAAGAACCCGAAGTACCCAACTATGGTAAGAGAGGCAAAGGTATCAAGCTGAAAGAAGGCATGGTCTTGGCTATCGAGCCCATGGTCAATATGGGCAAACACCACATCGTGGAAGAAGGTGATGGCTGGACCATCCGCACAGCTGACCGCCTGTTCTCGGCTCATTATGAGCATACAGTGGTCGTCAGAAAAGGAAAAGCAGAGCCATTGACTACCTTTGAATACATAGAACAAATCATAAATCAAAACCATGGCGAAACAACCATCCATTGAATTAGACGGAGTAGTTACCGAAGCCCTTTCCAATGCCATGTTTCGTGTACAGTTGGAAAACGGGCACGAGGTGATTGCTCATATCTCCGGCAAAATGCGCATGAACTATATTAAAATTCTACCCGGCGATAAGGTCAAGCTCGAAATGTCGCCTTATGACCTGACCAAAGGTAGAATTGTGTATCGTTACAAATCATAAGGTCTTAAACGAAATGAGTCATGAAAGTAAGAGCTTCGGTAAAAAAACGCAGTGCTGATTGCAAAATCGTTCGCCGTAAAGGGCGCGTATATGTAATCAACAAAAAGAATCCAAAGTACAAACAAAGACAAGGATAACCTATGGCAAGGATTTTAGGTGTTGACATCCCCGACAACAAACAAGGACGTATTGCGCTCACTTATATCTACGGGATTGGGCGCTCATCTGCCCTCAAAATCTTAGAAAAAGTGGGCGTGGACCCCACCAAAAAGGTGAAAGATTGGACAGACGAAGAGTCTGTAGCCATTCGTAACGAGATTACGAGCAACTACAAAGTAGAAGGTGAGCTGAAGTCAGAAGTGCAGCTCAACATCAAACGCTTGATGGACATCGGCTGCTATCGTGGGCTGCGCCATCGCAAAGGCTTGCCTGTGCGTGGACAAAGAACCCGTACCAACGCTCGTACTCGTAAAGGGAAACGTAAGACCGTAGCAAACAAGAAAAAAGCTACTAAATAAGACTTACTGACGCATAGTAGCTATTAAATCGACGAACCATGGCTAAGAAAGATACAAAGAAGAAAGTACATGTAGATGCTGAAGGGCAAGTGCACATCAAAGCCACCTTCAACAACATCATCATCACCATCACCAATAAAAATGGGGAAGTGATTACCTGGGCGTCTGCAGGAAAAATGGGATTCAAAGGCTCGAAAAAGAACACCCCATACGCCGCACAAGTGGCTGCTGCAGACTGTGCTAAAAAAGCGTACGACCTTGGCATGCGCAAAGCAGAAGTGCTTGTGAAGGGACCGGGGGCTGGTCGTGAGGCGGCTATCCGTACTATCTATAATTCCGGTATTGAAATTACCGCTATCAAAGACGTAACTCCGCTTCCTCACAACGGTTGTCGTCCCCCCAAACGTAGAAGAGTCTAAAACTGATAAAGAACTATGGCAAGATATAGAGGACCCAGAGCTAAAATCGGAAGAAAGTTCGGCGAGAGTATCTTAGGCGCAGCCAAGTACGTACAAAAGAAAAACTATCCTCCCGGGCAACACGGGCGTAATCGTCGCCGCAAGCAGTCGGAATATGCCATGCAGTTGGCTGCCAAGCAAAAGGCGAAATATATCTACGGTTTGACCGAGCGGCAGTTCCGTAACCTGTTCGAAAAAGCATCACGCAGGCAAGGGGTAACCGGTGAAATCCTTTTGCAATTGCTCGAAGCCCGTTTAGACAACGTGGTGTATCGCTTGGGCATTGCCCCCTCACGCCGTGCCGCCCGTCAGCTGGTATTGCATAAGCACATCCTGGTGAACGGCGAGGTGGTCAACATACCTTCTTACACGCTGCGCCCCGGTGATCAAGTAGCTGTTCGTGAAAAATCGAAATCGCTGGAATTGATTACCGACAGCTTGGCTAAGTCAAGCGTATCGCGTTACAGCTGGCTCGAGTGGGACAAAGCTTCTATGACCGGTAAATTCATGAATCTGCCGGCTCGTGATGAAATCCCCGAGAACATACAAGAACAGCTCATCGTAGAATTGTACTCTAAATAATAAAACCCTTTCTTTGTGCTGTAGAACCCGTAGGCTTCGGCTTATGGGTTTGCAGCACAAAATATTGTATATTTGCATCGTCAACACTGCGCTTTTGTCTTTGTGGCAAAAGACCAAGCCCTTGATGAAAGGGCACCTGTTTATTTGGCAGCGTAAACCCTAATAAAACACATACGTTATGTCTATTTTAAGCTTTCAAATGCCCGAAAAAGTAGTGGTTGAAAAATCCGACGACTTTGTCGGTCTTTTCGAATTCAAACCACTCGAACCCGGGTATGGAGTAACGATTGGGAATGCACTGCGTCGTGTGCTCCTTTCTTCATTAGAGGGCTATGCCATTAAAGCGGTGCGCATCCCGGGCGTGCTTCATGAGTTTTCGCCTATTGAGGGGGTTGTCCAAGACATGGTAGCCATTGTGTTGAACCTCAAAAAAGTACGCTTTAAGCGCATCGGTGAAGAAACAGAAGAGCACCTAACCATCAAAATCAAAGGTAAAGAAGTCTTTAAAGCCGGAGATATTACCGAGGTATCTGCTAACTTTCAAGTATTGAACCCCGACCTGGTGATTTGTGAGCTTGACCCGGCTAAAGAGTTAACCGTAGACCTCATCATCACCAAAGGGCGTGGTTATGTGCCTGCCGAAGAGCATGACTTGGGCGAGCGCTCACTTGATTACATTGCCGTAGATTCTATCTTCACCCCTATACGCAATGTAAAGTATCAGGTAGAAAACACCCGTGTAGAACAAAAAACCGACTACGAAAAGCTCTTGCTGGAAGTAGAAACCGATGGGTCTATCCATCCCGAAGAGGCTTTGAAGGGCGCCGCTCATATCTTGATTCAGCACTTTATGCTCTTCTCAGACCAAACCATGACTTTCGAGGCAGTGCAAGAAGAAGAAACTGCTGTAGTGGACGAGGAAGTGTTGCGCATGCGTAAGCTCCTTAAAACTCCACTCTCTGAGCTGGACCTTTCGGTGCGGGCTTACAACTGTCTCCGCTCGGCAAACATCAAGACCTTAGGAGACTTGGTACGTTTGGAAATCTCCGACATGATGAAATTCCGCAACTTCGGTAAGAAATCGCTCACCGAAATAGAGGAGCTCATTTCTTCAAAGGGACTTACCTTTGGTATGGATGTATCTAAATATCGATTAGACGAAGACTAATTTGCCGTGAGGCAATACTTTAAACCGAAAAGCAATGAGACACGGAAAAAAAGTAAATCATTTGGGGCGGACCGCTTCGCATCGCAAGGCGATGTTGGCAAACATGGCTACGTCGCTCATCTTGCATAAGCGCATAAAAACCACCGTAGCCAAAGCGAAAGCACTGAAAAAGTATGTGGAACCGCTGATTACCCGCGCTAAAGCCGCCAACAATACCACCATTGAACAAGCAACGCACAACCGCCGCGTGGTATTCTCTTATCTGCGCAACAAAGAAGGAGTGAAAGAACTCTTCGGCACCGTAGCGGAAAAAGTAGGCGACCGTCCGGGAGGATACACCCGCATCATCAGGCTGGGGCAACGCTATGGCGACGCCGCCGAAATGTGTTTGATTGAGCTGGTTGACTTTAATGAAACCCTCTTGCAAGACAGCAACGCCAAGAAAAAACGCACGCGTCGGAAATCTAAAAAGGCGAGCGAGGCAGCTTCCGAAGTGGAAGTAAAAGACACAAAAGAAGAAGCCGCCGGCAACCATGAGGCAAGCGCAGAAGAATAAAATTGCCTTCCCTTTTCATACTCAGCATAGAAGCAAGAAATTGCATCTAAGCCAAGGAATAGCATTTGCTATTCCTTTTTTTATATCCTTTTGATGACCTTTTCAACTTCTCAAACTCGCATTCAACAATGAAAAGCAGAGCCCTTGAGCACCCGGCTATTCTGTTACTCGAAGACGGAACCCTCTGGCATGGTTACGCAATAGGTAAAACAGGTACAACCACCGGCGAGATATGCTTCAATACCGGCATGACCGGTTATCAAGAGATTTACACCGACCCCTCTTACTATGGGCAAATCATTGTCAATACTACCGCACACATTGGCAATTATGGCGTCATTGCCGAAGATGAGGAGTCGGCAGTCCCTCAAATCAGAGGTATGGTGTGCAATGCGTTCTCTGAGTTTTACTCTCGTAAATTGGCAGATGGCAGCTTACAGGAATACCTCGAAAAACATGGTATAGTAGGTATTGCAGGCGTAGATACCCGGGCTTTGGTTACTCATATCCGCCACAAAGGTGCCATGAACGCCATCATATCCTCCGAAGAGTTCGACATAGACAAACTAAAAATGCAGCTTGCTGAAACTCCTTCTATGAAAGGCTTGGAATTGGCGTCGAAAGTAAGCACTAAAGAGCCTTATTTGGTGGGTGAGGGCAATACCGGACCTAAAATAGCAGCGCTGGATTTGGGCGTAAAGCGAAACATATTGCGCCATTTGGAAAAAAGGGGCGCCCTCATAAAAGTCTTTCCTGCTAAAACCTCACTTGAAGAAATAGAAGCATGGCATCCAGACGCTTACTTCATCTCCAATGGTCCTGGCGACCCCGCCGCCATGCCTTATGCCGTGACCACTGTGCAAAAAATGCTGGATACGGGCAAGCCCCTTTTTGGTATCTGCTTGGGGCATCAGCTACTGGCATTAGCCAGTGGCATAGGCACCCACAAAATGCATAATGGGCATCGGGGGCTTAACCATCCTGTCAAAAACCTTATTACCGGACGTTGCGAGGTAACTTCGCAAAATCACGGCTTCGGGGTGAATCGTGAAGATGTAGAAAAAAGCAAAATAGTAGAAATCACTCATGTGAACCTTAATGACGGAAGCATAGAAGGCATTCGTCGGAAAGATTGTCCAGCTTTTTCGGTACAATACCACCCCGAGGCATCGCCCGGTCCACATGATGCTACTTACCTCTTTGATGAGTTTATGAAGCTGATAGAAGGCGGCAGCTTGTATGTCTGATATTTAAGCTCCTCGGCAGCTTGCGAAGGCGCTGGCTCTTTGCAAAAAAGCGCTGCTATAAATTTGATATTCAAACAAAAAGTCGTAATATTGCATTCTGTTTAAAACAGAGGGTATATCAATTAAAATTGATAAAAGCATGTATTTGACGAGCGAAAAGAAGCAAGAACTATTTGAAAAGTACGGCAGAGGGAAGAACGATACCGGCTCTCCCGAAGCGCAAATCGCTTTATTGACTTATCGAATCAACCATCTGACTGAGCACTTGAAAACCCACAAGAAAGATTTCTCTACTCACTTGGGGTTGCTTCGTATGGTAGGTAAGCGTAGACGATTGCTCGAATACTTGAAAAAGCAAGACCTGGAGCGCTATCGTAGCCTAATCACTGAATTGGGTATCCGTAAGTAAAGCTGCAAAACAGGTGTTTAATCAAGGGAATTCCATGCGAGTTCCCTTGATTTTTCATATCTTATGCATCTGTTCAATACCCTCTGCTTTGTTGCAGTGATTTCAATAAGGAAAAAGATTTAAAAACTATGATGAATGAAGCTGTCGTCCATACGATTACCCTACGCGACGGACGAGAAATAACGATTGAAACCGGTAAATTGGCACGTCAAGCCGACGGTGCCGTAGTCTTGCGCATGGGCAAAACCATGCTTTTGGCTACAGTAGTCTCTGCAAAAGAAGTCAAGGAAGACGCCGATTTTTTCCCTCTTTCGGTTGACTATCAAGAGAAATTCGCAGCTGCCGGTCGCATACCCGGTGGTTTTTTGAAGCGTGAAGGACGTCTTTCGGATTATGAAGTACTCATCAGCCGCTTGGTAGACCGCGCCCTGCGCCCCATGTTTCCCGAGGGCTACTTGGCAGAAACGCAAATCAATATCTATTTGATTTCGGCAGACACTGAAATTCTGCCGGATGCTTTGGCTGGGTTGGCGGCAGGAGCTGCTTTGGCTGTCTCCGATATCCCCTTCAATGGTCCTATTGCCGAGGTGCGTGTTGCTAAAATCGATGGTCAATTCCAAGTGAATCCTTTGGCTTCTGACTTAGAACGAGCCACCTTAGATATTATCGTAGGGGGCTCTGCCGACAGTATTGTGATGGTAGAAGGCGAAATGAATGAAGTGAGCGAAGAAGAACTGCTCGAAGCCTTGGCTTTTGCTCACGAAGAAATCAAAAACCTGTGTGCTGGTTTGAATGAGTTGACCAAGAAGGTAGGCAAAGAGGAAAAACGCCCCTTCACGCCACCAGCAAGCGACGAAGAGTTGCGTAAGCAACTATGGGATGCCTACTATGAACGTATGTATGCCGTTGCCAAAAGTGCCATACAGAATAAAAACAAGCGCAAAGAGGCTTTTAAAGCTATCAAAGAAGAGTACCTCAACAGTCTGCCCGAAGACACAACCGTAAATGTCAACCTCGCAAGCAGATACTTTGACGAAATGCAGCGTATGGCTTGCCGTAACCTTGCATTGGACGAAGGCATACGCTTAGATGGACGTAGACCCACCGACATTCGCCCTATCTGGTGTGAAGTGGATTATCTGCCCGCAGTGCATGGCTCGGCAGTGTTTACCCGTGGCGAAACGCAGTCTTTGACCACTGTTACTCTGGGCAATAAACTCGACGAGAAAATCATCGACGGCGTTATCATCACAGGGGTAGATAAGTTCATGCTGCATTATAACTTCCCTGCCTTTTCTACCGGGGAAATTAAACCCAATCGTGGTCCCAGCCGCCGTGAAATAGGGCATGGCAACCTTGCCCAACGTGCCTTAAAAGCAGTGATGCCCAATGAAGAGGAATATCCATATGTGGTGCGTGTTGTGTCCGATATCTTGGAATCCAACGGCTCTTCTTCTATGGCTACCGTTTGCGCAGGTTCTTTGGCTTTGATGGATGCCGGTGTTCCTGTGCGTGCTGCTGTTTCAGGCATTGCCATGGGTATGATTTCCGATGAAGAAACGGGGCGTTATGTAGTACTCTCTGACATACTGGGCGACGAAGACCACTTGGGCGATATGGATTTTAAAGTGGCAGGAACAGCAGCCGGTATCACTGCCGTGCAGATGGATATAAAAGTAAAAAGCCTTGATTTCGAAGTATTGCGTAAAGCACTGCATCAAGCTAAAGAAGGGCGTTTGCACATCCTAAGCATCATGAATGAGGTCATCAGCCAGCCACGCCCCGAGTTGAAGCCTCATGCACCGCGAGTGGCAAGCTTCACCATTGACCGCGACATGATAGGAGCCGTCATTGGACCCGGCGGGAAGGTAGTACAGGAAATTCAGCGCAATACAGGTGCTACTGTTGTACTCGAAGACAAAGGTGAATTTGGGGTTGTCAACATCTTCGCTTCTGACAAAGAAGCCATGGAAGCCGCCATAAAAGCTGTGCGCAACATCGTTGCCGTGCCCGAAGTAGGAGAAACCTATACCGGTATAGTAAAAGAAGTACTTCCATTTGGAGCAGTGGTAGAGTTTATGCCCGGAAAACAAGGTTTGTTGCACATCTCTGAAATCAAGTGGGAGCGTATAGAAAACATTGAAGATGTCATTGAACCGGGCGAAGAAGTAATGGTGCAATTGATTGAGGTGGACGAACGCACCGGCAAATATCGCTTGTCGCGGAAGGCTCTACTGCCCAAACCCGAAGGCTATCAAGAACGCCCCAAAAAGAACAACAACAATAACAACAACAATCGGCGTTCTGGGCGACGCTCATAAAAAACTGTCAAAAGAACAGAACTTTCTGATAACGAGTTTCGTTCTACAGTAGCGAGAATAGCAAAACCCATGCATTTAATCAAATAAGCGAACATTTTATTCAACAAGGCTTTGGAGCTTCACATCTTTGAACTCATAAAGCCTTGTTTTTGTTTGCCTTAATGCGATTAAAACTTCATCAAAAACTAAAATAAAAAGCCGGATGAGACAGCTCAAAATTAGCAAGCAAATTACCAACCGTGAAAGCCAGTCGTTAGACAAGTACTTGCAGGAAATTGGTAAGGTAGACCTGCTTACGCCTGAAGAAGAAGTAGAGCTTGCTAAACGAATCCGTGAGGGAGACCAGTTGGCACTGGAAAAACTCACCAAGGCGAACTTGCGTTTCGTCGTGTCGGTGGCAAAACAGTACCAAAACCAAGGTCTTTCGCTGGGTGATTTGATTAACGAGGGTAACTTAGGACTTATCAAAGCCGCACAACGTTTCGACGAAACCCGTGGCTTTAAGTTTATTTCTTACGCCGTATGGTGGATTCGCCAATCTATCTTGCAGGCTTTGGCAGAACAATCACGTATTGTGCGCTTGCCTTTGAACCGTGTGGGTTCACTGAACAAAATATCGAAGACCTATTCAGAGCTGGAGCAGCGCTACGAGCGTGAACCTTCACCCGAAGAGTTGGCAGAAGAGCTGGATGTATCACCCGAAGAAGTAATAGATACCCTGAAAATTTCGGGGCGGCATGTGTCGGTAGATGCTCCTTTTGTGCAAGGTGAAGAAAACAGCTTGCTCGACGTGTTAGAAAACGACTCGGAAGAGTCGCCCGATACTGGCTTAGTCAATGAATCACTGCGCCGAGAAATACAGCGTGCACTCTCTACGCTCTCTGAGCGTGAAGCAGATGTGATAACTCTTTACTTTGGACTCAATGGAGAACACCCATTGACTCTTGAAGAAATAGGCGAGCGCTTTAACCTGACCCGTGAACGGGTACGTCAAATCAAAGAAAAGGCTATTCGTCGTCTGCGTCATGCGTCGCGCAGTAAAGCCTTGAAACCTTATTTAGGTTAATTCCTCCTTTTAAAGCGAAACAATGGCACTGCCACCTGCAGTGTCATTGTTTTTTTATGCTTGACCTTTCTTATCTTTTTTTGTGTTGTATGTGTTATGAGAAAGACTTTTTTAGACCTTACAAAAAAATAAGTTTATGGAACACACCAAATGTCTTATCATCGGTTCGGGACCTGCCGGTTATACCGCCGCTATTTACGCAGCGCGTGCCGGCATGAAGCCAGTCTTGTATAAAGGTTCACAGCCTGGCGGTCAGCTGACTATCACCACAGAAGTAGAGAACTATCCGGGTTACCCGGATGGCGTTCAAGGACCACAAATGATGATGGACTTTGAGCGTCAAGCTGCCCGCTTCGATACTGACATACGCACCGGCATGATTGTGGAAGTGCGCTTTAATAAAGAAGGAGGAAAACACTATGCCAAAGCAGAGGACGGCACCGAGTGGGAAGCCGATACCATCATTATAGCCACAGGTGCATCTGCCAAGTGGCTGGGACTTGAATCGGAGGAGCGCCTCAACGGCAAAGGGGTATCTGCCTGCGCTGTTTGCGACGGTTTCTTCTTTCGAGGAATGGATGTGGCAGTAGTAGGCGGGGGCGACACCGCTTGTGAAGAAGCCAGCTACTTGTCTAAGATATGCAACAAAGTGTACATGATTGTGCGCCGCAATGAATTGCGGGCGTCTAAAATCATGCAGCAGCGTGTGTTGAATAGCCCCAATATAGAAATCCTTTGGAATCATGTAACAGAGGAAATCTTGGGCGAACAAGAAGTAGAAGGCGTGCGTTTGCGCAATACAGAAACAGGCGAAACCAAAGAGCTGAAAATACAAGGGTTCTTTGTAGCCATTGGACATAAACCCAACACCGATTTATTTGTAGGGCAGCTGGATATGGACGAATCCGGCTACCTGATTACTGAAAAAGGAAGTACACGTACCAACATACCGGGGGTTTTTGCTTGTGGCGACGTGCAGGATAAAATATACCGTCAGGCTGTAACGGCTGCAGGTTCGGGTTGTATGGCAGCCTTGGATGCCGAGCGTTATCTGGCACAAAAAGAAGTGATGACAGAGAGCCACTAAACAGCTCTTTTTTCACACACTTGTTGAAAGGAGAGGGTGCAATACTGCTTCTTTTTAGTTACCTTTGCAGCTGCATGCTCTCCTTTTCTTTTTTTGATGAGCAGGGAGGGCAAGGCAATGATTTTTTCAAAATAAATGCAAGAGCATGCTGTTACGTATCGTTTTGTTGCTTTGCTTGGGCATAGGCTTGCAAGGGATGACGTGGGCTCAGGAGGAACCAGTAAAGCAAAATAAACTGATAGTCAAGCCGCCTGTAGATGAAAACAAAAACTCTTCGGCTGTTCAAAAAAATGCAACAACTGCAGAAAATAGTGCCGTACGCAAAGATACTTTCTTTGTACCCTCGCGTGCTTTGTCGGTAGTAAGCGAAGACACCAACTCCCTGAAATATGAGGAGCCTGCTTTGGTGCAGGTGTCAGAGTTTTTAAAGATAGACTGCGTATGGGTCAAAGCTGCCGAATACTATTCCATCTGGAGTTCGGAATACATCAACCCCTACAAAATACACCCTTCTACGTTCAAAGATACCATTCCCATTCATTTGTATGACAGTACGCTCCAACGCTATTGGTTTCCACCTTTGGATTCTTATTGGAAAACCTCCTCGTTTGGTTATCGCTGGGGCGGGTTTCATCATGGCATCGATTTAGCCCTGCACATAGGAGACCCTATTTACGCTACCTTCGATGGCATAGTGCGGATGGCTCGCTACGATAGGGGATACGGTTACCATGTAGTGTTACGTCATTACAATGGATTGGAAACAGTTTATGCACATATGAGCAAAATCCTCTGCAAAGTAGGGCAAGAGGTAAAGGCTGGTGAGGTAATAGGCTTAGGGGGCTCCACGGGTCGAAGTACTGGACCACACTTGCACTTTGAATTCCGTTATGCTGGCAACCCTTTTAATCCTGAAGAGATTTTTGACTTTTATACCGAACCCATGCAATCCATCAAAGGGGAATGGTTTTATTTGTTGCCTCAGCATTTCAGGCATTTGGGGGTTACTGTCAAACAGCAAGTGTGGCATGTTGTAAGAGCCGGCGATACACTTAGCCATATTGCACGCCGCTACGGAGTTTCTGTCTCTTATTTAATGAAAATAAACGGATTGGGACCCCGCAGCGTGATACGACCGGGGCAGCGCCTGCGTATTCGTTAAAATACTTGTTGGCTTATGAAAACTACACAAGTAGAAAAGGTAGATATATTGCTCATAATGGCACATCCCGATGATGCTGAATTGTCGTGTGCTGGTATCATCGCATCACAAGTAGCACAGGGTTATCGTGTGGCTATGGCAGACTTGACTGCCGGTGAAATGGGTTCAAGGGGCAACGCTGATTTGCGTATCCGAGAAGCAGAAGAAGCAGCCCGCATATTGGGGGTGGTGGCAAGAGAGAATCTGCGCTTAGCAGATGCTTTCTTTCGCTTAGACTACATGGCTACCTTGCGCGTCATAGAGCTTATACGTTACTATCGCCCTGACATTGTAATTACCAATGCGTTGCACGACCGTCACCCAGACCACGGAAGGGCTGCACAGCTGGTCAAAGAGGCTTGTTTTTATGCTGGTTTGCGACGCATCTCTACTTTCCGTGACGGGCAGGAACAGGAAGCATGGCGCCCTAAGGAAATATTCCATGTGATACAAGATGAGTTTATAGAGCCCACTTTTGTAGTGGATGTAACTCCTTTTTGGGAGGTAAAAAAACGAGCTATTGCAGCTTTTGCTTCGCAGTTTTACGTGCCCGGAGTTTCTGAAAAACTAAGCAACGAGCCAGAGACCTACATCTCTACGCCTTGGTTTATGGAACGTATAGAAGCAAGAGGCAAGGAGATGGGGCATTTTATAGGTGTGGATTATGGTGAAGGATTAGTTGCCACCAAACCCCTTGCCGTAGCATCACTGCCGCTTTTATTGCGGCAAAAGGCTTAGCTTTTTCAGGGCGTCTTCTATAGCTTTCGATAAGGCAGCAGAAGCAGGTGCCAAAGGCAAACGCACGTGCTCTTCACAGATGCCCATATGTTTAAGCACACATTTTATACCTACCGGGTTGCCTTCTTTGTATAGTAGCTCATTGATGCCTATCAGTTGCTTCAATAGCTGTTTTACTTTCTCTTTTTCTCCTGCAAGAGAAGCATGAACCATATCATTAAAGGAGGCAAAAGCATTCGCCATCACCGATATTACACCTTCAGCACCTATGGCAACCATGGCGGGTGTCAAAAGGTCGTCGCCCGAGAGCAGCAAGAACCCTTCTGGGCGTTCTGCGGCTATTTGCATAATCTGCATCAAATCACCAGAAGCCTCTTTGATGGCTACTATATTGGGATGCTGTGCTAAGCGCAAGGTAGTGGCAGCCTGCAGATTGCAGCCGGTGCGCCCCGGTACGTTGTAAAGAATCACGGGCACGGGGCTATGCTCCGCCACCTCTATAAAATGGCGATATAAGCCCTCTTGTGAGGGTTTATTGTAATAGGGGCATACCGACAAGATGGCGCTGACGCCACTAAGGTCTATCTCTTTCAGTTGTCGTACTACGGCTTGAGTGTTGTTGCCACCTATGCCAAATACTATGGGTTTTTGTGCTGGATGCTCTTTGGCTAACGCTAAGAGTTGTTTTTTTTCTTCGGCAGTGATGGTAGGCGATTCGCCGGTAGTGCCTTGTACTACCCAATAGTCAACACCTATTTGGTGCGTGTAATCTAAAAGACGTTCGTAGGCAGCCCAAGCGATACTGCCGTCAGCATGCATGGGGGTAACCAGTGCCACGCCAACACCTTGAAGTGCTTTCATAGGGAATAGGTTTTATGTTGTTTCAAACAAAAAAGCCATACACAACGAGCTGTTGCATATGGCAATTTATTAAAAAAACGAAGCTTCCAATATTTAGGCGCGGGTGAGCTCCTGCTCTATTCGGCGCAGCTTGCTACGTATCGATGCATCCAGTTGGGTTTCTTCAATACGCAACACGAAGCCACCGATGAGTTCAGGATTTAGTTGCTCGAACAATCGCACCTGCTTGCTGTTGGACGCTTTAGCTACCAAGCTGGTGAGGCTTGCTTTGAGCTTTTCGTCTAAGCTTACTGCTGATTGCACATAGGCTCGCTGAATGCCTTGCTTTTCTTCATAAAGCTTTTCAAAGGCAATCGCAATTTCATAAAGGATATTTTCACGGTTACGCTTCGACAGTGCCTCTATGAACTTTATGGTAAGCGGGTGCAGATGTTTCTCAAAGATGGCTTTCAGTATAGCCAGTTTTTTATAGCTGTAGATGATAGGGTTGTTGAGAATAGCCTCTACCTGCTTGTTTTGCTTGAGGAACTGTTCAACGGCTTCCATGTCACGATAAACAGCTTCCAGCGCGTTGTGTTCCACTGCTAAATCCAACAGAGCTTTGGCATAGCGTTTGGCGACTCGTTGTGCAGACATCTTAGTTCAGTTTAACATCTTTCAATAACTCTTCAATATAAGCCTTTTGCTTGGCTTCTTCTGAGAGCTGATTTTTAAGGATGCGCTCAGCTACTTGCACCGAAAGGGTAGCTATTTGCTCTTTGATTTCGCTCAATGCCGCATTTTTTTCCGATTCAATGATGCGACGGGCATCTTCAATCATGCGGTTGGCTTCTTTCTTGGCGTTTTCTTTTGCTTCCTCTACCAACTGACGAGCAGTTTCTTGGGCTTTTTTCAGGATTTGGTCTTTTTCTACACGTGCTTCTTGAAGCAGCTTTTCATTCTCGGCAGAGATACGCTGCATCTCGCTGCGTGCTTTTTCAGCAGCAGCCAATGCATCGTTGATTTCTGCTTCGCGTTTTTTGATGCCTTGTAAAATGGGTCTCCATGCATATTTGCTAAGCAGAAATACCACCAAGAGGAAAGTAACGAGCTGCCAGAAAAACAAACCGAGTTCGGGTGTGAGCAGTTGCATAGTTCTTTTGTTTTTTTAAAATGATGTGATAATTAGGGTATATATCGATGATTTTCTAAACTAAGCAAAAGAGGAGGCAAAGCCTCTGCCTGCCAAACGCAGCGCAGAAAACTTTGCCATTGGGGTGATTAGGAAAGTGCCAGCAACAAGCACACTACTGCACCAAAGAGGGCAACACCCTCGATAAGAGCAGCAGAAATAATCATAGCGGTTTGTACCTTAGCAGTAGCTTCGGGCTGACGTGCAATGGCGTCCATAGCTTGACCACCAATGCGACCGATACCCAGACCAGCACCTAAGGCTACTACACCGGCACCCAAGCCGGCGCCCAAACCTACCAGACCTTCCAACAAGAACACAATCAGAGTTGCTAACATAGTTTTTATTGTTTAAGTGAATGAAAGCCTTTGTTTGAGTCTTATGAAATTAAGCCGTTACAGCCAGTTCTTCTTTTAATTCAGCCTGTGTAGGCTTCTCTATATGAGAGGCTTCTGTATGTGCAGGCTGATGCTCACCGTGCTCTTCTTCATGATGATGCTCTTCTACGGCTTGTCCGATAAAGAGGGCGCTCAGCAGCGTGAATACGAATGCCTGAATAAATGCCACCAACAATTCCAAGCCGTTGATAAAGAGAGCAAAGCCTACACTAATAGGTGCTATAGCAAAGCTTTTGAATATGAAAATAAGAGAAAGGAGGCTCAGAATAACGATGTGCCCAGCAGTGATGTTGGCAAATAGACGGATAGTTAATGCAAAAGGCTTAGTGAAAATACCCACTATCTCAATAGGAACCATAATAGGGTAGAGCCAAGCAGGTACTGGAGGAGCAAATATGTGTCCCCAATAGGTTTTATTCGCATTGAAAAGAATCATCACCAAAGTAAAGCCGGCAAGAGTAGCGGTGATGGTGATGTTGCCAGTCAGGTTGGCAGCGCCGGGCAACAAGCCAAGCAGGTTGTTAATCCAGATATAGAAAAAGACAGTTAGCAGGTAAGGCATGAAGCGCTCATACTTATCTTTGCCGATGGCAGGAATGGCAATCTCATCGCGCACGAAAAGAATCAGCGGCTCTATAAGTCCGGCAAGCCCTTTGGGTGCTTGTGGCTTGTCTGTTTGGTAAGATTTTGCCACCTTTCCAAAGATGAGAAACAGCAACACCACACTCAAGAACATGGAGGCTACGTTCTTAGTGATAGAAAAATCATAGATAGTAGCTTCTTCGTTACCTGCCAATTTGATATGGTCATGTTCTATAATGTAGGTGTTCTTGCCTCTTTCTAGCAGAATACCTTCTTCTGTCTCTTTCCCATGGTGAAATTCGCTGGATAGAAATACGTCTAAACCATTAGGGGTATATAAAATTACAGGTAGCGGAATGCTTACATGGGTTTCACCAATCGAAAAAAGGTGCCACTCATGCGAATTACTTAAATGGTGGAAGATGGTCTCACCTGCATTGAATTCTTTTTCTTCTTCCGGTTGTGGATTAGCATAGGCAGACAATCCAAAGCCCAGCAAAGCAATGAAAATCAGAAGTATAGCTTTGATTGATTTCATGGTTTATCCGTGTATTTAAGAATCGGACGGCAAGTTAGTTAATAGATGGTAAATTTCAAATCCAACAAACAGAAAGTATAAGACAAAGAAGAGGGTTATGAAGCCGAAGGGGTGGCTGACACCTTGCCACAGAAAAATACCAACGAAACCCAGCGAAAGGAACAGGCGTAGCGTCAGGCTTGTGAAGAAGGCTTTTTGGAGGGTATGCGGGTCTTTTTCTTTAACCCCTAAACGATGCAAAAGCGTGCTGATAAACGAAATAGCCAATATGAAAATTAAAACCCACCACCGCTCGGCAGGGAGCCATACCCATTGATAATGTTCTCCTATGAAAAAGAAAAGAGCAGCGGCGCTGCTTAGGCTTAAATACGAAATCCACGGTTGCTTCATGAGTCTTGGGATAGGTTTTTTATCAGAGAGATGATAGAGCCAACGACGCCTATCAGCACAAAAATAATGGTAAATACCGGAAACTTCCATGAGAGTTTCCGGTCTATTTGAATACCTATCCATAGAAAGATGCCTATGGTTGCCAGCATCTGGATACCCAAGCCACTGTAACGGATATAATCGTGTAATGGCTTGGATGAAGGTTTTTTATTTTTTTCTGGCAAGTCAAAACTTATTTAGCTTCTACCTTAGCTTGTTCTTTGGGCAGAGTCCCCTTGTCTAAGATGGGGACATCTTTCACGATGCCACTACGGGCTTCTTTGATGATTTTTTCATCACCCATAGAGCATGTGCCGGTGAATACAGCCCCCGCCTCGATGATGAGCTTACGCGTATAGATATCACCGATAATCTGTGCTGTACTTTTGAGTACAAGTGTATCAGAAACTACTACTTTACCTGTGATTTCGCCTTCTACTTCCATGTTCTCGGCAACCACATTACCTTGTATAACAGACTTGTTGCCTGTAACTATCTTGGCTTTGCTGATGACGTCGCCGGTTACCTGCCCATCGACACGTATATTGCCCGATGCCTCCACATTGCCTGTGAAGTGGGTGCCCATACCAATGTGTGTATTGGTGTGAAGGTCTTGGGGCTCTTGCCCTTTCGAAGGGGTGCTACTAAATACAGCCATGAACATAACGCTTCTGGTTTTAGATGTTTTTACTTGGAACTAAAATGCAATCAGTTTTTCTGGGTTCACAGGGTTGCCTTTGAGCCATAACTCAAAATGAAGGTGAGGACCCGTGCTATACCTGCCTGTGTTGCCAATGATGGCAATAGCTTCGCCGGAGCTTACTACGTCGCCCACTTGCTTGAGCAATCTGGCGTTGTGTTTGTAAACAGAAATTAAATTGTTGCCATGCTGTATGGCAATCACATTGCCGGTTTCGTCGGTCCATCCGGCGAAGACAACGGTACCATCAGCAACACTGTGAATGGGGGCATTGGCTTTGCTTACGATGTCTATGCCGTAGTGCTTCTTTTCCATATTGAAATGCCCAGAGATGACCCCCTGTAAAGGAGGGAAGAGCATTCCTATGGAACTGCTGCCAGCTTGGTTGGCTACCTGATAGTAGGTGCTGCCAGTGGTTTGTTCTGCTTTTTGCTCGTATTCGCTGCGCAATGCAAGCTCTGCCTCTGAGATGTAGTCTAAGTCTATGCTGTCATTTTGGGGCATTTTTAACTTACCATCTTTGCTCGCTTTCTCTTTCTTCTTTTCTTCTTTCCATGGTTCCACATCGCCACGAATGACTCTATGCAGCGTCTGGATATATTGCTCATGGTGCTGAAGAGCTATTTCCAGCGAGTCAACAGTTTGGTAAAGACGAATGAGCTCTCGCTTGAGCGTTTGAGTTTCCTGCTTGCCAAAACTGCCGTGTTTGTGCAGGTAAGAGGAAAGCCAAAAGCCACTGATGAAAATCAAGAATATGAGGGGAACAGTGATGGCTAATATTTTTGCCCGGGTGATGGGATAGGACTTGTAATCAGCCAAGCGTTCTTCGTCGCGCATCACCAGACGGTAGGGGTGCGTAAGCCAAGCATAAAGTGTTTCTTTTGTCTTTTTCATGATTTTGTGTCCGTCTCTCTTTGCCTGATGATTTCTAACTTGCCTCTCACTTATTACGAATACTTGAATGACAGGTTTATTGATGGATTTTCTCTTGCTGTAAGATTTGCAGCAGATACTGCCCGTATCCGCTTTTAAGCAGCGGTTGAGCAATGCGCTCCAGCTGTTCGGCATCGATGAAACCGTTGCGGTAGGCTACTTCTTCTATGCAACCTATCTTAAGACCTTGACGCTCTTCTATAACCTGTACAAATAAAGAAGCTTGCATCAGGGATTGGAAAGTACCGGTATCGAGCCAAGCGGTACCGCGATTCATGACCTTTACGGTCAGGGCATCCATTGCAAGATACGCTTTGTTCACATCTGTGATTTCATATTCGCCTCGGGCAGAGGGTTTCAGCGACTTGGCTATGTCTATCACTCGGTTGTCATAGAAGTAAATACCGGGCACTGCATAGTTGGATTTGGGATGCTGTGGCTTTTCTTCTATAGAGAGCACCCGCATGTTTTTATCGAAGGTTACTACGCCGTAGCGCTCGGGGTCTTGCACATGGTAGGCAAAGATGATGCCCCCCTCTGGGTCATTGCAAGACTTGAGGGTTTGCGACAGTCCTGAACCGTAAAAGATGTTGTCGCCTAAGATGAGCGCCACTTTGTCTTTGCCTATGAATGACTCACCAATCACAAAGGCTTGCGCCAAGCCTTCGGGTCGTTCCTGTACAGCGTAGTGAAAGCTGCATCCCAAGCGACTGCCGTCGCCCAGCAGTTGTTCAAAACGCGGAAGGTCTTGTGGTGTAGAAATAATCAACACCTCTCGAATCCCCGCCATCATCAAAGTAGAAAGCGGGTAGTAAATCATAGGTTTATCGTATATGGGCATCAATTGCTTGCTTATGGCTTGTGTAATAGGGTAAAGACGAGTACCGGAACCGCCTGCCAAAATGATTCCTTTCATAAGCTCCTTTTTACATGAATGTGAAACAGCAAATTCTTTTTTTAGACACCTAAATATAAGCCAAATCGGTTTAAGCTCAAAAAAATGTATTATTTTAGCTTGATGAAATCACTTTCTAAATCGCGCGAGTCATGAAAAAGAAAATCCTAGTTGGAGCCGGTATCTTGTTGCTCGTCTTGCTGTTGGGTGTGCTGCTAATTCCTGTCATTTTTAAAGATGACATAAAAGCAGCTGTACGTAAGCAGCTAGCTCAATATATAGCTGCCGATGTGTTCTTTGATGCCGATAAATTTTCGGTAAGTCTTATTAGCGATTTTCCGCATCTGAATGCCCGTTTGGACGATTTTGGAGTGGTGAACCGTGCACCTTTTGCCGGAGATACCTTGTTGGCGGTGCGTTCGTTCCGTTTGAGCCTTGATTTGTGGAGTGTGCTTTTTGGCAATGAAATGAAGGTCCGTTCAATACAGCTTATCGAGCCGCGTATTCATGCACTGGTCAATGCACAAGGACAAGCCAACTGGGATATCTTTTTAGAGCAGCCGGCAGATACGCTCACAGAAGAAGAAGCCGCCCCCTTGGCGTTGGCTATTGATGAGTGGCGCATTGAAAACGGCTATATCGTTTACGACGACCGTAGCCTGCCAATGTATGTGCGTTTGAGTGGGGTAAACCATCTTGGGTCAGGCAATTTGCAGGCAGATGTGTTTGATATGATAACGCAGACCGAAATAGCAGCCACTTCGGTTGCTTATGACGGGGTGGAATATATGAGCGATAAAAAAGTGAACGCCGACATTACCATGGGCATAGATTTGGCAAAAAGTCAATATACTTTTAAGGATAATCTGCTAACAGTCAATGAATTCCCGCTACATTTTGAAGGAAGCATCTCTATGCCCGATACCAACATTGTTTTGGATTTGCGCTACAATTCCCCAAAAACTGACTTTAAAAAGCTGCTTTCGTTGGTGCCGGGTGTCTATTCGTCTTCTTTCGAAGGACTGAAAGCCGCAGGCAGCGTGCAGTTTGAAGGTGCAATAAAAGGTACCTATAATGCTGTGCAAATGCCCGGCTTTTCACTTTTGTTGGCAGTAAAAGATGGCGAGTTTCAGTATCCGCAGCTGCCGACGGCAGTGCGCAATGTGCAGGTGGACTTGAAAGTAGAAAACCCCGACGGAGATTTGGAGAAAACCCTCATCGACTTGAAGCAATTCCACATGGACTTGGGTAAGAACCCTGTGGACATCCGGCTGCGCACCAAAGGACTGGCGACAATAGACATGGATGTGCTTGCCAAGATGCGTTTAAACCTTGCAGACTTGACAAGTATGTTCCCTATGGAGGGCGTGCAGCTGAAAGGTGTCTTTTCATTAGATGCTACCGCTAAAGGAACTTATGGCGGGCAGCAAATGCCCACACTCGACGCGCAGATGAGCCTAAGCAACGCTTACGTGAAAACTGCCGAAGTTCCCAAGCCCTTGGAGAACCTTAACCTTCAGGCAAGTCTGCAAAGTGATGGTACTTTGCCCGGTTCTTCTTTCCACTTGCAGCAATTTACCATGCTCTTCGATGGAGAACCCATAGAAATGAGTGCTCGCGTGCAGGATTTCGACAAGGTGAATTTTGAAGTGAAAGCCAAAGGTAAGGCAGACCTCGCCAAGCTCACCAAGCTTTATCCTTTGGAGGACATGCAGCTGGCAGGTAACATAGATGCCGACCTGAGCGCCAAAGGCAACATGCAGCTGATTAAGCAGGAAAAATACGACCAACTGGACTTTGCCGGTTATGCACGTTTGAGCAACTTCCGTTATTTGACTTCAGGCATGCCGGAAGTGCGCATACAGCAAGCCGCTGCCCGTATTTCACCCAAAGAAATTATGGTGGAGCAGATGACCGGGACAGCAGGCAAATCAGATTTCCAATTGGTGGGTACCATAGCTAACTACATGGCTTATGTTTTTCATGATGCCGTTTTGCGCGGTAAGATGCATATGGAATCGAATCACTTCGACGTGAACGAGTGGATGACCGAAGAAGAAAATCCCCAACCTACGCCCACTGCTGCCACTGCCGAGCCTGATACGGTGGATTTGGCAGCCATTGCCATTCCTAAAAACCTCGATTTTGTGTTTGATGCTAAAATAAAGGAAGTAGTCTATGACAATTTGACGCTGCAAGATTTGGTCGGAAAAATTGTGATGCGAGATGGTAAGGTTTTATTTGAAAACGTGAGCAGTCGCACCATGGGCGGTCAGCTGCTATTGACTGGTGTATATGACACTTCCGAGCCTTACCGTCCGTTTTTCGATTTCTCTATGAAGATTGCAGAAATACAAATCAGTGAAGCCTACAAAAGTTTGGTTACTGTGCAGCGTATGGCGCCTTTAGCAGCAGCCATGCGAGGGGCTTTTTCATCAGATTTGCGCCTGGCAGGTGTGTTGGGTAGCGACCTGATGCCCAAATTCGAAACGCTCAGCGGTGGCGGTTTGATAGCCATCATTCGAGCCGCTTTGCAGGAAACGCCTGTGTTATCCCAAATTAGCGCCTTCACCAAAATGAGTGATTTGACCCCTATGAACCTGCAAGATGTCATCATGAAAATCAAAATAGACAAAGGGCGGGTTCATTATGAGCCTTTTGTAGTGAAAAATGGCGACCGTACCATGACCATCAGCGGAAGCAATGGCTTTGATGGCAGCCTTGACTTTGTTGCAGCCATGGATGTGCCGGCAGGTGCAGCAGGGCAAGCCGTTCAAGGTGCTGTGAATCAGTTAATTGGTACGAACGCTTTGAGTGGCGACCGCTTGTTATTCGATATAGAGATAGGAGGGACCTATGATAAGCCCAAAATCAAAGTAAAGCCACGTACTTCTACCAAAGAAACGGTAAAAGAAGTGGCTAAGGAAGAACTACAAAAGCAAAAAGAAGCCATTCAACAGGTAGTAGAAGAGAAAAAGCAAGAGTTGGAACAGCAGGTGAAGCAAGAAGCCGACAAGGTGAAACAAGAAGTAGAAGAGAAAGCCAAAGAAGAAGCTGATAAACTTAAAAACAAAGTGAAAGAGAATGTAAAAGACAAGTTGCCTATTAAATTGCCATGATACAAATCCGCTATATAGGCATTTGACAAAACCGGCTTGGAGCCTCGTGGCGCTTTCAAGCCGGTTTTACTTTTATGCTATTTTCTTTATGCCCTACTCTTTAGGCAGAGTGCAGACGTCCGCCGTCCACAGCCAAATGTACTCCATTGATGTAGCTTGCCAAAGGCGATGCCAAGAATGCTACGGCATAAGCCACCTCTTCGGGGCGGGCAAAACGTCCGGCAGGTACTTGCGCTATCATCTGTTGAGCTATTTCTTCGGTTGGGCACCCCTCTTGCTCTGCACGCTTTTGTATGATTTGTTCCAGGCGCTCGGTTTGTGTGAAGCCCGGCAGTATATTGTTCACAGTAATGCCCCAAGGGGCTAACTCGCGGGAAAGTGTCTTTGCCCAGTTGGCAACGGCTGCCCGTATGGTATTCGATACCCCTAAGTTGGGAATAGGCTCGCGTACCGAGGTGGAGATGATGTTGATGATGCGCCCATATTGCTGCCTACGCATAGAAGGGAGCACTACTTTTAGTATCATTTGCGAAGCAACCAGATGCTGCTCAAAGGCTTGCCGGTACGCTTCGACGGGGGCACTGTGGGCGGCTCCCGGAGCTGGTCCGCCGCTGTTGTTCACCCAAATATGTAACTCAAGCCCCTGCTTGTCGAGGAGGTTTTGTAGTGCTTGGCTGCTTTCTTCTGCCTTCGAGAGGTCGGTAGCTAAGATATGATGTTCATTGGCACGGGGCAGGCTTTTCTTTAATGCCTGTAATTCTTCTTGATTGCGAGACAGCAAGACCAGCTGTGCACCTGCACGAGCCAGCACTTCGGCGCAGGCACGCCCAATGCCACGGCTTGCCCCGCCGATAAGTGCCCTTTTGCCTTGAAGGTCTATACTAAGCATATTTTTCTTTCAAAAAAATTTACAACCTGATACCCATCAGCAGCACATCGTCGCGCATGGGTGTGCCTTTAGTGAAGTTCTCCAATTCTTCTATCAAGTACCGACGTTGCCGCTCCATGGGCTCTTTATAGTACAATTGAAGGAGTGTTTTCAGTCGTTTAATACCGAACTTCTCCCGTTCGAAATTAGCTGCGTCGGTGAAGCCATCGCTGCCAATGTAAATGCAGTCCCCAGCATGAAGCATCAGCCGATGATTTTCGAACTGTTCCAGCTTTTGGCTCATAATACCCCCAATGCCGCGTCGGTTGCCTTTCAGTTCTACAAGGGCACCATCCTTGATGATGTAAGCCGGGCGCCGGGCACCGGCAAAAGTCAACTCAAAACTTTCATCATCTATTTTATCTATCCGGCACAGGGCAACGTCCATACCATCAGCATTACCGGTTTCATCTTGACGCAAAGCCTTGAAAACTGCATCATTGAGTGTCTCCAACACGAGGGAGGGGGTGTATATGTGCTTTTCGTTGATGATTTCGTCGAGCAGGGTGCTGCCTATCATAGACATGAATGCCCCCGGTACGCCGTGTCCGGTGCAATCGACAGCCGCAAAAAATAGATGCCCTTCCTGCTGGCTAAACCAATAAAAATCGCCTGATACGACATCCCGCGGAAGATAGATAACAAAGAAGTCACGCACATGCTCTAAAATCTCTTCTTTGGACGGCAACATGGCGCGCTGGATGCGGTCGCCATATTGAATACTTTTGTTCAGGTGCTCATTGATGGCTTGCAGCTCTTGGTTTTGCCGTTCGATGAAGTCCCTTTGTGCCAAAATTTCCTCTCTTTGCTGTTGCAATTCCTCGTTTTGAGTGAGGATTTCCTCCTGCTTTTGCTGCAGTTCGATGGTACGCTCGCGCACTTTCTGCTCCAAAATAATATTTTGTTCGCGTATGATGCGCTCATTTTCCTGAGCCATTGCCAACGCACGGGCTTGTGCTTCTTCGCGTTGTCTACGTATGACATTGATGCGGTCAGCTAACGCAAGTGAAAGGAAGACTACTTCAATGACGGCACCGAACAAGTGACCGTAATGGAAGATGAACGTACGAGGCAGGACGCCGAATGCTTCTGAGGCAGTAGCTATAAGACCAAGCAAGAAAGCCAACCATGCTACGATAAAGTACTGGGCAGCTTTGTTCCCTGCACGATATGCC
This sequence comes from Thermonema lapsum, assembly GCF_011761635.1. Classification (NCBI taxonomy): domain Bacteria; kingdom Pseudomonadati; phylum Bacteroidota; class Cytophagia; order Cytophagales; family Thermonemataceae; genus Thermonema; species Thermonema lapsum. The sequence continues at coordinate 157,867 of NZ_JAASRN010000003.1, forward strand.
ACAATGCCTGCTATGATGATAACCACCGAGTCGATGATGATATTCAATGCAACAGGTTTGATGGTAATTTCATAGGGAAGGAAAAAGCTCAGCAGGATATCTAAGGCGTTGATACCAAAAAGTACCCACAGGGCAATCCCCATTTTGGGTGCATAGCGTTTGGTGTAGAGAAAGCGGTTGGTAAAAAGAGTGGCACCTAGCAACCCTAAGGAAACCAACACAGGGATGGAGACATTTGTCCAAAACAGGTTGTTGGACCAAATGTATTGAAAGCCGTGTCCTTGCAATCCAGCTTGTGCCAAGGTGTAGCCAAGCACAAACACACAGTAGTAGGCATAGTGAGGGTTACGTAGCGCAACAAAAAGTAGCAGGTTATAGAAGAGCATGACCAGCATGCAGCCATAGAAAAAACCAAATGCCAAATCACTTTTGATGCTATATTCCTGAAAGGCATTAGGGGTATATATCTTTGCCTCCAACTGCACAGAACTGGTGGTTTTTACGCGCACATAGACAGTGTACACATGATTGTCTTCATATAGGTTCACAGGAAAAGTGGGGTTACGGAAATGTATTTTGCGATGTTTAAAAGGCACTTGGTCGCCAATGGTGGTAGAGACCCACTGCCCGTTCATATCTTGTTGATAAAGGGTCAGACTATCCAATAGCGGATAGTTAAATTCTAATAGCCATTCTTTAATGTACTTCGCCTGGTTTTTAAGCTCTAATTTAAGCCATATGGGCTTTGGGAAGAAACCCAAATTGATTACTCTCTCCTTATATTTGAGAAATTGACCTTTTTGAGCTGCTTGCATCGCATCCTCAAGAGAGGCAGAGCCACTTTCGTCTATCCAGTAGAGAAAATGTGAGCTAACATCTACACTGCTGTTTTCTTCGTTTAGAACAGTTATCCGCTGTTGTGCAAACGTCTCTGCAAAAAATGTAAAGCAGAGTAAAAAGAGGAATGATACAAGTCGCATAACAAGCTAAGTTTTAAACTTATTAAAAGTAGAAATTAATTGCGAGAAAGTTGTGTTTATGTAGGAAAAATATTGGATTTGTGAAAAAAAATTACAAAAAATGTAAATTGAGTTGTTAGAGTTTGTTCAATTGAAAAAGCAAGAGCTATGGCAAAGATGAATGTAATCAACTTGATGAGGTGGATAGAAGCACACCAAGAGGTGCTTAAACCACCGGTAGGGAACAAGGAGATTTATCCCGAAGGTGATTTTATTGTAATGGTAGTAGCGGGTCCGAATGCCCGTAAAGACTATCATTTCAATGAAGGACCGGAGTTTTTCTATCAAATAAAAGGCGATATCGTGTTGAAGGTAGTGGAAGATGGTGAGTTTCGCGACATTACCATCCGTGAAGGCGAGATTTACATGCTAAACCGGCGCATCCCCCATTCGCCTCAGCGCCCAGCTGGTAGCATAGGCTTGGTAATTGAAGAACGCCGCCGACCCGAACAAACCGATGGCTTCATCTGGTATTGCGACAACTGCCATGAAAAACTGCACGAGGTTTACTTGAAATTGAAAGACATAGAGAAGCAATTGCCGGAGGTATTCAAAGCATTTAAAGAAAACAAGGAGTTGCACAAATGCCGGAACTGTGGCGCTGTGCTTGAACTGCCCTGAGTTAGCTCAAAGCCCGGCGAGTAAAAAATACCTCCCGGGCTTTGGCTGCTTTTTGGCAAACAGAAAAAGCTTTATTCTTCTTGCCAGACGGTACGTCGCTCGTCGGGTGAGTGTACCAACTCAACACGTAAAGGCTTAGGCAATATGACCAGATAGGCTTCCCGCCCTTCGTGGTCGCATTCAATCCATACCCCTTGCCCATAAGGGCTGATGAAATGTCGCTCCTTGCCTTTTTTCTCTACAAGCACTTCGCGAGGGACATACGATATAGGGGTGAAAACTTCTACTTCGGGGCACACCTCTTCGTGGATGTCTACCAGGATGTCTTCGAGGAAGTCGCCATATTCTTCAATAAGCTCATCTTCCATATCATGAAGTTCTTCTTCCAAGTCGTCATATTTCGGGTCGTCGTAGTTGAGCTTACTCAGTTTGAGGCGCTGCTCAATGATCTTTATCAATAATTGGTTGATAGCCGGATAGTCGATAGACATAGGTGTTTGTGTGTTTTTTATTTGATGATTTGAACGATGCTGCAAGATACGAACAATCTGAGGTTTATAGAATTACACTCTGCTAAGAATCTTTTTTGTTTTACCGGGGCGTATGTGTAAATTTGTATGAAAAAGAACGCATTTCATTACCATATTCAAAACGGAAAAAACTATGAAAGAGCACGATTTCCTTCCTATCAATGGCACCGACCATATTGAATTCTATGTGGGCAACGCTAAGCAGGCGGCTTACTTCTACCAAGTGGCTTTTGGCTTTCAGTTGGTAGCCTATGCCGGACCCGAAACCGGCGTACGTGACCGCGCATCTTATGTGCTGGAGCAAGGCAAAATACGTCTTGTATTGACCACTTCGCTGGACCCTTACTCCGACATCAGCGAGCACGTGAAACTGCACGGCGACGGCGTGAAGGTCTTGGCTTTGTGGGTAGATGATGCCGAAATGGCATATTACGAAACCATGAAGCGTGGGGCACGTTCTGCTGGGGAGCCCCAAACCCTGACCGACGAATACGGTGAAGTGAAGGTGGCTTCTATCCATACCTACGGCGACACCATCCACACCTTTGTAGAGCGTAAAAACTATCGAGGTCCTTTTATGCCCGGTTATCAGAAATGGGAAAGCCCCGTAAAGTCAGAACCTATTGGTTTGAAATACGTGGACCACTGTGTGGGCAACGTGGAGCTGGGCAAAATGAATGAGTGGGTGCGTTTCTATCAAGATGTGATGGGCTTTAAGCTATTGATAACCTTCGACGACAAAGATATATCTACCGAATACTCGGCGCTGATGTCGAAAGTAGTATCCAATGGCACCGGTTACATCAAGTTTCCTATCAATGAGCCGGCAGAAGGTAAACGCAAATCGCAAATTGAAGAGTATCTTGAGTATTATCACGGACCGGGAGTGCAACACATAGCTGTAGCTACCGACGACATCATCCATACGGTCAGCGAGCTGCGCCGTCGTGGCGTGGAGTTCCTCTATGTGCCCGAAACCTATTACGAAGACCTGAAAGAGCGTGTGGGCAACATAGATGAGGATGTAGAGAAATTGAAAGAGTTAAACATCTTGGTTGACCGCGATGAGGAAGGTTACTTGTTGCAAATCTTTACCAAACCGGTAGAAGACCGACCAACGTTGTTCTATGAAATCATTCAACGCAAAGGAGCTACTTCGTTTGGTAAAGGCAACTTCAAAGCTTTGTTTGAGGCTATTGAGCGTGAGCAAGCACGCCGCGGCAATCTCTAACGTAATTAAATACAAACCTATAAGGTCTGAAAGACCTTATAGGTTTTAAGGTTCTTACGACCAATCCGGCAGTTGACTTTCTAAAAAAAAACAGCAATAAATGGAGAAGAAAGACATTAAACAAACTACCAATTGGCTATCAGTTTTTACCTATTATATTTTATTGCCTGCCTTATTTCATGGCCATTCTTTTGGTGGAGAGACATTGAAACTGAAAGTTGGGATTTATGGAATGTACCCGGATTGGTAAAAACCGCATCTTATATGTGGGGACCGGGGATTGCTGCAATGATATGCTTTTATCTGTTCAGAAAAACACACGTCAGGACCGTAACCTTTTTTGGAACTTCCATTTCAAAAAGTCTTTTATTTTGGTTAGTGCCTGATATAGCTTTCTCAATAAGCACATTCCATGGTACTGAAGCTTTTACATTTCCTTTCACTGGTTTTTTTATAATTTTAGGAGAAGAATTAGGGTGGCGAGGTTTTCTTCAAGATGCACTCAAAAATATAAGCCCAATAAAGAGAGCTATTATTATAGGCGTGATGTGGGAATTTTGGCATTTTACAACCCGAATGAGTGTAGGTCTTCACATTTCTACTTTTGTAAGAATAGCTATTTTCATTATAGCATTATCAATCATCTCTTATATTTTTATTAAACTTACAGAGAAAACCAAATCTTTATTTATTCCCGTTACTATTCATGCTTGGATTGACACTTTGTTTGAATTTAGTTCAACTACAACTTTTATTATCTTTGGGTTGTCTATACCTTTTTGGGCATTTTTGATTTGGAAATGGGAAAAACCATTACTGATATACACTCGCAAATAAAGACAAGAAATTGAAAGTTTTGAGAGTTATAGATAAAGTTTTCCAAATAATGAAAGTTTAGTTTGTCAAATCCATTTTGCTGACAAAAGCCATGTATTGGTAATGCACGGTAACAATAAATTCAAAAAAAACATAAACTAAATCTTTTGGAATTAGTAACCAAATATAGATAAATTTCCATTCCTTTTTGCGATAAATAAGGCAATGGTTATTCTCAACATCTCTTCACTTTTTGAATAACA
>NZ_JAASRN010000004.1 GCF_011761635.1 Thermonema lapsum
TTGTGCCGCCAGGTGCACTGCTGAGTAGCTAAGTCCGGAAGAGATAAGCGCTGAAAGCATCTAAGCGCGAAACTCGCTCCAAGATGAGACCTCCCAAGAGGGGCGTTCGAGACGAGGACGTAGATAGGTGACAGGTGTAAGCGGTGAGAGCCGTTGAGCCGAGTCATACTAATACCCCGATAGGCTTCTTTGCGTGGATGTAGTCTTCGATATAGGCAGTATGTAGTATGTAAAGGCATTTATCTAAGGAGATAAAGAAGATATTGTTGGCGGCAGGAGCGGAGGTGAACACCTCTTCCCATTCCGAACAGAGAAGTTAAGCCCTCCAGCGCCGATGGTACTGGGGTCATACCCGGGAGAGTAGGTCGCCGCCACGTAAGAATTAACCCCTTCTGTTATGGAAGGGGTTTTTTGTTTATGTGGGGGTAGGGTGAAGTAAAGCAAAAGGCAGAGGTGTTTGATTTGCTTTGCTTGGGGCATTGAGGCAAGCGCCTCAATTGCCTGAACTTTGATATGGCAAAGGGAGTGGCTTGAAGCGACAAGGAGAAAAACGCGAAACAACAAAGGGATGCCCTAAAGCAGAAAAAAGGCAATGAACTTGTAAATTCAGAAGCAGGCTGTTTTTGAGCCTGTTTTCTTGCTTTTCCTTTTGGGACACCGCTTTGTGTGCTGTTTTCTTCTATTAGAAGCCTGCTTATTTCCTTCCCTCGCATAATAACTGCCTCAATGGAGTATTCTTCTTACCAGAGAAGGAGGAAAGAGCTCACTAAGAAAAGACGCAGAGCATCAATGTGCGCTCGCCGCCCTTGAATGTAGTTGCAGTTTAGAAACTCGGGCATGAACAGCAAAGGCACGATACTTTTTTGAACAATTTGCCATCTTTACTTAAGAGCTTGACTCGAAAAAGGCATGCACCAATGCCCTGAGAAACTTTGCTGCTGCCATCTTTCTGCCCGTGCTAGTGGCAAAGTTTGCCCCAGAAGATTTGTGTCACAATGGAGGCAGAGCCTTCCGGGGCATGTGCGTATGCTTCTTGGCTTTTGCTCATAGCCTTTCGGCTTCCCATTGCAGCAAGGCATCTGCAATTTTACGGTCGTTGGAAAGGCGCGGCACTTTGTTTTGCCCGCCCAGCTTGCCGATTGACTTCATGTAGTGCACAAAGGCATCAGCTTGCAGAGGGGTAACGACCGCTGGTCGTAAGATGCTGCCTTTGATGAGGTCGTCGTAATAAATGTTGAGCTGGCGTAGGGTGTCGTCTAATTTTTTGGCGAAGGCTTGCGGGTCATGGGGCGGTGTGTCGAAGGCAATCAACCATTCGTGATAGGGCAGCCCTTCGGGGGGGGTTACTTGTGGTGCTACGGTAAATTCAATCACTTTCACTTCGGGAAATGCCTCTAAGGCTGCTTTCATGGCTTTTTCTACCTCTTCGCCAATGACATGCTCGCCAAAGGCAGAGATGTAGTGCTTGATGCGCCCGCTTACCACCACTCGGTAGGGGTTGGTGGACACAAAGCGCACGGTGTCGCCAATGGAGTAGCCCCACAAGCCTGCGTTGTTGTTGACAATGAGGGCGTAGTTTTTGCCCTCTTCCACTTCGCCTATATGCAGCCGGCGTGGATTTTCGTTGAAGTATTCTTCGGCAGGGATGAACTCGTAAAAGATACCAGCATTCAACAATAACAAAAGCCCTTGGTGTTCGATTTTGTCTTGATAGGCAAAAAAGCCTTCTGAAGCAGGAAACAGCTCGATGGAATCGATAGCTTTTCCGATGCTGTCGAACAGCTTGGCGCGGTAGGGTTCAAAATTCACGCCTCCATACACAAAAAGCGAGAAGTTGGGAAATACGTCTTTGATTTTTTTGCCCGTGCGTTCTATGATGCGGTCGAAGTACATCTGCACCCAGGGGGGGATGCCCGATATGAGCGACATGTCTTCGCGCAGGGTTTCTTCTACGATGCGGTTGAGTTTTTCCTCCCAGTCTTCGATGCAGTTGGTTTCGTAAGAGGGCATTTGGTTGGTGCGCAAATAGGCAGGCACATGGTGGTTGACAATGCCCGACAGGCGACCGGTGAGGATACCCCCTTTGCGGTCGAGTACAGGGCTGCCCGAAAGGAAGATGAGTTTGCGGTCTAAGAAATCGCTGTTGCCGGTTTCATAGATGTAGTTGAGCAGGGCGTTGCGTGCCCCGTTGATGTGGTTGGAGATGGAGTCGCTCGTGATGGGTATGTATTTCACACCGGAGGTGGTGCCTGAGGTCTTGGCGAAATAAATGGGTTTGCCGCGCCACAATACGTCTGATTCGCCTTCTATGATGCGGTTCACATAGGGGCGCAAGCCCTCATAGTCGCGCACAGGTACCTGCCGTTTGAAGTCTTCGTATGAGCGAATGGCTTCGAAGCCGTGTTCTTTGCCGAAGGCGGTATGACGGGCTTGTTGCACCAGCCGTTGCATCCATTGTAGCTGGGTTTCTACCGGGCGCTGCATCCATTGTTTTTGTTGCTGCACCATCCACCATGCTAATGGCTTGCTCAAAGTAGCACGTATTCCCATAGTGTGTATTCTGTCGCTTACTTTCTTATGCAGGGCTTCAAGTTAACAAAAAGACGAAGATAAGAAAAACGGGAAGCCGTCTGTGGCTACTGTTTTGTCGCCTTAAACTACATGAAACTGTAATTGGTTGGATGAGCACCTCCTCTTGCCTCATTCAATTGAAAGACATGAAGATTTCGCTTAGTTCGATGTTTGTAGGCAATGCCTCGTTGGTTTTATTGGCAAACAAGGTGTATGAAAGAAGCGACGTTTGTGCGCCAAAAGAGATACTCAATAAGATGACTTGATGATTACACAGCCGGCACGGCATTTTTCAAAAAATAGGGCTGACACCTACTCATAAAACCGCCTCACAAAGGCATGTCTTTTAGGAAGGCGCAGCAGCTTACGGCTTATCCATGCATGCAGGAAACCACTGCCGTAGGCAGTCAGCTGGAGGAAGGCAGCCACCACCGACAGCAAAGCTACTTGCAACGAATAGTCATAGCCTATGAGGGCATCTATGAAAATTACCAAAGCCCATAAAAACAGGGGCAGCAAAGCAAGGGGCGAAACAAAAGCAAGCAGCAGAGAGGCTACCACAAACAAGACAAAGCAGGAAGGCAGCAGGTGGATAAGTTTTAAAGTGCCGGGATGCCGCTCGCTCAAATACACGCGTGCCATGCCCGAATTATAGATTTGCTTAAAGAACTGCCACAGTTTGGTTCTGCGCTTGTGGTAAACCCATGCTTCCGGGATGAGCAGGCAGCGGTAGCCGCGTGCTTTGATGCGCAAACTGAGGTCTATGTCTTCGCCAAAGCGCATATCTTCGGCAAAGCCTTGTACTTCCTTGAATACTTCGCGGCGCACGCCCATATTGAAGCTACGGGGTAAAAACTTGTTGGGATTGAAGTTCTTTCCACCACGGATGCCCCCGGTCGTCAGGCGTGAGGTCATGGCGTAATTGATGGCTTTCTGAATGGGCGTAAAAGCAGGATGGGCGGTATCGGGACCTCCAAAACAAGCCACCTTTTGTTTTTGTAGAAAAGCAGCGATATTTTGTAAATAATGCTCTGGCACAAGGCAATCCGAGTCAAGGAAAAGCACATATTGCCCACGGGCATCTTGGGCACCCCGATTACGACTTGCCGAAGGTCCTGAATTCTGTTTGTAAACATACTGAATAGGCAACTGCTCTTTGTACAGCTGCACTACCTGTCGGCAGTCCTTTTCTGAGCCGTCTTCTACCACAATCACTTCGAACGAGCGAAAAGACTGCTGGCATAGAGATGCCAACAGCTCATCTACTTCTTCGGGACGGTTATATACTGGAATGATGATAGAGAACAAAGGTACTTTCGACGCACTATGGACAGACATGACAAGTTTTTCAAAAATAAATGAACAAAACTTTATACTTGGAACGTTTCCAAATTGGAATGCAAGCTAATCAAAAAAACAAAAAGCAAGATGAAGACTTACCGTTTCAAAACCAATATCCATTGCAGCAATTGTGTGCGCAGTGTGAGTGCTTTTTTGAATGACTCCAAGATTCAACATTGGGAGGTGGACACCCACCACCCCGACAAGATATTGACCGTCAATACGGAGGTACTTTCCGCTGACGAGGTGAAAGCGCTGGTAGAAGAAGCCGGCTTCGATGCCCAAGCTCTGCAAAACGATTAGTTCGTTATGGAAGCGATACTTCAAGACAAGCAGAAAGACAAGCGAAGCCCGGAGGGCAAAGCAGTGCATCTGAAAGTGCACGGCATGAGTTGTACCAACTGCGCTTTGGGCGTGGAACGCTTTTTGACTCGTAAGGGCATAAAAGACCCGCGTGTCAATTTTGCTTCCGGAGATGTAGCTTTCACTTTGCCTGCGGGGCTGTCTTTGGAAACGGTCGTTGAGGGCATTCGTAAGCTGGGCTACGAGGTGCAGCCTGCTGACAACGCCCCGGCAAAGAAAGTTACCATATCCCCGCTGTTGTTGCAGCTACTGGTGGCGTGGGGTTTCACCCTGCCACTCGTAACCGCCATGTTTTTGCCCTATGCGTGGCTGCATGACCCCTTCGTTCAACTAGGACTTACGCTGCCGGTTTTTGCTATTGGCGTGCGCCAGTTTGGGCGCAGCGCCTGGCACTCCGTCAAGAGTGGCGTGGCTAACATGGACGTACTTATATTGACCGGTGCCACTGCTGCTTTGATTTACAGCCTTTATGGCTTGCTGACCGGCGGTGGGCATGATTACATGTTTTTCGAAACGACAGCCAGCATCATCAGCATTGTGCTTTTGGGCAACTATATGGAGCACAAAGCAGTGAAGCAGACCACTACGGCTGTAGATGAGTTGACCCGACTGCAAAAAGCCATAGCCAAACGCTTGGCGGTGAGTGAAAAGGGTAGGGAGGTGGTAGAAGAAGTGCCTGCCGATAGCTTGACAGTGGGCGATGTGGTTTTGCTGGCGGTAGGCGATGTGGTGCCTGCCGACGGCGAAATACTCGAAGGTGCTGGTTCTGTAAATGAAGCGCTGCTCTCGGGCGAAAGCCTGCCGGTAGAAAAAAGAAGAGGCGACACCCTGGTGGCAGGTACCGAAGTGGTCGATGGGGCTTTTCGTATGCAGGTGCAGAAAGTAGCGGGGCAAACCATGCTTGCCCAGATTATAGAGCTGGTGCAGCGGGCACAAGCCCGCAAGCCCGACATACAGCGCTTAGCAGACCGTGTGAGTGCTGTGTTTGTGCCAGCCGTGATAGCCATTGCACTGATAACCTTTGCAGCGAATTATTTCTTTGTAGGTGTAGGCATGAGCGAAAGCATCACCCGTGCCATTGCGGTGTTGGTGATTTCGTGCCCTTGCGCTATGGGCTTGGCAGTGCCCACCGCCGTGACGGTAGCTTTGGGCAGGGCAGCGCGCAGCGGTATTTTGTTGCGTGGTGCCGACACTCTCGAACGTATGCAAGGCATTCGTTATGTGCTTTTCGACAAAACGGGTACCCTTACCACTGGCAATTTCAAAATAAAAGAAATCAAAACGTTTGGCATCGACGGCGCCTTTGCGCAGCGTGTGTTGTTGGCTTTGGAACAGTCGTCGTCGCATCCGATTGCGCGTGCGCTTACCGAGCATTTGCAGGCAGAAGGCGTAGAGGTATTGCCCTTGCATTCGTTGCGTGAAATCAAAGGTGTAGGCATGGAGGGCACCGATGCCGAGGGCAATCGCTATCGTTTGGGCTCGTTCCGTTTGTTGCCCGAAGCGCAGCGCGCAGCGCTCAAGCAGTCCTACGACCTTTTTTTACTTTGCAACGAAGAGTTGATAGCAGCCGTTGCTATCGAAGACGAAGTGAAGCCTCATGCTACGGAACTTGTCGACTACTTGCACCGGCGGGGCATTCGCACCGTCTTGATTAGTGGCGACAAAGCCCACAAGTGTAACCAGTTGGCACAGGCAGTAGGAATCGAAGAGGTGTATGCCGAGCAAACCCCTGAACAGAAACTGCAAATAGTAGAGACACTGGCAAGCAAAGCACAGATAGCCATGGTGGGCGATGGGGTGAATGATGCCCCAGCTTTGAGCCGTGCGCATGTGGGCATCTCGCTGAGCAATGCCACACAGGCAGCCATACGGGCGGCAGAGGTGGTACTCTTGGATGGCAATCTGCGTCATCTGCAAACCGCCTTTGAAATAGGTAGGTACACCCTGCGTGTGATGAAACAAAACCTGTTTTGGGCTTTCTTTTACAATGTGCTGGCAATCCCCATAGCAGCAGCAGGCTGGTTGAGTCCTATGGTGGCTGCTTTGGCTATGGCTTGTTCTGATGTGATAGTGGTATTCAATTCGCTGCGCCTTCGTTGGATGAAAATCGAGTAATTGCTTGTCTTTTTTGTAGGCGTCGTTGGTATTCTGCTAACTAAGCTTTTGCTTTCATTTAAGACAGCCCCAAGCGACTTGATGTTATGCGAAATGGCTTTTTGTGTGAAAAGAAAAGAGCCTTGCCACAAGGGCAAGGCTTCATAGTATGCAGAGACCGCTGTTTTTAATTACTTGCTGAGTTTTTCTACCACCTGCGGCGAGATGCCCATCGAAGAGAAGCCACCGTCATGGTAGATGTTTTGCATGGTTACCTTGCGGGTGAGGTCAGAGAACAGCACAATACACATGTCGGCGCATTCTTCGGCAGTGGCGTTGCCCAGCGGCGACATCATGTCGGCGTAGTCATAGAACACATCGAAGCCCGAAATGCCGGTGCCTGCCGTGGTGCGGGTAGGCGATTGGGAGATGGTGTTTACACGCACTTTCTTGAGGCGACCGTAGCGCTCGCCATAGCTACGGGCAATTGATTCGAGCATGGCTTTGGCTTGTGCCATGTCCGAATAGTCGGGGAAGGTGCGCTGTGCGGCAATGTAAGACAGCGCCACTACAGAAGCCCCTTCATTGAGGGCGTCCAGCTTTTCGGCTACCTGTAGCATCTTGTGGAATGACATAGCCGAGATATCGAGCGTTTTCATGAACCACTCATAATTCAGGTCGCCATATTCGCGCCCTTTACGCACGTTGGGGCTCATGCCTATGGAGTGCAGCACGAAATCGATTTTGCCGCCCAGCAGTTCCATAGAGCGCTTGTAGAGGTTTTCGAGGTCTTCCACGGAGGTGGCATCGGCAGGAATCACCTCTGTATTGCACTGCTGGGCAAGTTCTTTGATTTTGCCCATGCGCAGTGCCACGGGGGCATTGGTAAGGGTGAAGGTAGCCCCTTCTTCTTTGGCACGCACTGCTACTTTCCAAGCGATAGAGTTTTCGTCTAGTGCACCGGTAATGATGCCTCTTTTCCCTTTCAATAAATTGTAAGCCATAGTTTCTCTTTGTTTTTGGGCTTTAAATGTAAGCTTTTTAAGTGAAAATTGTACGAATGCAGGAGCTTTTGTGTTGGGCAAACCATTGTCCGGCATTCTTTGTTCAAGGATAACAAACACAACGCAAAAAACAAACAGACTATGGCATTGAAAGTAGGTATTCAAGCCCCCGATTTTACATTGCCTTCTACCGAGCGCGACCTTTTCACGCTCAGCAAAGACATGGTGGGCAAGCCTTGTATCCTCTTTTTTTATCCCAAAGACTTCTCGAAAGTCTGCACCCAAGAAGCTTGCGAGTTCCGCGACCACTTTGCCGACTTTCGTGGCTTGGACGTAGAAGTCATTGGCATTAGCCGTGATGATATAGCCACCCATCGGCGCTTCAAGGAGCAATACAATTTGCCTTTTGAACTGCTGAGCGATGCTTCGGGTGAGGTGTGTAAAAAATATGATGCTTTGGTGCCTATATTGGGCATTCCCAAACGAATTACTTATTTGTTGGATGCTTCGCATAAAATAGTGGCAGCTTATCAGGAGCTTTTTGGCGCTCGCCAGCATATAGAAAGTATGCTCAAAGAATTGAAAAAACAATAGGACTAAAAAACATCAATTCTCATGGCAGTAGGGTGCTACTATGGCACCCTTTTTTTGTCTATATTTTACTAAAAATTACTAAAAAAATATACCTTTTGATTAGCACGCAATCCTGCCGTTTTTCGTGTAATAAAAAATAGTGTTGCAACATCAATTTGGATGCAGAAATGTTTATGTATTTGCTCTTTTTAGTTTTTGTCTATGTTTTTGTTAAAAAAGTGTGCTGTAATCTTGACTTGTTTTTTTTTTTTTTTTTAGAATTGAACTGCAACTCTTCCACTGCACCCGGGAGGTGAGAAGGGTTGCTATGGCGCCATATTGTTACGTCACTAAATCGTACATTAGCTGCGTTGTAGAGTTAAAGAAAAAAGAAGAATTACTGAACCTCGAACCTCTGAAAATAGAAAAAGAGGTGATTTATGGAGGTTTTTCTGATGTCTTAGAGGCAGGCTTTGCTTATGAGAATTCGGCAACTACGAATAACCATAACTGTGGTAACTGCGGGTGCATTAAAATTTCTATTAGGATAAGACAGTAAGTTGATGTTGGGTAGGGGAGCCTACCCAACTTTGAATCTCTAAATATTTTCAAGAAAAAGCTAAAAAGTTCGATGTTATGAAATCACTACCTTTCATTCCAGAACTACTTTCAGACGAAGAAAACCACTGCTTGTATGGCGGATTCTCGGAGTGTTTGACAGGAGGCGGGCACACCGCAGCAGGTACCAACGACAAAGAGTTGTGTGGTTTGGTGATAAACTGGAATTGTGATGCGCGAAAGGATTCTGTGAAGGGTAAAAGCACACCTGTCAAGCTCGTTGAATTTTCCTTTGTACTTGGAGACGGTAACCAAGAGAAAGGACTACGGATTGTTTATGACTCAGCAGGCGTAAGAAAGAAGCTTATCGTTCCACTCGACGGAAATACAATCTCTTCGGATAAGTAACCAGGGACAAAGGGCTGTTCACCGGGGATAACAGTAAGACGCAAAATTGGCATCGACTTATGCAACGCATCTGCTTTCTGTATGTAGCATGAAAGAAAGCAGAGAGGTAGGGTTTTGTCATTCTTGAAGTTTAGCTGTTCATCGACTACAAAGACATTTTGCCATGAAACTAAGCCGATACAATAACATAGTACCGTACAAGAGTAAGTATGCCCTTTTCAATGCTTTCAGCAAGAAGGTTATTTTTATAGAGCCATTGCTCAAAGACCTGCTCGAAAGCGCTGCGCATCATGGTGTGGAAGAGCTGGCACAAGTGCACCCGCAATTCTATGATTATCTCTGCCGTCATGAGTTCATCATAGATGACAGTGTAGATGAGCTGGAACGCCTGAAAGAGAAAGTGTGGGCTATAGACAACGCCACTCATACCTTTCAGCTGATTATCAACCCTACCATGAATTGCAATTTCAAGTGCTGGTATTGCTACGAAACGCACATAAAAAATTCCCGGCTAAGCGAAGAGGGAGTGGCGCGGATGCTGCGCTTTATACAGCGCACAGTAGAGCAAAATCCCGACTTGCGCCATTTCATCATAAGCTTTTTTGGGGGAGAACCGCTGCTTTACTTCGAGCGTAATGTGAAGCCATTGATAAGTGAAGCAAAGCGTTTGTTGCAAGAAGCAGGCGTTTCTTTGAGCCTGCACTTTACTACCAATGGCTATTTGATAAATGAAGCCATGATTGATTTCTTTCTTAAAGAAGGCTTGTTGCCAAGTTTTCAGATTACCCTCGATGGCGACGAGCAAACCCACAACCGCGTGCGTTACGTGAACGAAAAGAAGGGCTCTTATCGTGAAATTGTGCACAATATTAAGCAACTTGCCATTGCCGGTTTGGGGGTCTCGGTGCGCATCAACTACACGGCTGCCAATATTGCTTCGGTGAAACAGGTGCCCTATGATTTTGCAGAGCTTCCTGCCGAAGCCAAATCTCACATAAGCTTTAGCTTTCATCGGGTGTGGCAAGACACAGAAGGCGACGTTAAGGAAGAGGTAGCAGCAGCTATGGAGGTGGTACGGGCAGCAGGATTTCCTGCTATAGAACAGTCAGCGGTGGACGCTGTCGAAGCTTCGTGCTATGCCGACAAACGGCAGAGTGCCGTCATCAACTACAACGGCGACGTGTATAAGTGCACGGCGCGCGACTTCAAACCTGAAAACCGAGTGGGCTATCTTGCTGAAACAGGGGAGATTGTATGGGAGGACGACCATCTCGAGAAGCGCATGAATATCAAGTTTCGCAACCGCCCTTGCTTAAGCTGCCGCATACAACCGCTGTGCAATGGGGGCTGCTCGCAACAGGCAATCGAACATGTGGGCGAAGATTACTGTGTGTATAACGGCGATGAACGTGAAAAAGACTACGTGGTTATTCAGCATATCGAACGTATTCTGCTTGCCCAGACACATAAAGCAGTGGGCTAAACGTGTGCCTTTTGTACCTCAACTCGAAAGTGCCGACTGTGGTCCTGCTTGCCTTGCTATGATTGCCCGTTATCATGGCATAAAGGTGCATGTGAAGCAATTGCGTGCACTGGGCAAGCTGTCGCGCCTGGGGGTATCAGTAGCACAACTGCTGCATTTGGCGCAGCAGATAGGTTTGGAAGCGAAGGCATACAAGGCATCGCCCGGGGAGTTGGAACAGCTGCCACTGCCTTGCATTCTTTTCTGGAAACAGGACCACTATGTAGTGCTGGAAAGGATAAGCCGGAAGAAGCAAGATGCTAAGAGGCGCTTTACGCTTCTGGACCCTGCCTATGGGCGTGTGCAGCTTACCGAAGAGGCTTTTTTGAACGAGTGGCTTGCTGGGCAGCCCAAAGGGATTCTCATATATTTGCAACCTGCCTCTATGGCGTCGCCTCTCGATTTGCCGCCCGTACAGAACGAGGGCATGCGCCATGTGCTTCGTGAAATCACCAGCTTTTTGGCTCGCAGAAAAGGGGCTTATGTAGGAGGTCTGTTGCTGATTATAGGAGGCATGGCAGCCAACTGGTACACGCCCAAGCTCTTCCAAGAGGTCATCGATGAAGGCATCATGCAACGGGACATCGGCATGGTACTGGCATTGTTGTTGGCGCAGATGGCGCTTTTCTTTGGCAGTTTTATAAGCGAGTCGTGGAGCACGGTGGTTTTTACCCGTTTGAACTTGGGGCTTTCGTTGCATCTGCAAGAGCATATGTTTCGTTATCTCACACGCTTGCCCCTTGCGTATTTCGATGCCCGCATCAATACTGAAACCTTGCAGCGCTTGGGCGACTTGTCGGAGGTGCGTCGGTTTGTGGCATGGCAGCTTATGAGTCTGCTGTTGCACCTAAGCAATATCTTGATATTCGGCTTTTTGCTTTATCGTCTCAGTGCGCTGGTTTTCTGGATATACGTGGGCTTCACGCTCTTGTCTGTAGGCTGGGTAATGCTTTTTCTGCGCCACCGTCGTGCACTGAATTATGCCAATGCGCTGCTCAAAAGTAAGCTGAATCATCTGTTATATGAGTTTGTGACCAAGATGCAGGAGTTGCGTATTTATCGTGCACAAGACCGGCGCCTTGATAAAATTATGCATTTGTCTGAAGAGCAAAACCGCCAAGAGTGGCGTGACCTGTGGTTGAATCTTTATCAAAATGCAGGTACAACGCTCTTCGGCAAGCTGAAAGACGTAGCAGTAGTGGCGGTTTGCGCTTATTTGATTATCCTCAAGCAGGAGTTGTCGTTGGGCGTACTCATGAGCGCCTCGTTCATCATTGGGCAACTAAGCGCACCGGTCAATGCTTGGCTTTTTAGTGTGGATGAGCTGCAGAGCTTTCGCATTGCCCAAGAACGCCTGGGGCTTGTATTTGAGCAAGCACCCGAGCAACCCCCCGGACGTAAAAAGCCTTTGCCTGAATCCATTCAAACACTAACCATCCGCGGGCTTTCTTTCTACTATCCGGGGTACGAACACCGTTTGATTCTTGACGACATTCATTTGGAAATACGTCGAGGTGAAAAAGTAGCCATTGTAGGGAGCACGGGCAGTGGAAAAACCACACTCATGCGTTTGTTGCTGGGCTATTATTTTCCTGTCAAAGGCGATATACTGCTCAATGGGCAGCCCCTGTGGCATTACGACATAGACGCATGGCGCACACGCTGTGGGGTAGTTCTGCAAGATGGTTCTATTTTGAGCGGTACAGTAGCAGAAAATGTAGCACCCGGTGTGGAACAGCCCGATATGCAGCGTATAGAAGAAGTGTGCCGCTTGGTCTGTTTACATGACGACATCATGAAGCTGCCCATGCGTTATCAAACCAAGTTGGGTGGGGTGGGCATGCAGTTGAGTGGCGGGCAGCAGCAACGTTTGCTCATTGCCCGTGCGCTTTACCACCAACCCGACATCCTTTTCTTGGATGAAGCCACCTCTGCACTGGATGCGGCTACCGAGCGCGCCATTGTAAAGAACCTTTCTGCTTATTTGCAGCATCGTACAGCTTTCATCATTGCCCACCGTTTAAGCACAGTGCGTAATGCCGACCGCATCATAGTGCTGGAAAATGGACGCATAGTAGAAACAGGTAGCCATGAGGAACTTCTATACCGGCAAGGGCTTTATTATCATCTTATCAGCAATCAGTTGGCATTAGGAAGCTGAAAAAAACAACCAGACCAGGCAACCATCTTAACCAAAAAAGCATCTTGGTAAGTAGGAAATATTCAACATCATCCACTGAACCTTAAAAAGTAAAAGAGCATGAAAAAAGCACTATTTCTTCTCTTGTTTTCGGTTTTGCCACTACAAGACCTTTTGGCACAAAGGCAGTTGAGCGGTTGTGTACAAGACGAAGGGGGAGGCTTGCCCTATGCTACGGTTCAGCTGACCGACTCGGCAGCAGTTACTTTATCGACAGCAGCAGACGAGCGTGGATGCTTTCAGCTGCAAGTGCCTGAATCGGGTGTCTATCATTTGTGGATTACCTACGTGGGGTACGAAGATTATTACCAGCAGGTAGAGATAACCCAAGACACCCATCTGGAAATTCGGATGCAACCGGGTATACAGTTGAAGGGTGTGGAAATCACTGCGAGCAAGCCTTTGATAAGTCCTACTGCCGACGGTATGACAATGAGTTGGTCAAATACCGAAGCCTTGAAAGGGCTCACAATGCAACAGGCATTGACACGCTTGCCGATGCTGCGCAAGAAGGCAGACGGCTTACCGGAGATGGTGGGCAAAGGTCGGACGGTGTATTACTTGAACGGTCGGCGTTCGTTTTTGCCGCAGGAGCAAATAAAAACTTTGTTGGAGAGCCTGCCTGCTGAGGAGATTGAGCGAGTGGAGTTGGTGTTAAACCCCGGCGCCGAGTATGATGAACAAGGCGATGTGGCTATTGTAAAGATATATTTGCGCAAGGGTAGCCTGTATTCCCGCTATTATTTGAATGCATGGACACTTCAGAGAACCTTCAATTCGCAAGGTGGCAATCTTACATGGGCAAAACAAGGGAAATGGAACTCTACCTTGACGCTTGGTGCGAGCAATAACATAACGTACCACATTTACAAGAACGACATCATGGAGCGGGATGGGAGTGCTGCTTCTTACAATGATTCACGAAATATAGGCAGAGGGGGACTTGCCACTTGGCTTAGTTGGATAGCTTCTCATACCAAGCCCTCGGGGCAGCTGTGGGAAGTGCAGATGTCGGGACATTACAGCACGAACCAAAACTCACCTTCTCGGGATTTCAACAACTTCCGTCAAGAAAGGTATGTGGGCAATACTGTGCAGACTGTAGCCATGGGCAAGCAAAACAATTCCACGATGGGTATAGACGGAGGAGGGACTTTGGGGCTGTTCTATGAGCAACCTTTGAAGAAAGGGAAGCTTACACTGAACACTGTTTTCAGCTACTACAACAAAGAAACCGAAGGCATTATGAGTTATGAGGACTATTTGAGCAATGATGAAGACCGTCGTCGGCAGTATGTGCTTCAAAGCATACGCAGCCTGTACAACAAAGTAGATTATGAAGGTGCCTTGTCAGAAAAGAGTGTGTTGATGGCAGGGGTTTATGGGGCTTATTCGGTAAACGGAAACGACACGCGTTGGTGGCAGTGGCAGCAATCGGGTTATGTGCTTGAGGAAAAGAATAGTTTTGTGTATGACTACCGGGAGCATTACATCACGCCCTATGTGGCATGGCGGAAGCAGTGGTCGGCGCGTTGGCAGTCGAAGGTGGGTTTGCGTGTAGAGAACACCTTCAATGAAGGTTTTTTAAATGGGGAGCGTAAGTTTGAAAATACTTACTTCAACCCGCTGCCGGATTTGAGCATTTTGTTTGTGCAGAACGAGAATCATACATGGCAACTGCAAAGCCGGGGCAGTATTCGGCGTCCTGCTTTCTGGGAGTTAAACCCCTATCGTTTCTACTCGGCGCCTAACTATTATGTAGAGAACAATCCCTTTTTGCAGCCTTCTTACAACATAAGCAACACCTTATCACACATCATCCGCCAAAAAATTGTTTTAGGGCTTGTGTGGAGTTACACTGGTCGGCAAAGTGCACAGATGCTCTTGGAAGATGAAGAGGGCAACAACGCCTACAAGCGCCTGAATGCCGCAGACTTCCATAGTGGAAGTATTTTTGCCAACTATACCGAGAGCTTTTGGCAGGAGCGGGGGCAATTGAATCTTTCTGCGTATGGTGGTTATTTTCAATATTTACCCTACACTGCCTACGAGAGCATCATTTCAGATGCTATCAACTTTACTTGGAGCACATCGGGCACCCTTACTTTGGTGCCTGTTCAAAAGGAGGGCAAAGTGTTAAGTGTGGATATAGGAGGCTACCTGCAAGGACCGTTTAACCAAATGAACATGCAAATAGCACCGCTCTTTTCTTTCTACGTAGATACTAACTACAATTTTGGCGATTGGACGATAAGCCTGATTACCGACGACCTTGGGAGAAACTACATATCGCGCTTGGATGTGAATATGTATTCAAGGATAAGCAAACAATGGATGTATCAAGACGCGCGTTATGTGCAGCTGCGGGTGCGCTACAGCTTTGGCAGCCGCATTGCTAAATCGCAAGAAGGGCGTTTGGATAAAGGCGATATAGGGCAGCGTGTGGGTAAGTAAGTCCACAACGCATGTTTTCAGAGAAAGCAGGTGCTCTGTTTAGGAGGGCACCTGTCTTTTTGTGTATGAATAAAAAAATCGTGGGGATTGTGAATGCAATAAAAAAGCAAGCTTTGTTTGCAGAAGCTTGCTCTGCACCAAAAAATAAAAACCCCTTTTACAACTGCGCTTTGATTTCTTTGAGTATGTCGCCGGCACCGGCTTGCAAAAGACGTTCTGCCAGTTGCCTACCAGCGGCTTCGGGGGTTTCGTGCACCATGATGCTGTCCTGAATGGCTTGCTTGCCGTCGAGGCTCATCACACCGCCCAGCAGTTTCATTTGCCCATCCTTGTAGAAAGCATGTCCAAAGACAGGCACACTGCATCCACCCTGCAGGCGGGCAAGAAAAGCCCGTTCGGCGAGCAAGCAGGCTGCTGTAAGGGGGTGGTTTACCGCCTCAACGACTGCCCGGCGCAGGGCAGGCGCCAGCTCTTTGTGGGCTTCTATTGCCAGACTACCTTGCCCTACCGCGGGGGTGAACTGTTCTATGTCGAAGCGATGCACAATGAACGGGTCATAGCCCATGCGGTGTACGCCTGCATAAGCCAACAGCAGTGCATCGCACAAGCCTTCATCCATCTTGCGGAGGCGGGTTTGCAGGTTGCCGCGCACTTCCACCACTTCCCAATGGGGATAATACCGCCGAATGAGCGCTCGGCGGCGCGTAGAAGAGGTGCCCACCCGTAAAGGTTTTTGTAGGGAGAGTGTGGTATTTCGGCTTACCAATACATCATAGGCACTTTCCCGCTCACTGAAAGCAATCAGTTCCAAGTCGTTGGGCAGAGCAGAAGGCACATCTTTGGCGCTATGCACGGCAATGTGTACTTCGCCGCTGCGCAGCATGGCTTCCAGCTCTTCTGTAAAGACCCCCTTGCTGCCTATCTTCGACAAGGAGCGGTCAAGAATCTTATCGCCTTTGGTTTCTATGGCAACCAATTCGGCTTGCAGCCCTTTTTGGCGCAGCAGCTCTGCTACGTGTTCGGCTTGCCACAATGCCAATTGGCTGCGGCGTGTGCCTATGCGTATGGTATTGCCCATGAGAAGGTTTGTTTGCTTTGCTGCCCAAAGCTACAAAAGCACCTGCAAAAAGCGAAATGACAGTCATCAGGGCAGGGTATCGTAGGGTAAGGCGGCTGTGAGACCATAGCGCTGGCTACGGGCAGCAGCCCCAAATCGAACACTAAATCCTACTTCATGCACATGTCCGGCTAATGCCTGCCTACCCAGCGGGCTGCCAAAACTGTAAATGAAACGATAACCTTCGTAATCAATGCCTGCATGCAGGAAGAGACGACTGTCATTGCTGCCGCCCAGAGGCAATGATTCCATACTGATGCCTGCTTGTAGCGGAGCGATTTGTGCCCACATGCCCGCATCAAAGCTTTGGTAGTCAAGATAACGACGGTAGCCTATCCAAGGCAAAAGGGCATCTTGCCGACGGTAGTTAGGCAGACTTATTTTTATACCGCCCTGTGCTTGCCAATATACGGGCAGGCGATAGGCTGCCCCCGTGCCTCGCAGCACGGCTTGGTTGAGGTAGCGTGCCGATACCCCCACCCAAAAAGTATGGCTATGTATGAGGGTGCCTGCGTTCAGATTCCATGCCCGTAGTTGTTCATCTGGGAAGGCTTCGGCAGAGGGCTGCCCCGTATTGCCCCAAGTAGAGAGTTGGTCGCCAAAGGTGTATTGCCCGAATCCGTGCGATTGCTGTAAGTAGCTGCCTTCAAGCGACAGCCGCCAGATGAGTTTTTCTTGCAAAGGCACGAAATGACTAAGCGACAAAGCTACTGCTTGTTGGCGGAAACGCCCGCTTCCTGCCTGTTCCAGCATTGCCCAGCTGCCCAAGGCGGTGCGAGCTTTCTGCCATGTGTGGGCATATTGCACATGCATGCTGGCAATGCCTCCTTCGAGGCGGGGGGCACGGTGGCGGTAGCTCATCTGCAACTGATGGGCATGCGTGCCAGCAGCTGTTGCCGGGTTGTGCCACAGGCTCGCCTGCCACGGATAAGAAAAGGCGCTGTATTGTGCTCGGCAGATGGCAGAAGCAGTCAACCCCCAGAAAAGCAAAAATAAAAGGCGGTAGGGCATAAGTTTGGAGTTGGCGTTTTTTCTTTCACGATATGTGCATATGCTAAGTTACACTTTTTGTAAAAGCAGCGCCGATAGCCGCCTTGCTTGTTGCTAAATCCTTGGGCTTGGTGTATATTTGCCGACAGTGTCCTATCTTAAACTGATTCTCAATGAAATATAAACGCATCCTGCTTAAGCTCAGCGGTGAAGCCCTCAGCGGCGATGACCCGCAGTATATCATCAATCCGGAGCGTTTGGAACAGTATGCCAAGGAAATCAGACGTGTGGTAGAAAGCGGTGTACAAGTGGCTATTGTCATAGGCGGAGGCAATATTTACAGAGGCAGTGAAGCGGAGCGCTCAGGTATCGACAGAGTGCAAGGCGACTATATGGGCATGTTGGCGACGGTCATCAACGGCATGGCATTGCAAAGTGCTATTGAAAAACAAGGCGTCTATACTCGTCTCATGTCGGGCATTCGTATGGAACAAGTGTGCGAGCCTTTCATTCGCCGCCGCGCTATTCGCCACCTCGAAAAAGGACGCGTAGTTATCTTTGCAGCCGGTACTGGCAACCCCTATTTCACGACCGATTCGGCTGCCAGCTTGCGCGCCATTGAAATAGAAGCCGACGTGGTACTCAAAGGAACCAAAGTCGATGGGGTGTATTCTGCCGACCCGAAAAAAGACGTTACCGCCGTTCGTTTTACTTCCATTACCTTCGAAGAAGTGTATGCTCGCGGTTTGAGCGTGATGGACCTGACTGCCTTTACGCTGTGTAAAGAAAACAACTTACCCATCATTGTGTTTGATATGAACAAACCGGGCAATCTTTATCGTTTGGTACAAGGCGAAGAAGTAGGCACCCTGATTTCCTCTGATTCGGAATAAGTGTTTTTTACTGCAAAACAAACAATAAAACAGCAATTCTATGGAAGAAGAGATTTTAATGTATCTGCAAGATGCAGAAGAACGCATGAAAAAAGCGCTGGACCATACCCAAGACATAGTCAGCAAAATCAGAGCCGGACGCGTTACCCCTGAGTTCCTTGAAGGGATTACCGTAGAGTATTATGGTGCTCAGGTACCTTTGACTCAAGTAGCCAACATCAACAGCTTAGACGGACGTACGCTGAGCATTCGTCCTTTCGAGAAGGGACTGATTAACGATATAGAAAAAGCCATTCAAGCCAGTGATTTGGGGGTGAACCCGCAGAACAACGGCGAAAGCATCATATTGGCATTTCCGCCCCTTACCGAAGAGCGTCGCAAACAGCTGGTAAAACAAGTGAAGCAAGAAATAGAAGAGGGAAAAATCAGCGTGCGCAATATACGCAAGGAAGCTAACAATAGCATCAAGAAGTTGAAAGAAGAGGGGATTCCAGAAGACTCTATCAAGCGTGGCGAAGAAGAAGTTCAAAAACTAACCGACAAATACATAGCCAAGCTGGATGAGCTCTTCGAAAAGAAAGAGCAGGAAATCATGAAAGTATAAGTAAATACCATGGTTTGCAAATAAAAGAGGGGTAGTCGAAAGGTACCCCTCTTCTATTTGCAAACAAAGAGAATACTATGCATGCCACCGTCGGCTGGGCTGCGATGAAGCAGCCACATCTAATTGTGGCAGCAGTTGCTCAAGCAGTTGTTCGAGCAACTCCTTGTTGCGACAGGCGCGTACCAGCTCAACAATGCTTTCTTGCAATTCTTCAATGCTGCGGTCGTTTTGAGCAAGTACATGATTCCTTTCCATAAGTGTACAATTTGAATTGATTTAGGGCTGTTTGTGCATTAAGACGCAATGATGCTTCAAAAGTAACCGCTTATTAGGTGTTTTTTCGAAATTACTCACCTAAAAGTTCTGAAATTGTAGAATTAAATTCTTCGCGCCAGCGCTTGTAATATTCGCCGGTGCCCGGTCCGTAAAAGCCGGTGTGTATCTTTCTTACCTTTCCTTGTTTATCGATAAATATGGTTGTAGGAAAGGACATTACGTGGTTGAGCATGGGCAATACACGTGCAGTTCCCTCTTTGTCGTTGGTGCCTGCAATCAAAAAGTCATATTCGGCAGCAAAACGCTTTTTCACGCGCTCGACCATGCGCTTGGCATACTGAAAATCGGCTTTTCGCTCGAACGCCAGAGCAATGATGGCGATGTCTTTGTTTTTATTCTTTCGATACCAATCAGCCAGAAAAGCAGTTTCATCCATACAATTGGGGCACCAAGAGCCAAACAACTGCAGGATAATCACTTTGCCGCGATAGCGAGGGTCTGAAAGCGACACCAGATTGCTGTCTAAGTCGGGCAAGGTGAAGTCTATTTTGTCGTAGCCCTCTTTGAGGTAAGTAAGTTCATAAGGGTTGCGTAACTCGGCGCTGTCGTTGCGTGTGGCAGTCCATGTTTCATGGTAGTCTTTGCCCGACCAAAAGTCGCCTTTGAGCTGATTGCCCTCTTGGGAAGTAGCCACAAACAAAAAGGCATGGTTGCCGTCAAAGGCAGACAAATAAAGCGTTTTGCCGGCTGCATTGCCTTCTAAATAGCGATAGTCGCCCGTTTCGGTGAGAAAGGTGCCGGTAACGGCATCGCCGTTTTGTTGAAAAATACCTACTGCTGGGTAGGTGCTGCCGTTCGGTTTGGTAAACGATACTTCCCACTTGCCTGAAAAGTCGAAGGCTGGTGCCAAGCTCATAGAGTCGGGGAAGAAACGGTAGTTTTGTCCGCGTATGGCTGTGAAAGCCACGCTTTGGTCTGGGGCATAGAACTTAACAAATGCCCCTTCGAGGGTGTCGCTTCCGTATCGCTTGCCCAAGAGTGCTGCATCGAAGATGTGCAGGGGCATGATGACCGAATCGCCTTGGATGCGTATGCTGTCGAGCAACAGTTTTTCTTCACCGTTGCGGATAAACGCCTTGAGTGTGCCATTCTCTTCGAATATTTCCATATTAAAAGGGATGGCACCGCCCTCAGAATGCAACACAAAACGCCAGTAGCCGATGAGCGATGGTTGCGAACGCTCTTCCTGTGAAGGGCGGCAGGCAAAAAACAAAGTGGTTACCAGCAAAATCGATAAGTATTTTCTCATTTCCATAGCCTGATGATTAAAATTTCACACAATAAAAACAAAAGGGCTGCTATGATGAAATACTTCCATAAGGGAGTAGCTATAAACTGCGCTTGGTATTGTTGTATGACAGTTTGCGGTTCGCCGCTTTCATATATATGCACGTTGGGCAGAGTGTCAGCAAGAGTGCGCAGGCTGTCTATGGAGATGGTTTCCATGGCAGACTCTTCTGCCGGCACGTTGAAAGCCAGCAGGGCGAGGGTGTCGGCATCGTAGGTGAGCGCATAAAAACCGGCTTGCATGCTCTCTGTGGGCAGGTCTATGCGCAGGCGATTGCCCAGCCGTTGGGGTGTTAAGAGCCATTCTTCTTGGTGGCGGCGCAGGTGCAGGGGTTTGTCTTGTGTGGGTTGTGCCCCTATGGGCAACAGCAAACTGCGCTCGTTGCTTCGGTAAGCATAGAGCAGCGCTTTTTGGGGTGCGGTTTGTGCCATACGGTAGAGTATGGGCACAAAGAGGGCATGTTTTACCAAATTGGTGTATTGGGGCAGCAGCGGCGAGGCAAATACATACACCTTGCCGCCTTGCAGGCGGTACATGCTCAGGAAGGCTTCTCCGTTTTGCATTTTTAGGATGTTGTCGCCGTTGCGACAAATCCATAGGGGGCGTGCCCAAGGCATGGTAGCATTGAGGGGCTTTTTGGAAAAGACTCCCTCGAACAAGGGATGGGCAAGGCTTTCGGGGCGCAGTTGCAGACTGCTGTCGGGGGGCAAAGGGGGCGCCGGGTTTAGCTTTATGCCCCACGCCTGCAGAAAATCGAGCGTAGCGCCCTGAGTGGGAATGACTGCCAAGCTGCCTCCCATTTCTGCGAAGGTACGCAGCCGCTCTGCCGCCGTTCCCTCAAGGTTGTTACTTGCCTCTACAAGCAGCAGGTCAGCATTGCGAAGTTCTTCTTCGTTGATAGTACTGAGTGCTTTGTACTGTAGGTTGATTTGCGGTTCAGCTTTATAGGCTGCTACCACGTAAGGGTTGGGTTGGGTGCTTTGGTGCAGGTAAAGGACTTGCAGTTGACGGCGGGCGTTGTAGCTGAAATAATAGTCATTGTCGAAAGTAACGGGGGCGTCTTCTATGTGCAGTCTGCCGCGTAGCCAGCCGCTATCGTCGGTGCTGAACTCCACAGAGAAAGTGCGGCTTTCGCCTGCTGCTAAGTTTACGCTTTTGCCAGCTACGGCGCGCTCTTGCACATAAAGCTGCACGGGCAGCTGCTGTATTTCCCGCTGGCTGTGGTTATGCAGCTTGAAATAGAGGATATTGGTGTTGTTACGCTGAATGAAGGGGGCGCCCAGCCATACACTGTCTATGCTTACGTTGGCAACGGGCGCTGCCTGCAAAGGCACCAAGTGGTAGTGTATGTCTTCTTGAAAGGGGTATTTAAACAAAGAGGCTGATACGTTTTGTTGAAAATCGCTGAACAGAAACAGATGGGCACTTGCATTGGGCAGGCGTTTGCGGCTTAGTTTTTCTTGCCTTTGCAGTACATCGCTGAGCAAAGGACGATAAATGCTGAATGAAAGGGACGACAAGGTTTTGCTCAGCTCTTGGGCGTCGTATATTTGTGATTCGCGGCTGTCGAAAGCGTTGCTGAGCAGTTGAAACTGCCCTTGTTGCCCTATGTTTTGGGCGAAGGCAGTGGCTTGTTCTTTGGCATGCGTAAGCAGATTCACTTCGCTGCCCAAGCTGGGGCGTTGCATGCTGAAGGAGTTGTCGATGTAGAGGCTATGCAATGGTTGCCCTTGGGTGTTGCCGGCATACTTGCTGGGCAGCACCGGGCGGGCAAAAGCCAGTACCAAAGCAGCCAAAAAGAGCATACGGCACAGCAAAATCAGCCATTCGCGCAGTTTTCGCATGCTTTTGGTTTGCGTTTCTAGTTGCTGCAAAAACTGCACATTGGTGAAATATACTTTTCGTGGGCGGTGCAGATTGAACAAATGCAAGGCAAGCGGCACGAGCAGTAAGGCAAGTGCCCACAGAAAAGAAGGGTTCAGAAAGGTCATACCTTTGTTTTTTTAGCGTTGGCAATACGTTCTTGCCATAATTGCTTGAATGAGCGTGGCGCTACTCGTATAGGGCTGTGATAGCGCCCCCAGCTGTCTTTGAATGCTTTGCGTAAGATGGTGTTTTTGATGTTGGCTCCCCACATATCTATGAGACGGCGGTTGAGCATGGCTTTTTTCCATAGCTTAAACGCCAAGCGTTCAGTGAAGGGCACCAGTTTTTTTTCGACTGCCGTTTTTCTGTTGAGCAACAGCAAGTCATGGATTTCTATTTTTACCGGGCACACACTGCTACAAGCCCCGCATAAAGAACTGGCATAGCTCAGGTGCTTGTATTCTTTCATGCCCATGAGATAAGGCGAAATGACCGAACCTATGGGACCGCTGTAGGTGCTTCCGTAGGTGTGTCCGCCTATGTTTTTATACACCGGGCAGGCATTGAGGCAGGCGCCGCAACGAATACAGTGCAATGCTTGCCGCTTGGCGGGGTCTGCTAACAGTTCGGTGCGCCCGTTGTCCAGTAAAATCACATACATCTCTTCGGGACCGTCGCTTTCTTTGCTTTGTCGGGGTCCGGTAATCACGCTGTTATATACGGTCAGATGCTGCCCGGTGCCGCTGGTTGCTAAGAGAGGCAAAAAAAGGCTGAGGTCTTCGAGGCGGGGCAGCACTTTCTCTAAACCTACAATGGCAATATGTACTTTGGGAAATGTAAGCGACAGACGGGCGTTGCCTTCGTTTTCGGTGATGGCTATTGCGCCTATGTCGGCAATGATAAAGTTGGCGCCCGTAATGCCTACATCTGCCGATACGTACTTTTCACGCAGCAGGCGCCGTGCGACATGCGTCAGTTTTTGGGCATCGTCGGTGGGCTCTATGTGCAGCTTTTCGGAAAAGAGGCGGCTGATGTCTTCTTTTGACATGTGCATAGCCGGTGTTACGATATGATAGGGCTTTTGCCCTGCCAGCTGCACGATAAACTCCCCCAAGTCGGTTTCATACACCTGCACTTGGCGAGCTTCAAGGAATTCATTGAGTCCGATTTCTTCGGTAGCCATCGATTTGGACTTGACCACCTCTTTGGCTTGTTGGCGTTCAAATATTTCGGCGATGTATTGCAGGGCTGTTCGTGCGGTATCTGCCCAAAGCACGCGAGCCCCCCGCTTGCTGATGTTTTCTTCGAATTGAAGCAGCAGCTTGTCGAGTTGGGCAATGGCTTCTTGCTTGATGTAAGCGGCGCGGCTACGTGCTAATTCGTGGTCTTTGTATTGTTGCAAGCCCTTTTGCACGGCTTGTTCATACTTGCCCATGTTGAAGCGTATGGTGCGGCGGTGCTTTTCGTCAAACACCTTGGCTTCGGCGTCTTTTTGAAAGCGGTTCAGTGTTTTGCTCATGGTCTTGGGGATGACTTTCAAACAAAGTTAAAAAATAAAACAGCTTCGAGAGGCTGGGGTTTGTTTTTTGCATTTGCTTGTTCGGGGGCTTCATGGAATGCTGTGGCAAAATGGCAAGCAGAGAGGCGAATAAGGCATCTTTAAGAAAATGAAAAAAGCCCCGCTTGGGGCTATTGCTAAGCATACTTGCTGCCTTGTTAAAACTGTTTGAGCACCTGTCCTACTCGGTACACTTCTTCGAAGGTGTTGTAAAGGGGCACGGGGGCAAGCCGTATGACATTGGGCTCGCGCCAATCGCCCACGATATGAGCGGCTTGCAGGGCATCAAATACTTCTTTTCCATTACGCTGCACGTAAATCGACACTTGGCAGCCACGTGCTTCATAGTTGCGTGGCGTGAGCACTTGGATATTGTCGCTGCAGTAGTTGTCTATGAAAAACAGCAGGTAGTCGGTCAGCAGCTTGCTTTTTTCACGCAAGCGCTCGAATCCTGCTTCTTGAAATACTTCCAAGGCAGCTTTGTGGGCAGCCATCAACAAGATGGGTTCGTTGGCTACTTGCCATCCTTCGGCTGTGGTGATGGGCTTAAATCCTTTTTTCATCAAGAAACGTTCCTCTTCGTTATGTCCCCACCAGCCACCAAAACGAGGCAAGTGGGCATGATGGTGTTTGCGATGCACAAAAGCACCGCCTACGCCTCCGGGACCAGAGTTGAGGTATTTATAGGAACACCATACGGCAAAGTCCACTTCCCAATCGTGCAGGCGTAGAGGCACGTTGCCGACGGCATGTGCCAAATCAAAGCCAACGTTGGCACCTACCTGCCGGGCGGCAGCGGCAATGCGTGCCATGTCGAACACTTGCCCGGTATAGTAATTGATGCCCCCAAAAAGTACCAATGCCAACTGGTCGCCTTCGCGGTATATGGCTGCTTCTATGTCTTCGGTGCGCAGAGAGGTTTCCCCTTCGCGCGGGGCTACCTCCACGATGGCTTCTTCGGGATGGTAGCCATGGAAGCGCACTTGTGTTTCTACAGCGTATTGGTCTGAGGGGAAAGCGCCCGCTTCCATCAATACTTTGAACCGCTTGCCTTGGGGGCGGTAAAAAGATACCATCATGAAATGAAGGTTCGAAGTGAGGTTGTTCATGACGGTGATTTCGTCGGGATGAGCCCCTACAATAGGGGCGAGCATGGGCTGCAAGGCTTTGTGGTAATCGAACCAGCGGGTAGCGCCTTCGAAATGTCCATCAACGGCAAGCGTGCGCCAGCGCTCCATCTCTTGGTCTATGGTTTGTGCTGTACGCTTGGGCTGCAACCCCAGCGAGTTGCCACACAAATAAATCACCTCTTGCCCATTGCGGCGAGGAATATGAAATTCGTTTCTAAATTGGTACAGGGGGTCTTGCTTGTCCATCTGGCGGGCAAAGTCAAGGCTATCTTCCATAGTGATTGAGGATATAGTGTGGACCATATTTTTGATGATTTTGGCTGAGAATGGGTTTTTAATTATCTCCGTCTTTGAGTTTCTCGTTCAGTTCACGCAGTACTTGGTTGTGAGCCAGCACTTCGGATTTGATTTGGTCAAGGTATTGCGAAAGCAAGAAGGAGTCTTCCAAGTTCTCGATTTGATGCACTTTTGAAGTGATTTCGTCCAGAAGCATAAGATTTTCCATCATTAGGCTGTCTTCTTCGCTGCTTTGTAGCATCGCTTGTTTCTTTATATTGCGCACCTGAATGGCTTTTAGCTTGCCTGCTACTTCTTTGAGTTTTTGTTGTTGCTCTGCTTCTTTTCGTTTTTCTGTGAGCACTTGCATGATGCTGTCGTAGTAAGCCAAGCGCGTCTGAACGATTCCCATATTTTCTTGACTGACTTTGATAAGTTCTTCGGCTACCTGAATGGTTTCTTGACTGACGCCGGGAAGCATGTGGTCGGCATAAAAGGCGATGGGGCGCTGCCCGCGACGATAGACCCATACTGCTTTTTGCGCGGCTTGTTCGTCTTGTAAATAAATGGGTTGATATATGGTGCGATAGGCATCGAAAAGAGCCTCTTCCAACTCTTGTATGATTTGCAAGTCCTGCTGTTTGTGCTCTTGTATCTTGTTCATAAGGTAATCTATCTTTTCTATCCAGTTGTTGCTGCGCCATTGCAGGGTTTGATAAAGGCGGAACAAGAAGGTGCTGAATTCCTTTTTATTGAACAAGGATGCTTTGATTTTGAAGGCGCTCCTTTCTTCTCCATAATAGAGGACGATTGCCTCTGCCTGTTGAATTACTTGGCGCGACAAGCCGGGAGAGCCGAAGGGCAAGGATTGGTTGTCTTTCACAATTTGCGCTTGCTTGACTTCTTCCCAGCTAAAAAAATACTTCTTTCCGATAGAGCCTTCTTGTACCAAGAGACCTTCTGCCATGATGCGCAGCTTGAGCGCTTTTAGTTGCATCCAGGCACGCAGGCTGAACCATATCAAGCCACTGAAACAAAGCAATGCAAAGAAAGGGGTTCGCAGACGCCAAGCACCAAATAAAGACACAGCCAAGCCCAGCCAGTCCACCCACCACCACTTGGGTCGCTTCTCACGAAGGGTGAGACTATGAAGTGCAGACGTGGCAGCGCTCTGCTTTTGAGTTTTGCGCAGTACCATAAAAAATCGAATTGTTAAAAGCCCGGATGTGTGTATCTTTGTTATGTCTTTACAGGCAATGGCGACAAATTAAACAAAATTGCCTGAAAGTAAGTATTTAGAATAAGAACATGTGTTAACCTTAAAAAGATATTCGCTTATGAGCCACACGCACAACGAACCTTTACTGCTGGAAGAAAAGAACCGTTTTGTTCTGTTCCCTATCAAGCACAACGAGATATGGGAGATGTACAAGAAGGCAGAAGCCAGCTTTTGGACTGCCGAAGAAATAGACTTGTCGCAAGACCTGCGCGATTGGGAAAATCTTAATGAGGATGAGCGTCATTTTATTTCGCATGTATTGGCGTTTTTCGCTGCCAGCGATGGCATTGTGAACGAAAACTTGGTGCTCAACTTCATGCGTGAGGTAACACTGCCCGAAGCCCGTTGCTTCTACGGCTTTCAGGTGATGATGGAAAACATACACTCCGAAACCTACTCTCTTTTGATTGACACCTATATTAAGGATAGCGCTGAACGGGAACGCCTCTTCAATGCCATTGAAACGGTGCCATGCGTCAAGAAAAAAGCCGACTGGGCATTGCGCTGGATTGAAAGCCCCCATTTTGTAGAGCGCTTGATTGCTTTTGCGGCAGTCGAAGGTATTTTCTTCTCCGGTAGTTTTTGTGCTATCTTCTGGCTCAAAGAGCGTGGCTTGATGCCCGGCTTGTCGTTTTCCAATGAACTGATTTCGCGAGACGAGGGCTTGCATTGCGACTTCGCCTGTCTGCTTTACAACCAATACATTCAGAATAAACTGAGCAAAGAGCGTGTGCTTGAAATCATAACCGATGCCGTAGCCATCGAGAAAGAGTTTATTACCGATGCGCTGCCTGTAGACCTCATAGGTATGAACTCCCGTCTGATGGCTCAGTACATAGAGTTTGTAGCTGACCGCTTGTTGGTAGCCTTGGGGCAAGAGAAGCATTACAACGCCACCAATCCCTTCCCTTTCATGGATATGATTTCGTTGCAAGGAAAAACCAACTTCTTTGAAAAACGAGTGTCTGAATATCGCAAAGCAGGGGTGGCTTCCAAGAAAGATGAGCAAAAATTCACTCTGAATGAAGATTTTTAACACTTCCAATTCATTTGCTGAAGAAGGCATAGCACCATTCATGTGCTATGCCTTCTTTGTATGAATTTTAAACAATTGTTAAATTTTGGAATTTAAAACGAAAGAAAGTAGATTTGAATTGCATAAAAACACCAATATCATGAGAAAAAACAATATGCTCCTTCTGCTGCTTCTACTGATGGGAAGCACGTGGTTCCCTTGCATGGGGCAAATGAAAATAGAATTTCAGGAATATGACTTGTCCAACGGCTTGCATGTGATTCTATATCCACGCCCTGACGTGCCTGTGGTAGCTGTAGGCATGATGTATCATGTAGGCTCGAAAAACGAAGACCCCGAACGTACAGGCTTCGCCCACTTTTTTGAGCACCTAATGTTCGAGGGTTCGAAATACATAGAACGTGGCGAGTTGGATAAGCTGCTTACCGAAGCAGGGGCTACTTACAATGCCAACACTTGGTATGACCGCACTTATTACTATGAAGTGCTGCCTGCCAATCAGCTGAACCTTGCCCTTTGGATTGAAGCTGAGCGCTTGCGTCATGCCAAAGTAGATAAGAAAGGCATAGAAACCCAGCGCGAAGTGGTGAAAGAGGAGCGCCGCTTGCGGGTGGACAACCAACCCTATGGGCGACTGATAGAGGAAACTATGAAGCGCATGTACAAAAAGCATCCTTACCGTTGGCCTGTGATAGGCTACATGGAACACTTGGAAGCTGCCAGCGAAGAAGATTTTAAAGACTTCTACAAAACCTTTTATGTGCCCAACAATGCCACACTGGCTGTTGCTGGTAACTTTGACCCCGAGACCGTAAAGCGTACTATCGATATCTATTTTGGCGATATACCCAAAGGCAAAAAAGTGCCTCGTCCGCAGGTAGAAGAGCCCCCTTTGGGTAGCGAAGTGCGCGATGTGGTTTATGACAACGTACAACTGCCCGCCGTAGTGCATGCTTTTCGCACTCCCTCCATCAAAGACCCTGATTATTATGCCGTCAACATGCTGATGCAGCTGCTTTCGCAAGGGGAGAGCTCCCGTTTGAGCCGTTATGTGAAGAACGAAAAGCGCAAGGCATTGGCAGTAGGCGCATTTCCTTTCGGTTTGGAAGACAGCCCCTCGGTATCTATCATCTTTGGCATTGCCAATGCCGGTGTAAGCCCCGAAGAGCTGGAGGCTGCCATGGAAGAAGAGTATGAAAAAATCAAAAAAGAAGGCATCTCTTTCCAAGAGTTCCAAAAGCTGCGCAACCAGCTGGAAACTGAGTTCTATACACGCAATAGTACTATGGAGGGCATCGCCGAAAGCCTTGCCAATTATCATACCTTCTTTGGGGATGCTAATCTCATCAATACCGAAATACAGCAATATCTAAAAGTAACCCCCGCAGACATCAAGCGTGTAGCCAATCAGTATTTGGTTAAAGAAAATCGTGTAAGCCTGTATTGGTTGCCTAAATCAGAAGAACAATCTAAATAAGCCGTACCATGAACAAGAAGATATTCCTCTCGCTCACATTATTGTGCCTGGCTTTTGTGGCAGCTTGGGCACAAGGTCGCAAGTACCCTACCTCGCCCCCTAAAGCTGAGGGGTTCCCTGCGCTTCAGCTCAAGCCCTATCAGTCTTTTACTACGCCCAATGGCTTGAAAGTCTTCGTTATTGAAGACAACACCTTGCCTAAGGTCACGATTTATACTGTATTTGACTATCCGCCGGTGAAACAGGGCGACAAAGCCGGCTTTTTAGATATGTTTGGTGAGCTTATCAAAGCGGGTACCGAAAACAAAGATAAAGCCAAAATAGATGAATTGATTGACTTCTACGGTGCCAGTATCAATTTTGACAGCAGATACTTTTCTGTGTTTACCCTGAAAAAATACTTGCCTATTATTTTGGAGCTTACTTCCGAAATTCTACTTAAACCCACCTTCCCTGAAGAAGAACTGGAAAAAATAAGAGAGCGCACACTCTCAAGCTTGAAGTCGGTGCAAGACTCGCCCGACCAGATTGCCAACAACCTGCGCCTTCGCTTGTCTTTTGGCGATGGGCACCCCTATGGCGAGGTGGCTACCCCACAAACTGTAAAGAACA
Organism: Thermonema lapsum; assembly: GCF_011761635.1. Taxonomy (NCBI): domain Bacteria; kingdom Pseudomonadati; phylum Bacteroidota; class Cytophagia; order Cytophagales; family Thermonemataceae; genus Thermonema; species Thermonema lapsum. Next base: position 29,551 of record NZ_JAASRN010000004.1, read on the forward strand.
TCACCCGCGAAGACTTTGTGAAGTTTTATCAAACTTACTATCGCCCCAACGTGGCTTATATGGCATTTGTAGGCAATATTAGTCTGGAGGAAGTCAAAAGCTTGGTGGAAAAGTATTTTGGCAACTGGGAGAAAGGGGATGTACCGCTTGAGTACTTGCCGGTGCCACAACCACCTAAAGCTACGCAGGTGGCGATTGCTGAAAAGGCAGGGGCTGTGCAAAGCGTTCTGCGTCTGACTTATCCCGTAAAATATACCTTGGCAGACAAAAACTACTTGGTAGCCCGTCTGGCAAATCAGATATTGGGAGGCAATGCCAATGCGCGCCTTTTCCGCAACTTACGTGAAGACAAAGGCTATACCTACGGAGCTTACTCGCGTTTGGTAGCTGACCGCTGGGCTGGCTACTTTATTGCTTCTGTCGATGTGCGCAATGCCGTTACCGACAGTGCTATGGTGGAGATGATTAAAGAAATGGAGCGTATGCGCAACGAGGTGGTATCGGAAGAAGAGCTGCGTCGTGCTAAGAACACATTGATAGGAAGCTTTGCCCGCTCATTGGAAAGCCCCGAAACCATAGCACAGTTTGCCATCAATACGGCTATTTACAACCTGCCCGCCGACTACTACAGTACTTACATTCCCCGCTTGGAGGCTATCAAAGCACAAGAAGTGCAGTTTGTGGCAAGGCAATACCTCTTGCCTTCGAATGCCTACATTATAGGTGTCGGTGATATCGAAGTGCTGAAAAGCAAACTTGCTCGCTTTGGACCTGTCAAGCGCTACGATGTTTTTGGCAACGAATATAAGGGCATCGCTCCATCGACGCTGGAGGGAGTTACTGCCACTTCGGTTATCAATCAGTATTTGCAGGCAGTGGCTAGGAATCGCAATATCGCCGGCATACGCACCTTGCAGGAGAATAACACTTTTACCATTCAGGGCTTGAAGATAGAGACTGAAACCGTACGTACTTTGGGGGCTTTTGAAACAAAAGTGAAGACTCCTTTCGGTTTACAAGTGATTCGTTATGACGGCAAAAAGGTGCTTACCAAAACCCCGCAAGAGGAAAACATTATTGATGCTCCGGAAAACGAAACCTATAAACGCTTGAAATCAGGCGCTTATGTCATCTTGGAACGCGACTATCAGAAGTTGGGATATAAAGCTTCTTTGACCGATGCCAAGATGTTAGATGGCAAGGTAGCGTTGGAAATTACCTACGAATCGCCCGATGGCGTAAAAGAAAAACGCTATTATGACAAAGAAACCGGCTTATTGATGCAGGTTATTGCTGCCGATGGCAATACCGTAAAATATACCCAATATGCCGAAGTGGACGGAATGATGTTGCCTACTAAGGCAGAATTGAGCATCATGGGGCAAACAGCCGAGACAAGCATAACCTACCGAATCAACCCGGATGTTAAAATTGAACCTATCCCCTAAGAAACGAATGCAATAAAGGGTATAAAAGCCGCTACATCGCAGCGGCTTTTTTATTTTTAAGGCAAAGAAAAAGCATGAACTCAACTGCAACTGATAAGTCATCAATGAAACAGAGCGTAGTTACTAAGATGCCCTTGCTGCATGCATATGCTTATGCGGCTTTGTCAGCTCTTTTGCTCTCTATGGCATGGTATGTACCTTACCTGCATCTAAGCATCTTTTTGGCTTTTGTTCCTCTTTTACTTCTTCTTCGGGCTTATAGAATGAAGCTGCTTACAGCCAAACACCTGTTGGCAGCTTCTTACGTTGCCTTTTTGCTGTGGAATGTAGCTACTACTTGGTGGATATGGAATGCCAGTGCCGGCGGGGCAGTGGGGGCATGGCTGGCAAATGCCTTGCTTATGTGTTTGCCTATGGCAGTAGCAGCGAGCGTGGCGCGTAAGGCGGAGCCCCTGTACGTACATCTTGTTTGGGTGCTTGCTTATTTGTCTTTTGAGTATTTTCATCTCAACTGGGAGTTGAGCTGGCCCTGGTTGCAGTTGGGCAACGCTTTTGCTTTGGCGCCTGCTTGGGTGCAATGGTATGAGTTTACCGGAGTATTAGGGGGCTCTCTCTGGGTGCTGTTGACCAACCTCTTAACTCTGCACATATTCACGAGTCGTCTGCCTCACAATCGCCGAGTATATGCTTTCTATAGCTTCTTGCTCATAGCCCTTCCAATAGGTATTTCTTATTGGCTGGGTGCTCGTTACAAAGAAAAAGGCACAGCCATAGAGATAGTGGTGATGCAGCCCAACATCGACCCTTACCAAGAGAAATTCCCAGACAGCCCGCATTTCATTCCCTTTGTCGAGCAAATTCGCCGTTTTATGGACTTATCGCAGCAGCAAATCACGCCGAACACGCGGCTGATTCTATGGCCCGAAACCGCTATTGACGACGCTTTGTGGGAGGAAAATATCCATCAATATGCTGTGATTCGTCAATTGAAAAATTTCATGGGGCGTTATGCGCAAGTGGGGCTTATTACGGGGCTTACTACCGCCCGCTTCTACAAAAATGAGCTTCCGCCTGTTACTGCACGTTATCAAGAGGGGCTGGGGTATTACGACGTGTTCAATACTGCTATGTTTTTGAAACAAGACACGTTGGCTTTTTATCATAAGTCCAAGTTGGTGCCGATGGTAGAGGCAATGCCTTATCCGGCTGTTTTTCGTTGGTTGTCCGGCTTGGTCATAGACTTGGGGGGCACTTCTGGAGGGTATGGAAAACAGGCAGAGCGGACTATCTTTGTAGATGGCGATGCTCGTTATGCGCCAATCATATGCTTTGAGTCTGTCTTTGGCGAATATGTGGGCGAGTATGTGAACAAAGGGGCTAATCTGTTGTGTATCATTACCAACGACGGCTGGTGGGGCGACACGCCAGGATATAAACAGCACATGCGTTATGCTTGCTTGCGTGCCATAGAGCACCGGCGTGCGATAGCCCGTTGCGCCAACACCGGCATATCTGCCTTCATTAGCGCTAAAGGGGAGGTACTGCAGGCGACGCCCTATTGGGTGCCTACGGCAATTCGAGGCAGCTTGAGATTGAACAACGAACGCACTTTTTACAGCCGCTATGGCGACTATTTGGGGCGTTTGGCTGCCTTTGTTTTGATTGCTTTGTGGTTGTCGCTTTGGGTGAGGCATTGGCGTTTTTCAAGCCTCACAAAAAAGAAGCAGTCATAGAGCCAAACCAAAAACAGCTGCTGTCTGTTTCTAAAATAAAACACTGAACATGAGCCATTTTCTATTCTCTCGCTACTTGAATAAACAGAATAAAAAATCGCCCAAAGCCACCTTCGAGCAGCTGTTGAAGATTTTTCTGGAATTGATAAACATCACCGGGGGCAATGTGGCTGAAGCCTTGGCTTGGTTGAACAACCTCGACAGCAAGTACGGACTTACCGATGATAGCTACGGCATGGGCGACTTCATCGAAGACCTCAAGAAGAAAGGCTATATCAAAGAAGAACAGGTGGGCGGAAAATGGATTATCACGCCTAAGAGCGAGCGTACCATCCGCCAGCAAGCGCTCGAAGAGATATTCGGCAAGTTGAAACGAGGCAAAAGCGGAAATCATAGAACGACTTATGACGGAAGCAATTCAGGAGAGGCGTTGCCGGAGTTGCGTCCCTATGAGTTTGGTGATGACTTGCAGCAACTGGCATTGACCGAGTCGCTGCGCAATGCCTATATACATCATGGCATTGATGACTTCCTACTCACACAAGACGACTTAGAAGTGCGCGAGCAGGAGCAGTATGTGCAAACCTCCACCGTGCTGATGATAGACGTGTCCCATTCCATGATTTTATATGGTGAAGACCGCATCACGCCTGCCAAAAAAGTGGCAATGGCACTGGCAGAGTTAATTATGCGAAAGTATCCCAAAGACACTTTGGATATTATTGCTTTTGGCAACGACGCATGGCAGATTTCCATCAAAGAATTGCCTTACTTGCAAGTAGGTCCTTTCCATACGAATACGGTGGCAGGTTTGGAGTTGGCTATGGACCTGCTCCGACGCCGAAAAACACCCAACAAGCAGATTTTTATGATTACCGATGGCAAACCTACTTGCATCAAAGAGGGCATCCGCTACTACAAAAATAGCTTTGGATTGGACAGAAAAATATTGAACAAAACGCTCAATTTGGCGAAGCAATGTCGCCGGCTGGGAATTCCCATCACCACTTTTATGATTGCTACCGACCCTTATTTGCAAGAATTCGTGCGTAAGTTCACGCAGGTGAATGGGGGCAGGGCTTATTACAGCTCGCTGCAGGGTTTGGGCGACTACCTGTTTGAAGATTATCAGCGCAACCGCCGTCGCTACATGCGGGGTGGTAGCTGACAAAGCTTGAATCACTGCCCTGAAAGCAAGGAGACCACATAAAGCATCTCACGGGCTATTTGAGCGCAGCGTTCATCATAGGTGCTGGCTTCTTGTGGGCTTCCATCTGCCTTTTTGGGGTCTTCGTAGGGAATAGCTACGCGTGCAGTAGCACCTCGTACAGCCGGGCATGCCTCATCGGCTTGTGAGCAGGTCATGACAGCTATGAAGCCATGTTGAGGGTTTTCGGCTGTGTCATATACTTTCGAATAAGCTATGATAGGCTGAGCATCGTCAGAAAAGCGAATTTGATATTTTGGGTTGTCCCCCTCTTGAAGTGTAGTTATTTGGAAGCCTGCGCGCTGTAGGGCAGCGATGGTGCGCGGATTGCAGGCAGTAGCTTCGGTGCCACCGGAATAGCAACGGATATAGTCAAGTCCTGCTCGGTAGGCAGCTACACTCATCCATACTTGTGCAAAGTGGCTACGTCGCGAGTTATGGGTACAAATAAAGATGATGGGTACTTCACCTTGTTTATCGTGCAGCTTTTGAATCTGCTCTGCAAAAGCACGCAGTTGTGCTTTGCGCTCGCTGTCGATTTGCGACCATTCATTGCGTCGTTGCAGAAGGTACTGTTCAATAGATGGATACAACATAGTTATGAATACGTGAAGTGCAGCAACAATAAAAAAGTGCATGGTCTTTTTTTAGGCGCTAGTATAAACAATGCCGGCAGAACGGGATGCAATGCCGGCATTATCTTTTTGTGAAGTTTGTATGTATCAACATTTTATGAAGAGCTTTGTAATTCTGCCAATTGCTTTTCGAGTTCTTCTATGCGTGCTTTGAGTTGAGTGCGCTGTTCAAAAAGCTGTTGTATAATGCGCTGATTCTCTGCTTCTGCCATTTTGGCTTCGGTAATATCTTTTGAAAAGACAGAAGCGCCTATTACTTCGCCTTTTTCATTGAAGATGGGGTTGAAAGAGTATTCTCTGTAGATGGTGCGTTTATCGGTTTCACGTTTGATGATTTTCTGAAAGCGCTCGCCTCGGAAGGCTCGTTCTAACCATAAACGCCACTCTTCACGCCGCTCGGCAGGGATGAACATAAGGAAATCATCGCCTTCTTTTACAGGCACTCCTTGGCGTCTGCGGTTAAACTCCTCATTGAAAACCAATATTTTAAAATCCCTATCTACTGCTACGATGGAGTCTTCGGTGTTGTTAATAAGCGAGTTGAGATTTGCTTCTTTAGTACGCAGCTCCAGTTCGGCTTTTCGCTGCTGGGTGATGTCGGTGATGAATACGGAGATGCCGTACACACGCTGCCGCTCATTGTATATGGGATTGAGATGGATTTCGTAATGATACACTTCCCCACGCATGCTTTGCTCCGTAAATAGCATGACGCGTTCGCCTTGCAAAGTCCTTTTTACTTCGCGTTGGGTTTCTTGCCAGCTAAGCCCGGGTAGAGGTTCTTCAAGGATGCGCCCTTCGTCTAAGTAAACGCCAAAGGATTCATAAAGACGCTTCATCACATTGTTGATAAACGTAATGCGATAGTGCATGTCCAAAGCCATAATGGCGTCAGAGGTGTTGTTAAGTAAGGCTTTGAGGTTGCCTTCTTTGGCGGCAATTTCACGCCGTGCCCGTTCTACTTCCTCTTGGGTAGCTTGCAGCTCTTCCAAGTTTTGGCGCATCTCTTCGTCGCGCTCTCGCATGAGCTCGTTGGCTTCGCGCAGTTCCTGCAGTAGTTTTTGGGTGCGTTGTGCGGCTTTCAGGTTGGCAAAGGTGGTGGCTATACTTTCGCTCAATTCTTCCACAAAGTCACGGTAGGCTTGTGGTATTTCATGAAAGGAGGCTATCTCTATGACACCTTCTACTTTATCGCCTCCTTTTAGGGGGGCTATGAACAGGTATTGGGGACTGGCACCTCCCAAGCCGGAACGGATTTCGAGGTATTTGGGGGGGATGTTTGTAATATAAATTGATTTACCTTCTTTCCACACACGCCCTAATAGTCCTTCGCCTATTTTTATTTCTTTGGTTAGATACTTCTGCTTGTTGTAGGCATAGCAGCCGATAAGTACCAATTTGTCTTCTTTTCCGACCTCTTCGCCGGTGGCAATAAACAAGCCCCCTTGATTTGCTTGCAGGCGTTGCACCAAGTTTTTGATGAGGCTATTGCCTAATTTTTCCAAATCACCGGTTTCGCGCAAGATGCTCGAGAACAAAGCAAGCCCTTCGTTGCGCCAAGCGCGCAAGGCTTCTTGCTCCGATATAGATTGCAAGCCCTCTTGCATCTTATGCAGCGCCGCACCCAGTTCACTTTTTTGAGGAAAGAGTTCCTCGTACTGGTCGTAATTACCTTGTGCTACCTGCAGGGCATACTCTTTAAGTTGCTTGAGCCGCTTGGCTAAGGTGTTCAATTCGGTTGCAATAGGGTTTAGCTCTTGACTGCGGGTGTAGGTTGCTTGGGGTATGTCGCCACTGCTCAGCTGCTTGCTTTGTACCTGAATGCGCACCAAATCTCTGTTGATAAGACGTATGACGTTGGTCATTACCAACAAAATCAAAAACAAGGTAGCTACGATTGCCACACCTTCTATCCAATTGAATTGTGTGCTTTCGCGCAGCAGCTCTTCGTCTAACTGACGGATGGTGCGGTTATTGGCTCTAATGAGTTTTTCCAAAGAAACGTCGATGCTGTTTTGTGCTTCGCGCAATGAGCCATTGACCAAGAAGGCAAGTTTGAAGTTGAAGATGGTAGTAGCCCGCATCGACTGTAGGCGGATGTCTTCGTCGCTTTGTCCGCTTTGTAGTGCGCTGATGGCTTGGCTATTGTATAGGTACTGGCGGTTGCTTTCCTTGTTGAGGCTTATGGCGTCTTCTACCAGCTGGTTGAAGTGCTCCATTTGGTTGCTGAGTGTCTCGAGGATGGCATCCAATTCTGGTGAATTCTGCTGTTTTATCAGTTGCCGTAGCTGCTCAAAAGAGGCTTGCACCTGTGTGTCCTTGTATTGGCGCAGTGTCTGGTTTTCTTGGTTGGAGATGCTTAGAGTAGGTGGATACACCAAAGCGTGTAATTGGCTCATTAAACCGTTCACTCCTTGACCCAACTGCAATGTATAGTAGTTGGTAGGGTGATAAAGGCGGTTGAGTGTGTGGCTTTTGTCAATAATGACACGAAGGCGCACACTCAACAGCGTACTGAACAGCAATAGTACCAATACGGCAGTGATGCCACCCAAGAGGATGCGTCCACGAATGGAGTTGACTCTAAACAGCTGACCCAGCCCTTTCAATATATCGCTTAGTATTTTTTCCATGCGCAAGGGGTGCTTTATTGTATTTACCCAAAAATAAGCATTTTTGTAAATTGAATGCCACCCAAGTAGCTGCTTGTGAAAGCAGCAATCATTTTTTTGAAATTAAAATACACAAATCATGAGAAAAAAAATAGTAGCTGGAAACTGGAAGATGAACACTACGCTTGCAGAAGGGCAAGCCTTGGCATCTGAGATAATTCACATGGTGGAAGACGAAACCGACCGAAGCGTACAGGTGGTGCTAATTCCGCCTTTTACTCATCTGTATCCCATCAATAAACTCATCGGTTCTTTACGAAAAAAGCATATTTATTTGGGTGCCCAAGACTGTTCGGCACATGAAAAAGGGGCTTATACCGGAGAAGTATCGGCGGCTATGTTGCAATCGGTAGGGGTCGATTATGTGATTGTTGGGCACAGCGAGCGCCGCGAATATCATGCAGAAAACCATGCGCTGTTGGCTCAAAAAGCACGCCGGGTGCTGGAGCACGGCATGCAGCTTATCTTTTGTTGTGGAGAGCCCTTGAGTGTGCGGGAGGCAGGCAACTACCTGGAATACGTAGAAGCGCAACTGCGTGAGAGTTTATTCGAACTGGAAGCAGACCTTTGGGAACACATAGTGATTGCTTATGAGCCAGTATGGGCAATAGGTACGGGTAAGACTGCCACACCAGAGCAGGCACAGGAGGTGCATGCCTACATACGAAGCCTGATTGCAGAGCGCTACGACAAAGCACTTGCACACGAAGTGAGCATATTGTACGGAGGCAGTTGCAAGCCTGAAAATGCCGCAGAGCTCTTTGCCCAAGCTGACATCGACGGTGGATTGATTGGAGGGGCTTCGCTCAAATCGCGTAGTTTTGTAGATATCATCAAAGCATGCCAGTAAGCAGATATGGAGTACATAGAAGTAAACTTGAAAGCGCCTGTTGAGTGCTATGACCGCTTAGTGGCAGCGCTTTCTTTTATTGATTATGAGGGCTTTGTAGAAGAAGAGCAGCAACTGAAAGCCTATATCCCTGTGAGTAGCTGGTCGCCCGAGCGCTTGCAGGAGGTACTCCAGCAGTTCGAAGGAATAGAATATACCATTGCCAAACTGCCCGATGTCAATTGGAATGAAGTATGGGAACGCAGCTATGAGCCTGTATGGATAGAAGGAGCTTGTTTTATCCGTGCCAGCTTTCACGAGTCAGCGCCACAGGCAGCCTATGAAATTGTGATTACCCCCAAAATGGCGTTTGGCACAGGGCATCATCCCACCACAGGGCTGATGCTTGCTTGGCAGATGGAGCTGTCGCAACAAGGCAAAAAAGTGTTGGATGCAGGTTGTGGCACCGCCATCCTTTCTATTATGGCAGAGAAAAGAGGGGCTCGGCATGTAGATGCTTATGATATTGACGACTGGGCAGTGGACAATGCCATTGAAAATGTGTATCTTAACCGTTGCAAGAAAATTTTCGTACAAAAAGGCACCATCAGGAGCGTTCAACTGGATGCTTCACCTTATGACCTTATTTTGGCAAACATCAATCGCAATGTGCTGTTGGATGAAATGCCTGATTATGCCCGTCATCTGGTTACAGAAGGGGATTTGTTGTTGAGTGGCTTTTTGGTACAAGATGTACCGTTGATTCGGTCGGCAGCCGAAGCAAATGGCTTGGAGTTTGTGGCGTTAAAGCAGAAGGATGGGTGGGTAAGTGTCCATTTTACCAAAAAACAAGAAGCCTGAAATTTTTAAAAACCATATAGCATGAGTCGTCTTTTTTGGAAGGTAGCTTGTTGCTGCATTTTATTTTTGATGTTTGGCACGGGGGGATGGGCACAGCGGCTTTCTACGCAGAGCGAGGAATTTATTGCCCAGGTAGAGAAACACATGCTTGCAAGCGGCAATAGCGAGGCAGTAGCCGTTGCCCGTCGTTTGGCAGAGCAGTGGAGGGCAGGTGCCTACTCTGCCGATGAACAGGCAGAAATTATTGCTGTGTCGCAACTTATCTTGGAAAAGCGCCTGCGCCCGGCTGTGGAATGGAAACAGTGGTTAAAGGTGCTTGTGATTGCCAAGGAGCAACCATGGGCAAGCAGCCGTCTGAAAAATCTGCTGCAAACCACCAGGCGGGCATTCCAAGAATACAACTCCCAAAAGATGAGTCTTTACTTGGAGCGAGTGCACAGGTTGGTGGCAGACTCGCTGCTCTACGCTTCCAACTTCAACCGACTTTATGCCTTTGCGCCTGCCTATGACTTTGTGTGGGTCGATAAAGAAGCACCCGCAGCCTACCCTTGGATAGGCAAACTAACCCCGCCGGTTGAATCTAAGCTGCCGAAAGATGACTTCTTATGGAATGAAGACAACGGGCAATCCGATAAGACAGCAGCCGAAGAAACAACAGTCAAGGGCGCCGAACCCTCAGGAGCTTTGATTGTTTTTCCCAAAGTAAATATCATCTATACAACCCCTTATGACTCGGTGGCTTTTACAAACGTACAAGGGGTTTTTTCCTTTGAAAAAGATGCCTTGATAGCCAACGGAGGAACTTTTGACTGGAACAACCTCTCGGCAAGAACACTGGCAGACTCGGTGCGTGCGGCGCAGCGCCTACCGGTGCGCTTAGAATTGAGCTATTGGGTACACCCTGTAAAAGAGGTGCGTTTTCGTGCCGAAAACACCACGCTTTATTATGACGAAATGCTGCCGATGCCTCTGAAAGGGCGCTTTGAGTTTGTCAGCCAGCGGCGCAATAAGGAAGAAGATGCCCGCTATCCGTTGTTTACTTCCTACGATGAAAACATTCGTTTGGAAGGCTTGGGTAAATACCTTATTTACGAAGGAGGAGTAGGGCTGCGCAATAAACGTTTGTTTGGCTTTGCAAGGAACCAAAACACTGCTCGTTTGCAGGTAGTGCATGAGGGCAGGAAATACATGGAAGTGCATGCACGTGAGTTTCTTCTGATAAAGAACAATTTATCGGCACTGTCGGCTTCGTTTACTTTTTACATGACTGCCGGCGATTCGCTTTTTCATTTGAATGTGGCAATGAACTACAGCATTGAAAAAGGCAAAGATGGCGAGCAGCATGTCATTAAATTTATCAGAGAGAAAGCCAACGTTGACATGCCTTTTATAGACAACTACCACAAAATGTATATCTCTGCCGACCTTGCCACTTACAACATAGATGCCAATAAAATGGACTTTTATGTGGTGGGTGCCAAAGACCGCATCCCCGCGACTTTTGAGTCGTACAGCTATTTCGATGAAGAGCGCTTTGTGGGCTTGCAAGGGGTACAACCTTTCCACCCGGTGCGTGTCTTGCAAGCTGCCCTAGATCGCTACGGTCATTACAACGAATTGGGTGAAGGTGAAATCTATCTGGACGCTTTGCTGGATATTACTCGTAAAGACTACAAGACCGTTTTGGGTATGGTGCGTCAGATGGAGCGTCTGGGCTTTGTGGTCTATAATGAAGTGACAGGGATAATAAAGATCCTGAACCGTACCACTCACAACTATGCTTCGGAGCAATACAAACAGGTGATGAAGCGCATCCATCACTTGGTGCATAAGGATACCACCGCTGGTAAGCCTGTGCGTTCACTAGAAGAATACGCTCAAGAGTTACCGGAAGGCACACGGAAATATGTGTATCACGACTTTGATGATATGCTCATTACCTCGCTGTCGCCGCGTGATGCGCGTCGTGATTCGATAGTTTATGATACCATACGCTTCAAGTTTCCCAAAGAAAAAATGTATTTGGCAAAACTTGAGGGGCTCAATGTGTATTTCACCAAATGGCGCTTACAAAGCCGCCCCGATTCCTTGGCGGGCATTCCCGATACGGCTATTGTGATGGAAGATACCATGAACATACCGAATTTCAAGCGGGACTATGTGTACAAGCTTTTCTACGAATTGCGCCGCTATGATTACAACGAAGCAAATTTCTATTTAGACGAAGTCGAGGGCTTTTATGTGCTGAGCAAGCGTTTCCCCGGTCCGCCTATGCCCAATGCTACCATCGATGCCGAAGGGGGCGGGCTTACCATCCGTGGTATCGAACGCTTTGACCTGAGTAAAAAACTGAATGTGGCGGTAATCCCAAAATACAAAGAGATTAAAATCTTTGGTAACCGGGTGATTATGCTCGAGGAAGGGGAAGTGACCGTCGGCAACTTCCGTTTTATTGGTAAAAATTTTGTGCTGCCTTATGAAGAGTTTCGCCTGACGATGGGAGAAATAGATACGATGCTCTTCTCGGTGCCCGATGCGGAAAACCCTAAGGTCAAAATATGGCTGGGTGAGGAAATCCGTTGGGGGGCTGGTGAGTTGCAAATCAACTACGCCAACAACAAATCGGGTTTGAAATTTGGACCCATACCCGGCGTGCCGGATGAGACCTATGAAGGTTACCCCAAGTTGAGCATCCAAGAAGGGGGGACTATCTATTTTGACCAGCTGTATCGTCAAAGGGGGGGCTATCATCGCCAAAAGGTGTATTTTAAAATACCAGCTATTTTTCTCGACAGCTTGACATCCAAACTACCTCAGTTTAAAGGTACCTTCTATTCCAATTTCTTTAAACCATTAGAAGAAGAGTTGCAACCTATATTTGACCCCGACTACGACGGTTGGGATTCTAAGTACTCTTTGGGGTTTGTGCATTATCCCAAAAAGGAATACAAGCTGTACCATACAGAAGGCACACTAAAGACTGACTCGCTGGTGATGTACAAAACCAAGCTGGTAGCTTTGGGCAATAACGAAATCAAGCATTTGACAACTACTGTACGCTCGTCCCGCTTTATTATTACTTCTGACTCGCTTGTCGCCCATGAGGCTACTTTTGATACGCGCCGGGAAGTGTTTAAAGGAACGGACTACCCACGTGCTTATGGCGACAAGCTTAAGCTGCGTTGGATAACCAACATCACGGGTATAGAAGATACGGTAGCAGTAGACAGCATGCTATTGTTTACACGCCCCAATGCACCGGTGACTATATTTGAAGAAACCAACCCCGCCGCTTTCAAAGATGGTTATATTGCCATCACGCCCAATGCCTTCTGGGCTGATGGTATTTTGGCACGTAAAGATTTTTGGGTTTTCTCACGAAAGATGCGTATTGAATCCAAACATCTGTGGGCAAAAGAGTCGGAATTCCGGATAAGCTCGTATCAAACAGACCCCTTTGTCATTGACGACATCTTCTTTTACACCCACCCCGCCATTTTGCAAGGCAATGGAGTAAATGTAGATTTCGACCTGAGAGGGGGCGTTTGTAAAATAACACCTGTGCCCGAAATCCTGCAGTTCAATCCAGAATTCCCGTTCATTACTTTCCCTTATGCTCAATTCCGTACTTCGATAGCCGAGGTAGTCTGGGACCTTAATCAGCAGGAGATACGAATGCAAGGCGACAGCAACTCTGTCTTTTATTCTACCAAGTACGCAAGCATAGACATAGCTGAGGCAAAAAAAGACCTGCACTTTAAGGCAAGTGGTGGAACTTACAACATACGCAATATAGAAGAACCGCGTTTGGATTTGACCGGTGTGCCTTATATCATCACAGCAGATGCCAAGGTGATTCCCGACAAAGGAGAAATTACCATTTTGAGGGGGGCTGATATACAAGAACTGCAGAATGCTCAAGTAATAGTGGATACTCTGCGGCAGTACCACCATCTCATTAACGGTAAAATTAAAATACAGCATCGCCTTTCCTTTGAAGGGCGCGCAGATTACCGCTATGTAAACATAGCCGGTGATACTTTTGTGCTGCACTTCAACGATTTTGAGCTGGTGCGCAATATCATAGGCGACACCACCAAGCGACGTTCTAAATGGCAAGAGGTGGTATATACGCGCTCTACCGGCGAAGTAAAGGAAATAGAGCGCTTCTTCATGGCGCCGCACATCCAATTTAAAGGTAGCGTGACCATGATTGCTCCCAAACGGGGCTTGCAATTTGATGGCTTTATCAAGTTGGATTTGCAAAGCCGCAAGGACCTTGACGCATGGATTCCCTTTAAAAGCGACTCGGGCGAAGTGGTCGTTCAGCTGCCCGAAAAGCTGAGTGTGGGGGCTGATGTGCTCACTTCTGGCTTGTTTTACGACCCCGTGGATGGGGTGTTGTATGTGACCTTCCTGGAAAACAAGCGCAAATTCACCGATGAAGAGCTTTTCCTTGCTTCCGGTGAACTAGTGTATACAGCTGCTTTGAACGAATTCAAAATAGCACCACCTAAGAAAGTAGCCGGTGAGCAATTGAAAGGCAACCGTCTGGTTTTTGATGACGAGACTGCCAAGATTCTCTTGGACGGAAAAATACGCCTATTGGGTGAAAGCTTTACACCTTATGTGAAGCAAGCGGCAACAGCGGAAGTAGATTTGAAAGGCAACAGCTATAAGTTCAATGCTTTCTTCTTATTAGATGTTCCTGCGCCGCGTTCGGCTTTCTCTGCCATGGGTAGTTTGATGGTACTCAACAAGCCGGAAAATGTACGGGTTGCAGAACCCGATCCCGTGGAGCTGAAATGGAAGCTGGCTGAAATCGTTGGCGACAAAGCAACGAAAACCTATGTCGATGCACAGCTGAAGGCAAGCGAGGAGCAAATGACTATCCCCTTGCTCACGGTGGACAAACTACTGTCCTCAGCGGCTTTGGTGCTGTCACGGGTCGATTTGCGCTGGTCGCCCAAAGAACGGGCTTTCTACAGTGTGGGTCCTATAGGGGTGTCGAATACTTACACCCAAGATATCAATGCAGCTTATACCGGTTATATGGAAATACAAAAGACCGAAGCCGGTGAAGTATGGCATCTTTACCTGCAAGTCAACGACGAGATATGGTTCTACTTCACTATGCAAAATCATATCTTGCGGGCAGTCTCTTCTGTGGATGAGTTCAACAATCAGTTTGCCAGAGGAAAACGTCCCAAACGGGAAGGTGAGTATGGTTTTGAATTGCTTGAGCCGGGAAGCGCTCGCTTGTTTGTAGAGGACTTCAAAGCGAAATATTTAGGTGGTTCCAAACCCCAACCGCAGGAAAAAACACCACAAGAGGAGAAAGAAGACCGAGAAGGGTTTTAAGAAATAGGCAAAGCCGCCTTAGGTTGTTCTATACAAGGCGGCTTTTTTTGGTACCTCATTTTTTGTATTCAGGTGTCGCCAGAATGACTTTCCTCCTCACCTTTCTGTGTAGATTCAGAAATGGGTTGCTTTTGCTTTAACAGCTGTTGGTAGAAAAGGTCGAAGCGGCGATCTAACAAATTGTAACGCTCATAAACCATTTCGCGTAGTGCGGCTATTTCTGATTTACTGCGTACATGAATCACATAGGCGGTGCCGGCAGCTGCTAAAGCAACAAATGCCGAAAGAATGGAGATAATCCATAAACCGTGGTATCCATTTGCAGCTGTCTTTTGAGAGGATATAGGTGCAATGTTTACTGCTTCTTGTTCAGGTGCTGATATTTCGCTGGGCTCATTCACATCATTTTCTTTGGGATGTACGAAGGGAGCTTGCTTCTCTGTCGCCAATTGTTGCCGTATGGCATTGGAGCGTATGATGTCAAACTCACGGTTCAATTGGCGGAGGGCGTCATTCCATATTTGGAGCTTTTTACTATCGTTGCCATGTGCTATCTGCCCGATGCCTTCCAGTTCGGCAATCAGGTCTTTTTGTAGCTTTTCAAGGCGACTTTCAAGGTCAGTCAGCTGCTCATAAGAGCGCCGGGCGTAGGTGTTATACAAACGGGTTGAACTCTTAAAACGAGAAGGGAGGCTGTTCCCTAGCGCTTGGAGGCTACGGCAATCCAGCGTCTTTACATAACTTGCTTG
The DNA here is from genome assembly GCF_011761635.1 of Thermonema lapsum. Lineage (NCBI taxonomy): Bacteria > Pseudomonadati > Bacteroidota > Cytophagia > Cytophagales > Thermonemataceae > Thermonema > Thermonema lapsum. The sequence goes on from NZ_JAASRN010000004.1 coordinate 45,046, forward strand.
CCCTTGATACTTGTAGTTGAAGCGAATGGCTTCACATAGCATTTGAAGTTTCGCCTGCTCAAAAGCCAATGATTCATTGCCTTGTGTATATGCAAAAGATGCATAAATTAGCATAAAACAGAAAAGGAGGTAAAAGCGTTGCCGCATCATAGGAGTGAGAGTTTCTTATTCAAAGCAAAGCAAAGGATTCTATGCTAAAAAATCAAATTTGCTTACTGCTCTTGGGACTGCTGCATATAGGCGGGTATGCTCAACAAATTAAAAGGGTGGAGCTGGGGATTGACGGGCTTACCTGCTCGCAGTGTATGCGCAGTGTGGAGATTGCCTTGCGCAAGCAGCCGGGCGTTGAGGCTGTACGGGTTGATTTGCAAGCAACCACAGCTTACGTGGAAACCAATGAGAGGCTTCAGTTGCCTTTATTGAAGCACGCAGTCGAACAAGCCGGCTTTTCGGTGCGCTCAGTCGCGCTCTTTTTTGCATCGCCGCTGTCTATTACCTCTTGTATGAAACAAGGAGGAGGCTGTTTGGTGTGGCTTCAAGAAGAAGAAAACACAGCGGCTTGTCAGAAGGTATATGTGGCAGGAAGGACGATTCTGTCAAAACGGGCGTATAAGCAGTGGGCACGCCGTCATCTGCTGCCGGCGCAAGCTTGTGCAGACTGCTTGAGCAATGTCTGGTATGTAAGCAAAGCGCCTTATGATGAAACTGCTGTTAAGTAAATATTTGTACAGGATAGTGCTTGTTTGTCTGCTGCCATTTGTTGCACAAGCGCAAGAGCTGTATATACTCAATGAGCCGGCAAGCAATATACCTAAGGGGGCATTGGGTGTGCGCTTGATTCATATGCATTATCCGAACGAGCAACCGAACAGCACAGACCGCTTCCGTCTGATGCATGCGCTGCGTTTGGCATATGGCATCTCGGGGCGTTGGATGTTGTGGGTGCAGCCTGCTTTCTCTAACCACCACAGCCTTGAGCTGCCACCCGACTTAGTCAACCATTACCACATAGGTACGCAAACGGTTTTTTATTCGTCGAACCCACAGCAGGTTGTACCTTATCCTTATCGTTATGCGGGCACACACTTCTATACCAAGTATCTTTTTTTGAAGCATGACGAGCGCAACGACCACTTCCGGGCAGCTATTTATGCGGAATACTCTACAGCCAACAATCCTCATGAAGAAGCAGAAGCCAATTTATATGACGACACTGGAGGGTGGGGAGCTGGTTTGGTAATTACCAAGCTGTATCATCGATGGGCTTTGTCTTACACTACGGGGGTAATTGTGCCCCATCCCTATGAAGGTACAAGCGGCGGCTTGCCTACCCGTATGGAGTACGGTGTGGCTTGGAAATACAATCTGTCGTTGGGATACTTACTTGCCCCAAGGGTATATAGAGATTATCATCAGAACAACACCAATTTATATGTGGAGTTGATGGGCAAACAATATCCTGCTGCGCGTATCATTCAGGATGGAGAGCGTATTCCTGCAAGTAGTGAGCTGCACATCGGGCAGTATTACTGGGAGGTTTATGCCGGCATACAAAAAATTGTGAATTCCAATACTCGCATAGAAATAACTATAGGAGCACCCTTGTACCGGCGCTCCTATATTCACAACTATCCCGTAGTGCAAATTCAACTACAACACTACTTTTTTCCTTAGAATTTAGATGTTCTAAACGGCAGTTTGTTCTGCCCGTTTTTTCATTTCAGCAAAGAAAATGTAAAACACAGCTAAAAACAAACCTGCAAAAAATCCAATAAGAGTATTTTGCTGGGGCGAAGCCTTTGCTGGTTTACTTACAGGGCGCACCGGCTCTATGATGCGTATGGCTTCAGGATATTGGAGCTCTTTTTTAACAGCGAGTTGCTCTTTTTTTAAAGATACAATCTCTGTGTAGATACCATTAGTAAGTACTTGCCTGTTTTCACTTGTGTTGTTGATAGTACTTACCAAAGTGGTGTGTATGCTGTCGAGGCGGCGGATTTGGTCTTGGATTGCTTCGTATAGCTCCTCTTGTCGTTGCAGAAAAAGAGCATTCTCTTTTTTTACATAAGGAATCTCCGAAATATACTTTACAAGAGCATTTTGGATGGTTTCATAGTCTTCTGGGTTAGATGTTTCAAACTCTACAATCACCGTTGACGTTGAGTCTATTTGATTGTTTTTGTCTTCCATGCGGCGTGCCGTGATGCTCTTCAGACTGCGGGCTTGTTCTTCACTAATTTCAAGTACTTGAGCCAACTTCTTGGAATCGTTGGCTTCTTTTAGGGTTTCCAAGTCTTTAATGAGTTGTAGTGTCTCAGCTGAGGAAAGCACACGCACAAAGATGATAAAGCTGTTTTGGTAAACCGGCTTGATGAGAACAAGCGAGAGGAGCAGTGCTAGTAATGCACCAGCAACAGGGAGTAAAATCAAAGGGCGATAGTAGCCCTTTGCCAGGCGATACGCCCCGGCAGCTACGTCTATCAGATCAAAGTCTTTTTGGGGAATCTGTGACATGGGTTTGCTTTGGTTTCTGTAAGCCACAAAATTAAAGTAATGTTTTTAATTTTGCATGAAGACTGATAAGTGAGATTTTATGACCAAGCGCGCATTAATCACCGGTGTTACGGGGCAAGACGGCGCCTATCTGGCTCGTTTTTTATTGTCGAAAGGCTATGAAGTACATGGTATCAAGCGACGTGCCTCCTTATTTAATACCGACCGCATAGATGATATTTACCAAGACCCTCACGAGAAAGAGATTCACTTCTTTCTACATTATGGCGACTTGACGGACTCTTTGAATGTGACGCGCATTATCCAAGAAGTGCAGCCCGACGAGATTTATAATTTAGGGGCGATGTCGCATGTGCAAGTGAGTTTTGAAATGCCTGAATATACCGCCAATGTAGATGCTTTGGGCACTTTGCGTGTGCTGGAGGCAGTTCGCTTGCTGGGGCTTACTCAGAAAACCCGCATTTATCAGGCATCTACTTCTGAGCTTTACGGAAAAGTGCAAGAGATACCCCAGAAAGAAACGACGCCTTTTTATCCAAGGTCGCCTTATGGAGTAGCCAAGCTTTACGCCTATTGGATTACGGTCAATTATCGAGAGGCTTATGGCATGTATGCCTGCAATGGCATCTTGTTCAACCATGAGAGCCCTTTGCGAGGTGAGACCTTCGTAACACGTAAAATAACCCGGGCTGCTGCTCGCATAGCCTTAGGGCTGCAAGATACGCTTTATCTGGGTAATCTGAATGCACGCCGCGATTGGGGGCATGCCAAAGATTATGTGGAAGCCATGTGGCTGATGCTTCAGCAAGAAAAGCCGGAAGACTTTGTGATAGCTACCGGAGTAACCACGACCGTGCGTGAGTTTGCCCGTAAGGCTTTTGAAGAATTGGGCATAGAACTACACTTTGAAGGGGAGGGCGTAGAAGAACAAGCTATAGTAGCGGCTTGTCATGGTGACTTTAAGCTGCCTGAGGGAAAAGTCGTTATCAAGGTAGACCCTCGCTACTTTCGCCCCACAGAGGTTGATGTGCTGATAGGCGATGCTTCCAAAGCTCGTGAGCGTCTTGGGTGGCAGCCTGCTTATGATTTGGATGCGCTGGTCAAAGAAATGGTGCGGGAAGACCTCCAGCTTTTTGAGCGCGACAGATATCTTAAAGAGGGGGGGCACAAGATTCAAAACTACCACGAATAAAGCATATGGATAAACAAGCCAAAATATATGTAGCAGGGCATCTTGGCATGGTGGGCAGTGCCATAGTGCGCCGTTTACAAGCAGAAGGCTACACCAATCTTGTGCTGCGAAGCTCAAAAGAACTCGATTTGCGTGAACAGGCAGCCGTGCGTCGTTTCTTTGAGCAAGAAAGACCAGAATATGTGTTTTTGGCAGCTGCCAAAGTAGGAGGTATTTTAGCCAACAATACCTACCGGGCTGAGTTTATTTACGACAACCTGATGATTCAGTCTAATGTAATTCATGAAGCATATAGAACAGGAGTGCAGAAACTTCTTTTTTTAGGCTCTTCTTGCATTTATCCCAAGTTTGCACCGCAGCCCATCAAGGAAGAATATCTTTTAACCGGTGCTCTTGAGCCAACCAACGAACCTTATGCCGTGGCAAAGATAGCTGGCATTAAACTTTGCCAAGCTTACCGCGACCAGTATGGGTGCAATTTCATTGCTGCCATGCCCACTAACCTCTATGGACCGGGCGATAACTTCGATTTGCAGACTTCACATGTTATGCCGGCATTGATTCGCAAATTTCTGGAGGCAAAAGCAAAAGGCAGTCCTTCGGTTTCGGTATGGGGTACTGGAAGCCCGCGGCGTGAGTTCCTTTATGTAGATGACCTTGCCGAAGCATGTCTCTTTTTAATGCGGCATTACAATGAAAAAGAAATTATCAACATTGGCACGGGAGAGGATGTATCCATAAAAGAGCTTGCCGCGATGATTAAAGATTTGACCAGCTATGAAGGACTGGTGGAATGGGATACATCAAAACCCGATGGCACCCCCCGCAAGCTTCTGGATGTAAGCCGTATCCATGCTTTGGGATGGAAACACAAAACAAGCTTGAAGGATGGTATTAAAAAAACAATGGAGTATTACTTGAAAGAACAAGTTGCATAATTAAAAGCACCTGTACCATGCCGTTTCATTTTTCTCCTCTCTCTTCAACGGAAGGGGCTCATGCAAGTAGCCGACTGAAAAAAAATACAGCAGCTTACTTACTTTTTTTCTTGCTTCTATTCATGAATTTACAAACCTTGTCTGTCTCGGGGTGGGTTTTTGACAAACCTGAGGATGAAATCACAGTGAAGCTCTATCAGCTGCTTTTACTTTTATTGGCTCCTGTAGTTTTTTACTCATTCAATACAAATACATTGCAAAAGCATACACCCCGATATGTATGGCAATGGGTATTGTGGGTTATTTTTAGTTCGCTTATCGGCTATTCACTTTATGGCTTCAATACGCTCATTGTAAATTACCTGCTGGCATTTATAGCAATGTTTATGGGCATTCTGTTTGCCCTCTCATTGCCTACTTCTTTTATCATAAAAACTATACGCTACGTACTGCTCTTGATGATATTGGCTGTTTATGTGAAAATGCTGGTTTTTCTTGATGAAATTATTTACTTCTTTCGTAATCCATGGCTGGGGCATCCTTACTTTCCCATGTTTTATGGTGGTGGTCCCAATTTGGAAGCTACGTGGTTTGCTTTTTTCTCTGCTTTCTTTATTTCTAGTAGAAGAAAATGGCTTTTTTACTTCGTTTGGCTTGCTTGCATGGGGGTTGGTTTAATTTATGCTTCTCGTGTAGCGATTGTGATGAACCTGATAAGCTTCTTTTTCTTTTATACTTCTCCTTATGCACGCCGATGGGAACGCCAATTTTTTTTAATATTTGGAGCAGCGGTGTTTGGTTATTTGATAACTTTTATTGACTGGCAGCTAATTAGTGAAAAGCTGGTTGCTGTGCAGCGCTTGCTGTCTGTTGGTGGTTCCGAAGATAAAGGGATGCAGGGACGCTTTCATTTGTGGAGTGGATACGCCCAAGCGCTGCGTGCAGGATGGTGGAGTGGAACAGGTGCAGGAAATACAGTTCCAGTCATGGAGCTGTTAACCAAAAAAAGCTTTGGCGAAGACAATGTGCATAACATCTACATGCAGTGCTTTAGTGATTTCGGAGTAATTGGGGGACTACTATTCCTTATATTAGCGTTTAATATTTTGAAAGACTTTATCAAGGATAGAGCAAACCTTTTTCTTCTTTCTCTTGTGCTCTATCTCATAGCTGGTCTTGTACAGTTTAGAGGTGGAGAGCCTTATTTTTATTTGATATTAGGACTTTACATAGGTAAAAAATATGAGCAACCAGAAAACTAATGCCATCAAGACCACAGTACTCATTCCTCACTACAATAATCTTGATGGATTACACAAGTCATTAGCCAGCATCGCAGCAAAACCGAGAGTGAGAGTGCTTATAGTGGATGATGGGAGCAAAGCAGAACAACGACCCGATGAAGCCAAACTTCAAAATTGCTTTGCACACTTGCAGGTGATTGTGCTACTCAACGAGAAGAATCGAGGGATTGAGCATGTGTTAAATCAGGGCTTGGAGTATATTCTTGAGCATTTTCCTGATAGTCCTTATATCGCTCGCTTAGATGCTGGTGATACTTGTCACCCAGAGCGTTTTGCTATTCAAGAGCGCTATATGGACGAGCACCCGGAAGTAGCACTCTTGGGGTCGTGGGTGGATATTGTAACGACAGAGGGAAAAAAAATATACACCTATAAAGCTCCTATAGCCCATGAGGAGATTAAGAGGAGCATGTTTTTAAAAATAGCTTTTATGCACCCCTCTGTGTTGATGAGGGCTTCTGCGGTGCGTTCTATTGGTGGTTACCCATATGATTACCCGGCAGCAGAGGACTATGCTTACTTTTTTAAATTTGTTCATGCATTTAAAACTGCTGTTATTCCCCAAAGCCTTACATTTTATGAATTGAATAACAAAGGTATTTCTATGACCAAACGCAAGAGACAGCTAAGGTCTCGCATAAAAGTGCTTTGGGCAAACCGTGCGCTCGGCAACCCCTACTTCTGGTTAGGAATGCTGCGAGTCTGTATGCTATTTATATTACCTTACTCCTGGGTTCTTTTTTTAAAGAAAAAGCTGAACATTCAATAATGTCCACGATATTATGAAAGCCATCATTCATGTAGCCGAAGCATTTGGAGGGGGAATTATCGAATTTATTCTTCAGATAGTAAAGCATCAGCCGGAATATAAGCATGTTATCATTTATGGGAAGCGAGTAGAAGATGTGGAAGCTATAAAAAGGCAGTTTCCAGAAAATACGGAGTTTATAGAGTGGACCGCAGCGCAGCGGGAGGTAAACCTCGTAGCCGATTGGAGAGCGTTTTGGGCGCTCAGGTCCATCGTAAACAACCTACGCAAGCAGCATCAGATTCAGGCAGTGCATCTGCACTCCTCTAAAGCCGGCTTTTTGGGGCGTTTTGCTTTGAAGGGAACTGTGCCGACCCAAAAGCTTATCTATACTCCTAATGGGCTTGCATTCGCACGCCGGGACGTGAGCAACTTAAAACGTTTTTTCTTTTGGTTTTTGGAGTACATAGCGGCTTTATATTCGGGTAGGGTTATTGCTTGTGGAGCTTCAGAAGCAGCTTACATGAAAAAAAAAGGCATACGGGCAGATTTCATCAACAATGGCACAGCTTTTTGCCCGGAAGACTATCCAGTAGCGAAAAAATTAAAGAACAAACCAGAAGAAAAAGTGGTACTTACGGTAGGAAGAGCTTCCATTCAGAAAAATCCCGCCTTGTTCAATGCTATTGCACGCTGCTTTGAAGCAGAAAAGCATATTCGTTTTATTTGGGTGGGTGATGGCGAGCTTGCCGATGAGCTTACAGCCTCCAATATAGAACTGACCGGCTGGCTGACCAAAGAGGAAGTTATTAGCTATTTAAAGCAAGCGGATGTTTACCTATCTACCTCCTTGTGGGAGGGCTTGCCCTTTGCTGTGTTAGAAGCTATGATGTGTAGCAAGCCGCTTGTGTTGCATCGGTGTATAGGTAACGAAGACTTGGTAAGGGAGAATGTCAACGGTTTCTTGTTTGATACAGCAGAAGAGGCAGTAAAAAAGTTGCGTGTGTTATTGAACGCTCCAAGTCAAGTACTGCATGATATGGGAAAGGCTTCGCGCAGTTTGTGTGAAGAAAACTTTAATGCCCAGAAAATGGCAGAAGTTTATCACAGAGCTTATGAAAACACTTTTTAGCGATATGAAAACACTTTTTAACGAAAAAGTTTTCTTTTTCCTTTTGGCGTTGGTAGTTATTTCTTTGCCTTGGCATGAGCACTTCAATGGAGTTTGTACTATCCTGCTGATGGCTTGGACCCTGGGCTATCATCTTTATCATCGCCCAGCTTGGAAAGATTGGAGGGAACGCTCTTGGTTACTGCTACATTGGGCATGGTATGCTTTATTCGCCATAGGCTTGTTGTGGAGCTCAAACTATGATGAAGGTATGTTTCATCTGGAAGTCCACATGTTGTTGGTACTGGTGCCATGGATGTGGGCAGTAAGTCCTTCACTGCACAAAAAACAATATCACCTGCTGATGTGGTGCTTTGTGGTTTCTACCTTCTTTACTTTGCCCTATACTCTTGGGGGAGTTTTGCCCTTTTATATGAAGTTTCATGAAATCAATATGTGGATAATTACTCAATCGACCCCTTTTCATCATGGCTTTATGGGAATGTACTGGCTTACAGCCACTTTCATGATATGGTATCTTGTATATCAAAGAAGGGAAACAGCAGCTTATGCGCTGGCAGCAGGCTTTACCGTAGTAGCATTTGCTACATTACTACTCTTGAATGCCAAGGCTGCTGTTGTGGCGATGCTGCTGCTGCCTGTAGGTGCAGGGATAATCAAGTTATTGGCAGTAAAGGGCAAGAGGTACTTGCTTTATTTGAGTGCAGGAGTGCCTTCTTTTCTTGTCGTAGGTTTTTTGTTTGCTATGAGTCAATGGGATAGTAGTTCATATCAGTTTGGTGTGGACAAAAACATAAGCCTGCGCTCTGTCTGGGACTTTGCTGGCTTTTTAACATACAGCTTTTATCATCGTTTGGGGCAGTGGCATTGCGGGGTAGAAGTATGGACACAAAATTGGAAAACCTTTCTTTGTGGAGTGGGAACCGGCGATGCCACCCAAGCATTGAATAGCTGCTATAAGGCAAATGGCTGGGAGTGGTTAGAAGGCTTCAGTACACACAATGAATTTCTGGAAGAGGCAGTGCGCCATGGTTTGTTAGGGTTATTACTGCTACTGACGGTATTTCTATACCCTATCATACAGAGCATCCGGCGAGGCAATTATTGGTATGCTCTGCAGTCGATTGCTTTTTTTGTAGCCCTTATGATAGATTGCTATTTAAGCAATCAGAAGGGCATTGTGTGGTATATGTGGATAGGTAGTTTGTGGTATATGTTGCCCCGAGAGACTTGGAATCAAAAAGGCATTCTTCAAAATACTTGAACTTTATAGGTGCTCGTAATTCACTTTGCCCAACTGCCCTTTATGCCCTTGGTAGATGGCTTGTAGCATATTTTTTACATGCTTCCAACGAGATTCCCTAAATAGGTACTTCCCATATAGAAACAACTTAAAAATGGTTTTAGGCAGATAGAAGCAATAGTATTTCAGCGAAGAAAGATAGCGCTTATTGATAAATGTAACGTTTCTAAACTCGTAATATAGCTTCCAAGGAGCGGCTTTTACAAGGTTAACATGTGGCATGAATGGAAGCAAACGTATGGGCATATACTCTGTTGGCGGATGATATACTTTGCTTTGAGGAATGTAAAAGATTCTGCTTTGTGCTTTTTTTCTTGCACGCCAACAGTATTCTGTATCGTCGCCCCAGATAAATAACTCGCTTATTGGCAATCCAACTTTTTTTATCAGTTCAGTAGAAAGAAGCATAGCTAAGAAAGGGGCACCGGCTACTTCTATTGGTTCCTCCCCTAATTCATCTGTTTTTTGCAAACGGCGCCCGCCTATGGTCTTGGTAATCCAGCAGAGTTGTGTTGGATTCTGAGTACTAATCGCTACACTGCAATAAATGTTATTTGCTTCTGATGCGTAGTGAATCAGTGCTTCTAAGGCATTTGATTGGGGAATGCAGTCGTCGTCCATTGCCCAAACCCAGTCGGTGTTTTGTTTAAGCGCTTCGCTGAATCCTCTGTAAAAACCACCGGCTCCTCCTAAATTCTCCTGATGGACTACACACAAATCCTGCTGATTGTCTAACCACTCAGATGTCCCGTCATTGCTTCCGTTGTCAACTACAAGAATGCGTTCTACCGGGTATGTTTGATTGCGTAATGATTCTATGCATTGTTGCAACAAATTCAGACGGTTGTAAGTAACCACTACTGCCGTTACTTTTTGATTGTTTTTCATGGAAATAAGAGATTATGAACAAGTAGATTTTTGAAACTCAATTTCTTTTTTTGCTTTTGCCAAAGCAGAACCAATCACCTGATGCATATCGTAGTATTTGTACTCGGCAAGGCGACCTCCAAAAATGTACTTATCTTTTAACTCTTCGCTAAGTGTCGCATACTGTTTATAAATTTTGTTGTTTCGTTCGTTGTTGATTGGATAATAAGGTTCTTTCCCTCTACTCCATGCCTCTGGATATTCTTTGGTAATAATCGTATGCTCTTGCTGCCCAAAAGTAAAATGCTTATGCTCGCAAATACGAGTATAAGGGATTTCATACTCGGTGTAGTTGATAATTGCATTGCCTTGGTAATCGCCTTTGTGCATTTCGTGTTCGAAGCGGAGCGTGCGATATTCCAACTCACCAAAACGGTAACCAAAGAACTCATCTATTTTTCCGGTAAATACCACTTTGCGGGCTGTACCGTCGAAATACTCTTTGTTGGCGAAGTAGTCTGTGTTAAGGCGTACTTCTATACCTGCCTGCAGGCGCTCCATCATTTTTGTATATCCTTCGACCGGAATGCCTTGGTAGCAATCGTTGAAATAATTGTCGTCAAAAGTCAAGCGAATGGGCAGACGCCGGATGATGAAAGTAGGTAGCTCTTTGGGGTCACACATCCATTGCTTCATGGTATATCCTTTGATGAAGATTTCATAGATTTCCTGCCCTACCTGAGACAATACCCATTCTTCTAAATTCTTAGGATTTTTAATAGGAACTTTTACTTCTTCCAACTTTTTTTGTGCCTCCGCTGGGGTTTTTACTCCATACAGCTGGTATAAGGTAAACAAGTTAATTGGGAAAGAGTAAATTTTTCCCTTATAATATACCTTGGGACGGTTCACATAATGATTGAACTTAGTAAAACGGTTAACATATGCCCATATTCTGTCGTCGCTTGTATGAAAAATATGGGGACCATACATGTGAACGTCGATACCTTCTCTTTTTTCGGTATATACGTTTCCACCCGTATGCGGACGCTTGTCTATGATTAAACATTTGAAACCAGCATCGGTCAGTTCTCTTGCAAATACGCTTCCAAATAATCCGGCACCTACAATCAAATAGTCATATATATGCATATGCTTCTGCTTTTTTATATAGTTTCTTACTTAAACTCAACTTTCCCTAATCTATTGCTAAGCCCATGAACAATGGCTTTAAGATAAACAAACAAATCTTTGGGAGCTTTGTCCAGAATAATTGCTTTATACATAGCCAAAAATACATAATCGGCATCCCGTTCATAAGCGGCTTTGGCTGCGGTATATTCGCCGCCAGAACTCCCACTAATTTTCTTGAGTAATTACAATGAGGTCATCTTGTAGGTGCAATCATTCAAGAGTATGGTCTGTACTGCCGTTATTGATGATAATAATGGCATCGGGCTTTCGCGTTTGCTTGCGCAAGTGCTCGATGCATTTTTTTAGTGATTCTATTCGATTATGAGTAACTACCGTAGCAAATACCTTCATGCACTATGTTGTTTTTTGTTCTAATAAATGTTTGAGTTTTCGATAGTATGCATAAAATGCTCCTCCAATGATGAATTCTGTGAGAGGGACAGCTATGGAAATACCATAAAGCAAAAGCAATGAATTTCGTTGCCACAGCACTACGCAAGTACCTTGCCAAAGTAGTGCAAAAATACTACCATAAAGAATGGCATAACTATATAGCTTGGCATGCCCATATGCCATGAGGGGGAGGCTGAACCAAGCGTGTGTTGCAACTAATATCGGGACAGCTGATAGTATTCGAAGCACAAAAACAAGAATATTTATGCTACCTTTTTCAATATCTACCAAGTGCACAATAAAAGGTGCTAGCCCAAACAATAACCCACAGCCTAATAAACAGGCTATCCATAGAGGGGTATATACCTTCTTCAGGTAAGCATTTAGCTCCTGTATAGATAATTGGGTAGCTTTCCGACATATTCGGGGATAAAGAACATTTACAAAAGCTAAAAGAGTATACTTTGCAATTGTAACAATCTTGAGAGATAGACTAAATAAGCCTACAAATAAGTTATTAGTGAAAAATTTAAGCACTACAACTGGTAAATGCGTATAGATTGTAGGCATAAGCGAGCTGGTGAAAAAGTATCCTCCCTCTTTTAAAAGTAGCTTTATTTCTTTTATGCTGAGTAATTTAAAAACAGGCGTGCCAAAAGAACGAAGTGCATAAATAAAGCCCACGCCCCCCATAAACAAATAAGCAATGGAATAAGCCACAACAGCATAGGTCAAGTCGTCGCGCTCATTTACTAAATACAGAATCGTTCCCATTAAAAGTAGTTTGCTCAAAGCATTTAGAATACTGATAAACTTAAACTTTTCTATACCTTGAAAATACCACATAGGAAAAAGAGAATATCCTAAAATAGCCAGCAAGAGAAAGCCAATGGTACCAACGGAGTATTCTTGCGAAAAAATCAGTCCAAATCCTAAAAAGAAGAAAAGAGCGAGTATGCCGACCAATGTTAATTTTATAAAAACCACATTGGCAAATATTTTTGCCCTTTCGGCGGGTGATGACGCTTGTGCAACTCTTTTGGTAGCCGATAGCAAAAAACCGTAATCTGTAATTAGAAAACCATATTCCATAAGAGTTTGAAGAAAAGCAAAAGCTCCATATTGTTCGCCGCCTAAGGTGTTGACTAAATAAGGGACAAGAATAATAGGGGGGAGAAGATTACTAAGCTGCCAAAAACCATTTGCCACAAAATTCTGGAACAAGGAAGAGGAGAGTAGTCGCTTGACAGAAAAAGACATACGCCTGTAAAAAAAAATTTATAGCTGCAAAGATAAAGTAAAAAAGTGACAAAGTTTTTCGACTTTGTCACTTAGAGCGGCGCTTATTTCACTGCACAGAGAATCGCTTATTCTACCACAGATTCAAATTGCAGATTCAACTTAAAGTCAGCTTGTACGTCGACTTCGCCACCTATAAGTTGGTTGTACACCCATGGGCTAGAAGCATTGTTTTTCGACTTGTCGCCCTCATGAATGAGCAGTACCGTGAAATTTTCTGAATCTCTGCGGTTAGGAGCGGTGCTCACCCGGAAGCTTAAACCCAACGGGCGTCCGTTGGCATCTTGGTCCAGATACTCGAAGCTGCTAAATAGCGCATTGCTAAAGCCATAATACAGCTGATGCTCTTCGGCTTCTGCTCGTATTTCTGCGGTGATGTCTTTGGCAGGTGATTTGCTTTCATCCAACAGCTTGACTTGTGCGTTGTAGGTAGCGCCGCCTCTCAAATTGCCGTTGGTAATGACGGGATTAGCAGGACCGTCGCCATCTTCATCGTACCAGCGAATCGTAACCACATCCGAATCATCGTCTTGGTTGGTGAAGGTAACCTCCACGGTGGTGATGAGCTCCGATTCATTGACCGGCTTGGGGTCGTCTTTTTTGCAGGCAGTCAGTGCTACGCTTGCTGCCAAGAGGGTCGAGAATAAAACTTGCTTTCTCATTGTTTTTTGGATTTTATCAGTGAAACATATATTGAACACTTAACGATACGTTGCGTCCCAAATCATCGGCGAAGTAGCGCCAGCGGTTCAGATAGGAGCGATATGCTCGGTTTAGTATATTCTCTACTTCAACCGAAAAGCGCCAATGCGTCCCGTAGTTGCCTTCCATGCGCCAGTGGAACAGCCAGTAATCTGCCGGGGGAGGCATGAAATCCCATGCCCGGTCAGTATCAGACGCTTGACTTTCCACTTGGGTAGGTGCAATAACATGAGGCAGAGACAGAGCAATGCCATTGTATTCGGAGGTAAACTCCAGTTGTATATCTGAAAGCTTGCCCCATTTTGCCTTTTGCCAAACAATAGCACCACGATACACCGGAGGAGGCACTTGGTTCAAGCCTGCGTCCCGCTTTATATCGTATGCCCACAACACACTGCCCTTGTGTGTGGTTTTAAGCGAGGGGCTCAGCTGCCATTCCCACGACAGGTCGCTACCTGCCCACAGTACGTCGGTTTGACGATAGCGAAATACCGGGAATGCTCCCCGTATGGTAAGACGCAAGTCTGCCGCTTCCAGGTTTACATAGTTTTGAATGTAACTGACATGAGGCGTCAGGCTGAGGCGGTGTTGCTTCTTACTATATACCCATTGATTCACCCAGCGGTAGGTTTGCTCGAAGCGTAGTTTGCTTTTAGGCGTGTAGTAGCCCGTGTTATCGACCAGTAATCCTTCTTCTATCCAACCACTGCCATGGTGTAGCCCTTGACTATAGAGCTCGTTGATAGCTGGCAGGCGGTAATTCCACGCCAGTGAAGAAGTCCATTCCCACGCATCCGACAGGTGGGTATGCATACCCATATTGAACTGTCCATTGAATTTCCGAAATTCAGGGGTATTTAGTTGTTGTTTATAGTCGAAGGTCCATACTTGAACATGATTGTAATCTAAGCGCAGTCCCCAGTTCCATTCCATACGATTCAAAGGAAGGGTATTTGCCCAAGCGAGGCTCAGCTGCTGGCGCCGATAGTCGGGCAAGATGGGACGGGTGTTGGTCTGTTCGGTGCGGTTGAGGTTGTCTTGCCAGAGCCCTTCAGCAGCCAAGGAGCTTTCCATTTGGCGAAGAAAATGGAAATTCCCTTGTACGCTTAAGTGCTGTTGCAACAGACGCATCCATACGGCAGGCATGTTGCTGCGCCCACCCCGCCGTATGTCATATTCTTTTCTTGTGTTGTTTTGCAGGCTATAAACAAAATACCAGTCGGCGTGCTCACCGTGGCGATGTGACTGCAGTCGCCAGCTGTGGTGTGCTATCTTTTGTTTGGGATTGGCAATGTCGTAGCTAAAAGGAGCTACATACCAAGGCTGGTGGCGCTCCATAGCACGGGCGAGGTCATCGAGATTGCCTATGTGGGCAGCGCGCAAAATACCGTTTTCTGCACCGAAGAAATCATACTGTACGTTGGCATCCCAGCGACGGTAGCGATATCCTAAGCCAGTACCGGCACTTAGGCGGCGGTGCCCTGTGTTGGAAAGTACATAACGGGCAGCTTGGCGGTCGCCACTGCTGGTAGCAGTAGTATATATCCGGAAAGTGAAATTTTCAGACAGGCGACCGCTGGTTTTTTGATGTACCAGTGCCCCCATGCCGTTGCTGTACGTATTTAGTATGCATCGGATTTGTAGGCTGTCGATGTCGCTTAGTGGCGATTGTTTGACTACCACCGCCCCGCCTATGGCATCGCTGCCCAACAAGACGGCTTGTGCTCCTTTGATGACTTCTATGCGGTCATAAGCGAGTGGGTCTATTTCAGGCGCATGTTCGGCACCCCATCGCTGGCTGCCCAGCGGGCTACCTTCTACATTCAAAGCTAAGCGATTGCCCCAAAAGCCATGCAACATAGGTTGTGCTATCTCGGCACCAGTGCTTAAACTGCTTACGCCTTCTATCTCTTCAAGCATGCGGCTGAGCGGTTTGCTTGCTTGCCTCCATTGTGCTTTGTCATTGAGCGTTTCCACAACAACACTCTCATAAAGAAAAGGCTTGCTTTCAATGACTACTTTGCCTACATCCAGCGGCAACTCCGACAGGCGATAGTTCCGGTGCATCGAACTGGTCAGCTGCAAAGTGTCGTAGAGTGTGCTATATCCTGTAAATGAAATCTCAATCACGTATTGCCCAGGACACAGCTTTTCTAACCTGTAGTAACCATCCGAAGAAGTGATGCTACCCTGTTTGCTGTTTAATATGTAAACCGTAGCGGCAGGTAGTGGTTTGCCATTAGTGTCGATTACGCGCCCATCCAAGCGGAGCATGCAATCTTGTGCCTTGCTGCTCCAAGCATGCAAGCACAGGTATAGACAAGCCCATAGAAATTCTTTGTAGTGAGGCACTTTAACATGTTTTTTGCAACATCGTTGCAAATATAGTTTTTTTTCAATTCCCTCACAATTTTTTCACAGACCATAAATTTTTATCTTACCCATGAATTTTATGTTTTAAAAGCATGTGGTCTGTAATCAAGCGTTGGTCTGTACGGTACAAGCTCTTTGCAAGCTATGCCTTCTTTATTGCCCTCTTGGGCGGCTTGATGGCTATTAGTCTTTCGTTTTACAACAAACGTCGAAGCATCAGTCTGCTGTCGCAGCAGATGACCAATGTAATGATTCAGACCTTGCAATTGGTGAAAATAGAGCAAAGCTTCTTCTTGACTGACCTCAAGAAAAGTTATTTTTACCGCTATGGGCGCAGCGAGTTGATAGATAAGCATAAACAACTCTATACTCATATTCAACAGACCATAGACACTCTGTTAAAAGCCCCTTTGGTGCAAGGAAGCGACATCCAGTTGCACTTAAAAGATGCTCGTGAGCAGTTGAGCATCTACCGCGACAAGCTGAACCAAACAGTAGTAATAGTGCAGCGGATGGGATATAACAATTACGGCGAGTATGGCGAAGTAATGCGGCTGGCAAAGGCTATAGAGCAAGTGTCTGGCTTGCCCCGGGCAGAGTGGATGGAGGTACGCTTGATGGAGCAGAAAGCTATGAAGAGTATGGATTCTGCCAACCAAGAGGAGCTAAAAGCTGCTCTGGAACGCTTTCGTCGTCTGGCACATCGCCGCTTGCCGGCAGCTGCCTTGCGGGAGCTTGAACAACTATTGGCAGAGTATGAAAGCCACTTGCGGTGGTATTTTATCTATTACCGTCAAATAGGTGAGGAGCAGGAAGGCGAAGGCTTGCGTTTTGAATTGCGCCGCAGTGCCGACCGTGCCATTTATGCACTCGAGCGGGCATTGGGAGAGGTGGCAGCACAGGACAGCCGCCTCCAAGGGCAGTTTCAGAATATCATGATTGTATCGTTTCTGATTATGCTTATTTTGAGCCTCACTTTTGGCTATTTCCTGTCCTATCTGATGACTATACCCCTCCAGCACCTGACCAGAGTCATGCGCCGTTATACTTCCTACATTACAGAAGGGCAATATGACCGCATACACTCTTTTTATGCTGTGCAGAAATTTACCGAAGACGAACTGGGAGAACTGACCGAAAGCTTCAACCGTCTACTTTTTTCTTTACAGGAAGCGCTCAATAATTTGGAAGCCAAGCAGGAAGAACTCGAAGAAGCTAATGCTACTTTGGCAGACATCAACCGGCAGCTGGAGGCATCGAACAAAGCACTGGAAGACAGAAACAAAAAATTGCATCAAATTTCGTTGGAAGTATCTCAGAAAGCCGAAGAAAACGCCCTGCAGCGCAAGCTCATTGAGCATGAACTGCGCATTAAGGAAAAAATATATACCGTGATTTCGCAAGAAATACGCGCGCCACTCAGCACCTTGAAAGGTTTTTTGATTTTGCTGACCTCGCACGAGAATATGCTGGATGCCGAAGAGAAGAAAGATTTATGGCAGCGTATGTTGGGTGAACTCGAAAAGGTACTGCTTCATTTGCAGGATATTTTGCAGTGGATGCAGCAGCAGTCAACCGCTGCCCTCGATAGTTCTATTTGTTTCGATTTGGTGCGGCATATACGTGATAGTGTAGAGCAGTCTCGTCCTTTCATTGAAGCCAAGCAGTTGAGCCTTCATTTCCAAGATACATGCAAGCGTGTGGTGGCTGCTAAAATAGAAAAAGACGTCTTATCGTTTGTGATTCGCAACCTGCTGTCCAATGCCATTCGGATGACGCCCCCCCAAGGCAGCGTACGTATTAACATAGAATGCCCCGAAGACAACCACTTGAAGGTATGCATACAAGACAATGGCGTTGGTTTTAGTGAAGCCGAAATGAAAGCCTATCAGGAAGGAGTGCAGAAAATCAGCTATCAGGAGAAAAGCAAGTTCAACACAGCCGTGCTCAACCTGTTGATGTGCTATGATTTCATTACGAAGAGTGGTGGTAGCTTCTCTGTGGAGAGTACGCCTGAAAGAGGCACCAAAGTGTGTTTTACTCTTTTATTGGTCAATTATGGAATGAACGTAACTCAGGCAGACAAGCAGCACTAAGCACAACAATTCGCCAATGCTACCGTTTATTTTGAAAACCCAATGCGCATGAGGGCAACCACCGAGCAACAAGTAAAGTATTTGCAAGAACGCCTATGGAAGCTGCTTGAAGAAGTCGAACAAGTGGTATTAGGGCAGCAAGAAACGGTAAAGCTGGTATTGTCGGCAATGTTGGCAGGAGGGCATGCACTCTTGGAAGGGGTGCCGGGCTTAGCCAAAACCCTCTTAGTAAAGACCTTGGCTCAAAGTATGCGATTGCATTTTAATCGCATACAGTTTACCCCCGACCTCATGCCTTCCGATATCATAGGCACCGAAGTGATTCGCCAGCTGCCTGATGGGAACTTAGAGGTGGAATTCCGCCTGGGACCCATCTTTGCCAACTTGCTGCTGGCAGACGAAATCAACCGCACGCCGCCCAAAACACAAGCCGCCCTGCTCGAAGCCATGCAAGAATGTGCCGTGACTTATGCCGGTAATACCTACCCTCTGCCGACGCCTTTTTTTCTGCTGGCTACTCAAAACCCCGTGGAGCAGGCAGGCACTTATTCGCTGCCTGAAGCACAGCTCGACCGTTTTTTGCTCTATTTGAAAATGACTTATCCGGCACCAGACGCCGAGCTGGAGGTGTTGCGCCAAACAGCAGTGGAACACTTCCATGAGCCTGAAGCCGTCATGGGGCGCGACGACTTCGTGGCAGCACAAGAATGCGCGCAGAAAGTAGCCGTTGATGAGCGTCTCATTGTTTGGGTGCATGAATGTATTTTACAAACCCGCCCCCAAGCTACTACCAACAAAAACATACGGCGATGGGTGCAGTGGGGTGCAGGCACACGTGCAGGGCAGGCGTGGCTGCGTGTTGCCAAAGCACATGCCTTTCTTTCGGGGCGTTATTCACTTGCCCTCGAAGACTTGCACTTTGTGGCGCTGCCCGTTTTGCGCCATCGTTTTGTTTTGAACTTCGAAGCCCAAGCTGAAAATATTTCGGTAGATGATTTGATTCTTGAAATCATTCATGCGTGAGGTGCTTTGAATGATTCAATAAGATTCTATAAATTGCGGGCGGTTTTGAAGGCAAATACAAAGCGTGAAGCAACTGCGTATACATATTACTTCTTTTCGGTTTGCCTACATGGGTGGGCTGCTTGTTTTTCTTTTGTGCCGTTTTGCCAGCGTGCAGCAGGCTGCTTTGCATGAGGCACAACTGCAACAGCTGCCCAAAGTCACCGAACCCACCCACTCACAAGACGGTAACCAGCAGGAAGACCCCGCCCAAAAGAATTATTGGGAGCAAGACATTGCTCAAAAGGCGCTTCTGTCGGTCTTGCGTTTTGACTTCAAACACCCTTTTCTTTTCCTGTTCAATATAAGCTTGCCTGCACCGGAAAATACCCGCATTGCTTTTCCCGACTTTTCGCCCCGTCTCATATACTACGAGCAGCTGTTTCGTTACTTTGTGGTAGTCAATGCCCCTTAACAGGGCATGCTTTTCTTGCGCTTTGGCAAGCAGCTTTTTCGCTTGAAGCTAAGCGCCGCAGAGATTGTCAAAAGGTCTGATTCCCTATTCTTGTATTTAACATTTGTTTTCTATCAAAACCAAAACAAACATAGACTATGTCAGAAAAAGGAGCTATCAAATGGTTAGCCATTATATTGGGTGTCTTGTCGGTTTATTATCTGTCCTTCACTTTGGTGCACTATAAAGTGCAGAGCGAAGCAGAAGCTTATGCCACCGACAAAAATGGAAACATCGATTTCGCCCAAAAGCAACATTATCTAGATTCTGTCGCCAATGTGACAGTGTACAACTTGGGCTTTCGCTCATTTACTTATGAAGAAGTACAAAAACGTGCCCTTTCCTTGGGTTTGGACTTGCAGGGGGGCATGCACTTGGTGCTTGAAGTATCGCCTGCTGATATTGTAAAGGCACTGGCAGGGGCAAGAGCCAAGACCGGAGACTTCGAAAAAGCCCTTAAACTGGCACAACAAAAGCAGCAAAACAGCCAAGCGCCCTTCGGTACCCTCTTTGCCGAAGCATACAAAGAGGTGAAGCCTGATGCCAATTTGGCGCGCTTGTTTGCCAATCCCGGAAACAAAGAATTGACCTTCAACTCTTCCGATGAAGAGGTAGTAGCTTACTTGAACAAAGAAATCAACGGCGCCGTTGACCGTGCTTTCGAAGTATTGCGTCGTCGTATCGATAAGTTCGGTGTTGCTAACCCCGCTATTCAAAAGTTGCCTACGAGTGGGCGCATCCAAGTGGAATTGCCCGGTGTCGATGACCCCGAGCGTGCTAAAAAGCTGCTTTCCGGGGTAGCCAAGCTTGAGTTTTATCGTGTTTATCCGCTCACTGACCTGCAGTATGCTCTCTTGCAGTTGAGAGACTACCTGAAAATAGAAGACAAGGCTGCTCAAGCGGAAGAAAAGAACCCCTTTGAAGAGAGCAATGCCAAACAAAAAGAAGAGGTAAGCAATCCTTTTGAAGAAACAAGCGATTCCATCGCGCAGGCACAAACCGATTCTTTGAAAGCAGCTGACTCGTTGCAGGCAAAACAAGTACAAGCCGACTCTACCAAATCCGACTCTCTGCAGATAAAACGCTCTCGTTTCGATGAGCTTTTCGTATTAACCGGCTACGGCGTGTATGTATCTGTAGAAGATACCGCCGAAGTGAACAAAATCCTGCGCGATGAAATGGTGCGCAGCTTCTTCCCTTCGAATTTACGCATCTTGTGGGCTGCCAAACCCGAAGCCGGCGTGGACAATCCCTTAGCAGGCAAGCTGGAGCTCTATTTCATAGAGACTCGTCGCGACGGCAAACCGCTGCTCGAAGGAGACGTTATTGCCGATGCCCGCCCCGACTATGACGAAAATGGGCGCCCGTCTGTTTCTATGTCTATGAATGCCGAAGGAGCTCGCAAGTGGGCAAAAATTACCCGCGAAAACATAGGACAGCGTATAGCTATCGTGCTCGATAACTATGTGTACACCGCCCCCACCGTGCAGTCGGAAATCACCGGAGGCAATTCCTCTATTACCGGTAACTTTACCGTAGAAGAAGCTGCTGACCTTGCCAATGTATTGAAAGCCGGTAAACTGCCTGCCCCCGTACGCATCGTAGAAGAAGCCGTGGTGGGTCCTTCTTTGGGTAAAGAGTCCATCCGTCAAGGCATTTTGTCTATTGTCTTGGGCTTCATATTGGTGCTTGCCTTCATGGCTGTGTATTACGGCAGCAGTGGTTGGGTTGCCAACTTCGCATTGTTTATCAACCTCTTGTTTATCTTCGGTGTACTGGCACCTTTAGGCGCTGTACTTACCCTGCCCGGTATTGCTGGTATCGTATTGACCATAGGTATGGCAGTGGATGCTAATGTGCTGATTTATGAGCGTATCCGTGAGGAATTGAAACATGGTTTGCCTTTGGTCGGTGCCATAGAAAAAGGCTACACCAAAGCCTTGAGCTCTATCATCGATGCCAACGTGACCACCTTCCTTACCGGCTTGATTCTCTATATTTTTGGCTCTGGTCCGGTGCAAGGCTTTGCCATCATCCTCTTGATTGGCATTGTGTGCTCGGTCTTCTCTTCGGTATTTGTATCCCGTTTGGTAGTAGAATATCTTGCCGGCGATGGTAAAAAGCCACGCATCAACTTCATTACTACCTTTACGCGCAAGGTATCGGAATGGCTCGACTCCCAAAACTTTGATTTCATTGCCAATCGCAAAAAAGCCTACATCTTCTCTTCGGTAGTGATTGTTTTGGGGATTGTGGCTACCCTCATTATGGGAGGATTCAACTTGGGGGTTGACTTTAAAGGCGGGCGCTCCTACGTGGTAGAGTTCGACAAAGCCGTATCGACACAAGAGGTGCGTGCTGCTTTGGCTCCCGTATTTGAAAACAAAGCTCCCGAAGTGAAGCTTTTTGGTGCCAACAATCGCCTGAAAATAACAACCAGCTACTTGATTGATGATGCAAGCGATGCCGCCGACAATACTGTGCGCGAGGCATTGGAGAAAGGCTTGAACCAGTTCTCTGAGATGAATCCCAAAGTGCTGAGCTCAAGTAAAGTAGGCGCTACCATCGCCGATGACATACGCAGCACTTCGCAAGTGGCAGTAGTCTTTTCTTTGATTGTTATTTTCCTTTACATCTTGCTGCGTTTCCGTCAGTGGCAATATAGCTTGGGTGCCGTGGTGGCATTGTTCCACGATGCTTTTGTGGTATTGTCTGCATACCAGCTTGCCAACCTGCTGGGCTTCTCTTTGGAGATAGACCAAGTATTTATTGCCGCGATACTTACCATCATCGGTTACTCTATCAACGACACCGTGGTAATATTTGACCGCATCCGTGAATACCGCACCGAATTCGGTAGCATGCCTTTGGGTGTCTTACTTAACAAAGCCATCAACCAAACCTTGAGTCGTACAATCATTACAGCACTAACCACTTTCTTGGTAGTGTTTGTCCTGCTCTTGTTTGGTGGAGAGGTATTGCGCGGCTTTGCGTTTGCATTGGTAGTGGGGGTTATCTTCGGTACCTACTCTTCGGTGTTCATTGCAGCGCCCATAGTGTACGACTTCACTAAGAAAAATGCCACCAAAAAAGCGGTCGATAATGCATAACTCTTGGCTCGTATTCTTATGTTAGTAAATACAGAAGCCGCCTCCTTTGGGGCGGCTTCTGTGTGTTTTCATCAGGCTTCGAGTGGCATAAAATAGCATTATTATGCTCTTAGTACTTTTTTTACAAAATATTGTGTATATTCGGTATGCATAATAAATCTTGAAACCATGGATACCATCAGCCGCAATCACATAGAAAACCGAGTATTGCCTGCGGATTTTTCCCCCAGTCAAAACTTTTATGAAAGTGACCGCTTGGCAGCTCATTATTGGAAAAAGTATTTTTCTCCGCAGTTGAGTGAGTACTTGACTCCCAAGCTGCAATGGACCGGTGCACAAGCTGCCCAAGTGATGGATGCCCTTTCGCTGGCTGCCGATAAACACCCGCCTGTTCTAAAACGACGCAATTTCTATGGCGAAGATATCTTCGAAATAGAGTTTCATCCTGCCTATTGGCAACTGATGGATATTGCCGTGCGCTCGGATATGTTTCGAGTGAAGTGGCATCCTAAGCTGCGAGCTGCCTTTCAAAAAGAGCGCCATTTGGCAGGCTTTGCCCCTTATTTCTTGTATTCCATGGCAGAGGGGGGGATTCCCTGTCCTTTGTGTATGACCGATGGCGCCGCTCGTCTGATTGACCGTTTCTGCGAAGAAGAAGACAAACAGCGTTTGCTGCCGCATATCTATACCGACAAGCTCGCAGACTTTTATACCGGTGCTATGTTTCTTACCGAAAAGTCGGGCGGCTCTGATGTAGGTGCCAACTTAGTAAAGGCAGCTCCCGAAAAGAACAATTATTATCGCTTGAATGGCGAGAAATGGTTCTGTAGCAATGCCAATGCCCAAGTGATATTTGCTTTGGCACGCACCGGTACACTTGCAGAAGGCACACGTGGGCTTTCTCTGTTTTTGGTAGAGCCCACTTTGCCGGGTGGCGGGCGCAATCCTATGGAGGTGGTACGCCTGAAAGATAAGCTGGGCGTACGTTCTATGGCAAGTGCCGAAATTATCATGCACAACACCCTTGCCAAGCGAATAGGAAAAGAAGGAGAGGGGTTTAAGTTGATGGCAGAGATGGTCAATCTTTCGCGCCTATACAATGCAGTAGCGGCAACAGCCTTTGCCCGTCGTGCGCTTGTTGAAGCTTATCAATTTGCCTGCCATCGTTCTACTTTCGGCAAGAGACTCATTGAGCACCCCTTGGCTTATGATAAGTTCGTAGAGCTGGGGGCTCGCTATCAGGCTGTCTTTTACATTACCTGGCGGGCAATCAGGGCATTAGATGGCGCCGACAACGGCAACGAAAGCGAAGCCCACTTAGCACGCTTGTTGATTCCTATGGTAAAAAGATATACAGCCCTCGAAGCGGTCTATATTATACGGGAGTCGATGGAGATGATGGGGGGCATCGGCTACATTGAAGACGGCGTGATGCCCAAACTGATGCGTGACGCGCTGGTCTTGCCTATCTGGGAAGGTGCTGGCAATATCATGATATTAGACATGTTGCGGGCAACTGCCAAGTCGAAAGGCTTGGAGGTGATGGTCAAAGAAATGAGCGCTGCTTTCCGGCAAGAGGGCGAGGCTGCGCTTCCCTTTTTGCATCAGCTGGACGAGCTGCTCAAAGAGATGAAGGAGCTGCCCGAAGGCGATGAAAATCAACTGGTAGCAAAACATCTGTTCGAGCGCCTGACACAACTCTACACGCTGAGTCTGCTCATCGAAGAGCAAAGCGAGGCTACTCCTTGGCTGGCAGCTTGTTGGAATTACCGGCATCATACCTTGGCAAAGCCCGTTGCCATGCCTTCGGTGCACGATGCCCATCGGCTCGTGGCTTGGGATTTTTAAAATGCTTTTGTATAACCAAAAATAAAAAATCTGCTATTGAAGCGTTTCTTTGTGCCCCTTCTCATGAGTAGGGGAGGCTATTTCAGCTTTTAACGCCAAGAAAAATTTCGATTTGTTTGTAGAAGCGATGAGTGAGCGACGTTTTTGGCTTATATTATGTGGAAAAGAAAAAGCAGTGATTCAAGCAATCACCCGACATCTTACAGTTCTCTCCGTTTTTTTACTATGCTTTGACTGCCGCATTTTTTGCAGTTGTTTGTCAGAGCATAAGAGAAAATTTTGGACAAATACACCAAGTCTATTTTAGCTAACTCTCTTCATAAAAAAACACCCACCTTCGCTTTTCTATGGGCGGGGTGGGTGTTTGCTTTGTGGAGCCGGAGGGACTCGAACCCTCGTCCAGGCATGCCGGCAACATGCCGTCTACACGCTTAGTTGCCACTTCTTATGTCGGGGTGCCATGGTAGGCAACCACCTGAAACACCCCCAAGCCGCGTGTGTGTCTCGCCCGCAAGAGCGCGGCACTCTTTTGGGCATAGCTCCGTTCCGTTTTGATACCCTTACAAGTGGGCGAAGCACCGGGAGCAGGGCGCCTCAAGCCCCGGGTACTTGCTACCGTAATCCTTGATTAGGCAGCAAGGGCGTAGTTAGATTCGCCATTTATTGTTTGGGAGGTAGATTTACGGGATACTCCCATCGCCCGACGTGCAGGCATGCCTCCGGTCCATGCTGTCGAAACCGGTCGGCCCCCTTGTGTTTTCACAAAAACAAAAACGACTGCGAATTTAAAAAAGTTCATTTATCTATGAAAATGGATTGAGCCTGCGCAAATCTATATTGAGCCAATAGATAGCCAAACACATCACCACCGCCCAAAAGCAAGCACTCACAAACATGCTAAGCAGGATAGCACGACGCGGTGCCCCCAGACTTACTGCCAAAATGCTACCAATAGGAGGGCTAAAAAGGATAGGTGTAAGAAAAGCAATACCCCAAATACCAAAGCGACTCCATATCTTTACAATCATACGGTTGCGGCGTGTGAACCGTCGTTTGTTGCGCTTGCGTTGCCAAGCAACAATTCGGTTGCGCAGTGGAATCCCCCCAACGACTACTATCCCTACCGTAGTCATCATGCCGGCGATGGTCAGCAGTATGGCACCCCACAATGGCAAGCCCCCTACAAAAGCAGCTGGGGGGGCAAAGGCAAATTTAAGCATGGCAGTTGTGAAAACCCCCGCAGCCAGAAACCACCATTTTCCCATTGCTTTCTATTTTGCTCAAAAATACAAGTAATTTTTGGCTTGTTTAGCAGCTTTGCCCAAAGCGTTGTATCTTCGCATTGCTTTTCGACCAATCGCATTCAACAAATGAAAAAGCCTTACGTTGTCGGAATTACAGGCGGCAGTGCCTCAGGAAAAACCTATTTCTTGCGTAGCCTTTTGAATCACTTCAGCGAAGACGAAATCTGCTTGATATCGCAAGACAACTACTATCGCCCTTTGGAAGAACAACCACGCGATGAAAACAATATTGCTAATTTCGACACCCCTCAGTCGCTTGACCATGACGCCTTTGCCCGCGACTTGCAGCGCTTATTACAGGGCGAAACGGTGCACCGCATGGAATATACCTTCAATAATCCCAACATTACGCCTAAAGAATTGGTTTTCAAGCCTAAGCCCATTATTGTAGTGGAGGGTATTTTTGTTTTCTACTATCCAGACGTAGCATCGCTGCTCGACTTGAAGATATTTATTGAAGCCAAAGAGCACATCAAGCTGAAGCGGCGCATCATTCGCGACAAAATAGAGCGAGGTTATGACCTTGAAGATGTTTTATATCGTTATGAGCGGCATGTAGCACCCACCTACGAGCGGTACATTGCACCTTTCCGTGAAGATGCTGATATTATAGTGCCCAACAACAAGCACATAAACACTGCGCTGGAAATGGTGCAGCTTTTTCTAAAGCAAAAAGTCAAAGAAAATGCCTAAAAGAAAAATTGCCGTCATCGGTTTAGGGCAATTCGGTATGGAAATTGCCCGCACCTTAGCCGCCCGAGGAGCAGAAGTGCTTGCCTTAGACAACAACATGGCGCACATCGAAGCCATCAAAGACGAGGTAGCCTATGCCGTGCAAGTCGATGCTACCGACAAGCGGGCGCTGCAGGCGCAAAACATATCGGAGATGGATGCCGTGGTGGTAGCCATAGGCGAAGACTTCGAAGCCTTGCTCTTGTGTACTGTGAATCTGCTTGAGCTGAAGGTGAAAGAAATCATTGTGCGCTCTGCCAGTGACCAACAGGAAAAAATCCTACGCCAATTGGGAGTTTCTAAAATACTTTCGCCGGAACGTGAGGTGGCAAAGACCGTATCCGAAGGCTTACTTAATCCGGACATACTGGTGCGCTTGCCGCTGCCCGATGGTTATGAAATTGCAGAAGTACCTCCACCGCCCAAAGTAATCAACCGGAAGCTGGCAGATATCGGTTTGCGCGAAAAGTACGCTCTGAACCTCATCACCATCAAGCGCTACTACGAAGAAACACCCGAAGGAGAAGAGCAAGCCCGCCAAGTAGAGCATATCATTGGGGTGCCCGCTCCTTCTACCATCATTTACGAAGGTGATATTTTGATTTTGATGGGCAGAAAGCCTGATATAGATAAATTCTTGTTGCTGAATCGCTAAGCTGTAGCATATTACCAAGCCCTTTTTCAGCTCATTTCTTGTTTCAGAAGCTACTTTTTCTCTTTTGCTCTCTCGAGAGTACCTACGGGGCTCTTCATGTTCAATCCCGCCGGCTCCGACAGATGTTCTTTGTTTGTAAAGGTGCTTACCATAACGCTAAACGCATCTAATCAAGCTCTGGGCTTTTGTCTGTAAGCACCATCACTTCCTTGTTGTGGAGCTTACGGAACAGGTGAGGATAATAGCGCCGCCATTCGCTGACCATCAATTCATAAGGCAAATCATGAAAGCTGCCGTAGTCGTGCAAGTACTCCATGAATTTACCGGCTTGTGGGTCATATTCTTGAAATACGGCATCATGTGTGCCGTCGAACTCTAAGGGCATCACGCCCAACTTTTCGCAAAGCGAGCGGTTGAACGCAGGTGTAGCGGCTACCCACTGCTCTTGCAGCCACAATTCGGTATATCCATGAAAGACAAGCACATGAGTGCCCAATACCTTCTCTATTCGCTCGGTGCCAATATGATTAGTTACATTGGCAAAATGCAAACGGGAAGGAATGCCCGCAGCACGGGCACAGGCAGCCAGTAATACCGCTTTTTCCACACAATAGCCGCTGTCTTTGCTTAATACGTGACTGGCTTTGAGGTCTTCCTTTTTTATGCTGACAACACTGGGGTCGTAGCGCCAACCGTCACGTATGGCATAAAACAGCTTGACAGCACAGCGCAACGGGTCTTGCTCATCACCACACACCTCGCGCGTATAAGCAACTACTGCCGGGTGGTTACTGTCTATAAAGTAGGTAGGCGATAGATACGTTTCCATGTCTTTATATGCTTTTGAAGTTTATAAAAATAACAAAATTTGACACTGAAAAGTAGCTGCTAACCGCATCGAGAAAGTTGCTACTGACTTATTTCAAAACCAACAAATTGATGTTAATAAAACCTCTACTGTTGTCCAATTTAATGGAATGAGTTTTTCTGCAAAAAACCTCTAATCCATTCAACAACAATGAGTTACACAAATATGAAGAAGTTTTTGGAAGCGAGTATCGAGGAGATGAATAGATGGTTAATGGTTAAGGAAGCAGAGTGAAAGGATAGAAAGATAATTAAGGTTGGAATCATGAATGCGAGGTTGTAAAAAAGAGAGGGAGCATATCTTTAAAGTCTTAAATTTCTGGAATATGAAAGTTTAAAAAGTTGTTCCAAAATATTTTGGATAATGGTGATTTTTACGATGAAATTTTTTTCACTGAGAATTCTTTTAATAAATACACTACAACGCTGATTAACCCAAAGATGAAAATGGACTTGCTAACTAAATATAGATTTCATAATTTTGTAGCAAAAAAGTCATGAAGTGTCCAAGATGTAAAAGTAGTGAAAAAGTAAAAAATGGTAA